>JBJEMO010000238.1:0-30729 GCA_051879715.1 Bilifractor sp.
TGAGTTAGACCCCATAGGAGTCTAGCTCATCTGATGCTAACTAAATGACATTGCCCGTGAACTGTAACTAATCCGGACTTAACGCAGTGATGACAGGCAGGGCAGATCACTTTGTCGTTTTTCTGCGGGTTTTTGATCCCCCTGACGTGCGTGAGGTCGTTTTGCCAGAACCTGGTGCCTTTTTCATGGTCTTTGCCACTTTTGCAGTATGCGCCGGCTTTGTGGATTTTACGGAAACATCTTCCTTCTCAGGCGCAATGTGCTCTATTTTCTCCGTGAAGCGGAAGACAGATACGGCAAGCGGCGGTACCTTGATCTTGATGGAGTCCTTGCGCTCATCCTGTTCCACGGCACGGCTGAGCTTTACTCTCGGATTTGTTATGCCCCTGCCGCCGAATTCCGCATCATCGCTGTTGAAGATTTCCTTGTACTTTCCCGGATATGGAACCCCTACCATGAAGTTGTCATATTCCACATTGGAGAAATTCGCGACAACCAGGAGCGTATCCTCTTCCTTCTGTGTTTTCCGGAGGAACACCAGAAGATTTCTCTCCCAGTCAAGGTTGCTGATCCACTCGAATCCATCCGGGTCATCATCCAGCAGGAAGAGTGCAGGCTGTTCCCTGTAAAGCTTCAGCAGTGCCTTGCTGAAATTCTTCATTCTTTCCTGGTCCTCGTTTGCAAGCTCAGCCCAGGCAACACCGTTTTCTGCATCCACACGGGCCCTCTGTGCAAAGTCCTGACCCGCTGCAATGAGCTTCTTGCCCGGATGCATCATGAGATACGCATACGTCAGGCGCAGATTGGCCAGCTTCAGGGCATCTCCCTTTCCGGGCATCATCTTCAGCAGTGAACCGCCATTTTCCAGAATATTGTGGGACATGGCAAGCATGAACTTCTCCGTGTACATATAAACCATGCTGAAGGTAAGATCGTCCTGATGCGATCCACGGAACAGGGGATCCAGCTGGATATACTTCAGAAAGTCGTCAATGCAGCCGTTGTTCCATTTCAGATGAAAGCCCAGCCCATCCTCCGTGGTCTTTCCTGTGACAGCCGGATACCCGGTCGTCTCCTCTGCGATCGTGATGGCACCATGGCCATTCGCCCGGATGTCATTGTTCAGATTCTTCAGGAAGGCGATATCCTCAAGATTCTCATTACCACCGTACATATTGGCAATCCATGCTCCATCCCTTCTGCCATAGTTCAGATAAAGCATACTGGATACATCCGGAATCCGGAGTCCGTCCGCATGGTACTCAGAAATCCAGAACATTGCACTGGACTTCATAAAGCTCTCTACCTCTTTGCGTCCATAATTGAAGATCAGAGCCTGGTTTACCGGATGCACACCCTGCCTGGGGTCCATATGCTCATAGAGACAGGTCCCGTCAAAGGAAGCAAGGCCGTCATTTCCCCGGGCAAAGTAGCCAGGCACCCAGTCGAGAATTACGCCAATCCCATTCTGGTGCAGCGTATCTACCAGATATTTGAAATCCCCAGGCGTGCCATAGCGGCTGGTCGGCGCAAAAAAGCCACTGGTAATGTAGCCCATAGATGCGTCGTCCGGATATTCCATGACCGGCATAAACTCCACATGGGTGTACCCCATCTCCTTCAGGTATGCGGTCAGGTCCTTGGCCAGACGGCGATAGCCCTCCGCTTCCTCACCATCTTCACCCGGCTGCTTTTTCCATGTGCCTATGCAGCATTCATAAACGGACATCGGCGAGGAGGACGGATCATACTGTTCGCGGCTCTTCATCCAGGCATCATCTTTCCATTTATAATCCAGATCCGTAATAACAGAAGCTGCCTCCGGAAGCTGCTGTGCACGGAATGCGAAGGGGTCTGCCTTCAGATATACCATGCCTGCCTTTGCCTTGATTTCATACTTATAATAGCTGCCCGCCTTGATGCCGGGCACAAAGAGCTCAAAGATGCCGCAATCCAGCCGATTCATCTGCAGCCGTCTGCCATCCCATCTGTTGAAATCGCCGACCACAGAGACACGCATGGCATTTGGCGCCCAGACAGCGAAATATACGCCTTCCGTTCCGTTAATCTGCATCAGGTGGGCGCCCATTTTCTCAGAGGCCCGGTCCCAGATGCCCTCACGGAAACGGATTTCTTCCTTCTCTGTAATCTGGCAGGGAAACGCATAGGGATCTTTGTATTCCGCCACATCTCCGTCGTTTTTCAAAATAATAAAGGAATAATCAGGAATCTCCTGCCCATCCAGCAATACGGCAAAATATCCAGCTTCATCCTCCTGAACCATGGGAATGACCTCACCGGAGGCAGTCTTCACACTGACCTTCTCCTCCCCCGGAAAAAACGCCCGGACCAGAATGCCCTCGGGCAGCACCACCGGCCCCAGAACCTTCCTCGGGGCATCCTCCTCAGCATATACAACAGCCTCGATCTCTGCCCAGTCCATCAGGTCATAGATTCTGCTCTCCATACTTTCTTTCCTGCTCATCTGGTATCCTCCCTGACAATATGCTATCCACCTGCTCCATGGCACAACGTCCATATAAAGAAACAGGAACCGGAACACTGACTGCTTCGTCAGTAATCCGGTTCCCATTATACAACATTTCTCTGAATAATATCTACAAATACAGAAATATTTGAAATTTAGTAGTTGCGCAAATGCTACTGTTCAGAGGTGTGTCCAGAGGACACTTCTCATTTGTCTGTTTCCGTTCGTAGTACTTACTCCAAAGGCCTACATGAGAAGTGCCCTCCTGACACACCGGTGAACTGCAACTGCGCAGATTTCAGTCTGCCTGATTTGAGGAAGATGTACTCTGACCATCCGGGCTGTCCTGACCGGATGCAGCCTGCTGATTATTCTCGGGAAGCAGCTCCGGCTTCTTTTCCAGAATCTGCATGAACTCCTCACCGGTGATTGTCTCCTTTTCGTACAGGTACTTTGCCAGCTCATGCAGCTTGGGCATATGTGCGGAAAGCAGGGTCTTTGCCTTATTGTAGGCATCCTGTACGATTTTCACAACCATCTGGTCAATCTTGCCTGATGTTGCCTCGGAGCATGCAAGGGAAGTATCCCCGCCCAGATATTTATTGGTCACAGTCTCCATCGCAACCATTCCGAATTCGTCGCTCATACCGAACCGGGTCACCATAGCCCTGGCAAGCTTGGTTGCCTGCTCAATATCATTAGAGGCACCGGTTGTAACTGAATGGAAGATCAGCTCCTCGGCAACTCTTCCACCTGTCAGCGTCGCAATCCTGTTCTGCAGTTCCTCCTTGCTCATGAGATTGTGCTCACCCTCGTCAACCTGAAGGGTATATCCCAGAGCGCCGGAGGTTCTCGGAATAATGGTGATCTTTGTGACCGGCGCAGAGTGTGTCTGCAGTGCCGCCACAAGCGCATGTCCGGTCTCATGATAGGAGACGATCAGCTTCTCCTTCGTCGTGAGAACCTTGTTCTTCTTCTGATAACCTGCGATGACGGTCTCTACGCTCTCCATCAGGTCGTTCTGGGTGACAAACTTACGGCCATCACGTACCGCACGCAGTGCCGCCTCGTTAATCATATTGGCGAGCTCCGCTCCGCTGGCTCCGGAGGCTGTACGGGCTACAGCGTTGAAATCAATATTGTCAGAGATCTTGATGTCTCTTGCGTGAAGCTTCAGGATCTCCTCACGCCCTTTCAGGTCCGGAAGCTCAACCGGAATACGGCGGTCGAAACGTCCGGGTCTTGTAAGGGCCGGATCCAGGGATTCCGGTCTGTTGGTTGCCGCCAGGATAATGACACCCTTCCGCGCATCAAAACCATCCATCTCGGCAAGCAGCTGGTTAAGGGTCTGCTCACGCTCGTCGTTGCCGGAGAATCCGCCTCCGTCACGTTTTTTACCAATGGTATCAATCTCATCAATGAAGACGATACATGGTGCCTTTTCATTTGCCTGCTTGAAAAGGTCACGGACTTTCGCGGCGCCCATGCCGACAAACATCTCTACAAATTCAGATCCCGAAATGGAGAAGAAGGGCACATTTGCCTCACCGGCAACGGCCTTGGCCAGAAGTGTCTTACCGGTTCCGGGAGGGCCTACAAGCAGTGCGCCCTTTGGCATCTTCGCACCAATCTCTGTGTACTTCTGCGGATTATGCAGAAAATCCACAATCTCCTGCAGAAGCTCCTTTGCCTCATCCTCACCTGCTACATCCTTGAACTTGATGCCCGTCTCTGACTGAATATAGATCTTGGCGTTGCTCTTGCCAAAGCTCATGGCATCTCCCATACCGCCGCCCATACGCTTGGTCATGGAGCTCATCAGCCATCTTCCAAGCAGGAAGAAAATCACAAGGGGCAGTACCCAGCTGATCAGGAAGCTGAGGACCGGCGACATCTGCTGCTGAATCGGGCTCTCAAAATCCTTGATCCCCGCATCAAGCAGACGATCCACCAGCTTATAATCATTCATCATACCTGTCCGGTACATATTGCCGGAGGAATCCTCGAACTTGATCTCGCTGTCTGAGGAATCCACTTCTACCTTGCTGACCTTGCCATCCTCAAGCATCTGTACAAAATTGCCATAGGTCGTATCCTGCACCTTTGCACTGTTGATCTGGGGAATCAGAAGAAAATTGAGAAGGAGAAGCACCAGCAGCACGCATGCATAGTAAAATGCAAGCGGTTTTTTATCATTTTTGATCTCTTTCAATCTTTATACCTCCGATTACGAATTGGGCAAAAGCCCTGCCAGCCGTAAGGCTGTTTCTGTACTGACAGAAAATCATTTGCCCGCTTATCTTTGGCAGCCACATAACGAAGCGGCTAGTTTTTTGTGTCTTCTGTATCATACATACATGCGCCCGTCGTTGTCAATGGCGCGCATTTAAATTTTACGCAATTTTTATGATTTCTACCCTTGGATTACAATAATTGCGCAGATCAGAACTTGCGGATCGTATCTGTCTCTTCCTCTCCCACGTTTTCAATCGCCTGAATCGTCACATCATACTCGATGCTGTCGCTGACCTTTACGTGACAGACATCGCCGACCCTGTGATGCATAATCGCCTTGCCAAGGGGCGATTCCGGTGTGATTCTGCCCTGCATGGAATCCGCACGGACGGAGGTAACAAGCTTGTAGGTCTCCGTATCATCCTCATCGTCAAACTTCAATGTGACCTTCTTGTTGAGCCCTACCTCGTCGCTCCTGGATTTATCTTCAATCACAATCGCAGTCTCGATCATCTTCTCAAGATAATGAATTCTGCTGTTGTTCTCACGGTTTGCTTTTCTTGCGGCATAATACTCAAAGTTTTCGCTCAGATCGCCCTGTGCCCTGGCCTCCTGTACCTCTTTGAGGATTTTGGGCCGCTCTACCAGTGTGCGATGGTCAATCTCTGCCTGCATCTTGTCTATGTCGCTCTGTGTCAGTCTGTCGTGCATATCAAATCCTTCTCATATGAATGAGTTTCTGAAATATCCGTATGATCTTTGTGATCACAAAACTCCGTGCCTGCTAGTGTCTTTATTTCAGGAACGCCCTGTAAGCGTTGTATGCCTCGTAGATATCCGCCTTGCTGGTGATCTCCCAGGGAGCATGCATATTCAGCACGGCAACACCGAAGTCAATAACCTCCATGCCAAGGTTAGCCAGAATATAAGCGATGGTCCCGCCACCGCCGGCGTCTACCTTGCCGAGCTCCGAGGTCTGATAAATGATATGGTTCTCATCCATCAGCTTCCTGAGGAATGCGATGTATTCCGCATTGGCGTCATTGGAGCCGCTCTTGCCCCGTGCACCGGTGTACTTATTGAACACCGGTCCTCTTCCAAGGTAAGCGCAGTTATTCTTGTCCATGACATCCGGATAATCCGGGTCAAAGCCTGCACTTACATCAGAGGAAAGTACCTTCGTTCTGGTAAGGAGACGGCGAAGCTCCAGCTCACTGTAACAGCCCTGGATATTCATGACTGCAGCCAAAGTATTCTCATAAAAGCGGGAATGTGTGCCTGTGGCACCCACAGATCCGATCTCCTCCTTGTCCGTCAGAAGACAGATACTCGTGTACTCCGGATGCTTCTCATCCATAATGGCACGGAAGGACGGATAAGCACAGACCTTGTCATCCTGCCCGTATCCCATGATCATGCTCCGGTCCAGTCCGTAATCCCTGGCAGGTCCCGCAGGAACCACCTCGATTTCGGCGGAGACGAAATCATCCTCCTCCATATCATATTTATCCTTCAGGAGTCTGAGCACATTTGCCTTTACCGCATCCTTTACTTCCTCATCCTTCCCAGCAGCAAGGGGTCTGCTTCCCACCAGTATATTCAGATTTTCACCTTCGACAGCCTCTGACGCAGGCTTTGCCATCTGTTTGCCGGCAAGGTGGATCAGCAGGTCGCTGACACCGAATACCGGGTCATCCGCATCCTCGCCGATACAGATCTCCGTGACAGATCCGTCCTTTCTGGCAACTACACCATGTAATGCCATGGGAAGCGCTGTCCACTGATATTTCTTGATGCCGCCATAGTAATGGGTATCGAACAGTGCGAGATCTGTGTCCTCATACAGCGGATGCTGCTTCAGGTCAAGACGCGGGGAATCAATATGTGCCCCCAGAAGCCGCAGCCCATCCGTCATCGGCTTCTGTCCGATCCGGAACACCAGCAGGGATTTCTTCATCATATCGGTGTATACCACCTCTCCCGGCTGCAGTGGCCTGCCCGCTGCCACAGCCTCCTCCAGTGTCTTTGCTCCTGCCTTGCGCAGTTCCTCTTCCATCCCGGCCACATTCTCCCTCTCCGTCTTATGTCCGGAGAGAAAAACTCTATAATCCTCACAGAAAGCATTCAGCTTCTGCTCATCATCCTTTTCCCAGATTGTCTGCTTCTTGTTCTGCATATTCTGTACTCCTTTCCATGCGTTAAGGTGATCATATCACAAAATCCGGAATTTGAAAATCTGCTATCCGCCTGTGAAAGCGTTACAGTTCACCAGTGTGGCAGGAGGGAACTTCTCATGCAGGCCGCACTGCCAATCACTGTGACAGCAGCGTTATCCGTCAGAGGATCCCGTTTCCGGTAGGAGAACATCACCAGAAGCCGCTCCGAATCATCAAACCTCTCCGGGGCCCTGGCAGTTGTTGTGCTCTGTGCAGTTTCTGTATCCTCCGGATCAGTGGATTCGCACATACCACTTTGTCCGCACTGCTTCAGTATACCCGCCCTCTCCAGAGCGCTGCGGGAAAATACGTCCCCGTGCACCATCCTGCGGTCCTGCTTCAGATCCGGGCGTCCTGTACATATCTGTAAAAAATATCCCGAAAATCCTTCAGATCCGGAGCCCATGCAGGACGGCTCCGGCTGTTCTCACGCAGATACAGATCCAGAAGCAGCAATTCCTGATACAGTGCTCCGTGCTCCGGGTCTGTTTCCCAGGCAAATTTTCTCAGTATTTCAAACTGCTTCGGACGTGCGATGCTGCGTTCCATCAGATCGTGAGAGCGGTAATAGGATGCCAGTGCACTGTACAGACCAAAGGGGCTTTCGGCATTCTCCACAAGAGCCTGCATCGTACAGACAAACTGGCAGCTGTTGTAGTAGACCTCAACCATCTCTTCGATATCCTTGAGCTGCAGCACCTCGCCATAGGAAAGCCAGTTCGTTCGGATGACCTCATAGGGTGCGCGTGCATGGCAGACAATGCCAAATTTTCCAGCATCCCGATGCAAAGGCGATCCCTTCAGCAGCTTCAGAAATCCCATCTGCAGCTGCTGTGGATGCATCCGGTACACCACGTCAAAGGACCTGGCAAAACTCTCATAATTCTCCTGGGGCAGTCCGGCAATCAGGTCCAGATGCTGATGAATATTATGACCCCGGTTGATTTCTGCTACAATTTCCTTCAGATGGTCCAGATTCTGCGGCCGGCAGATCGACTGCAGCGTATCTTCATTGGCAGACTGTACACCGATCTCAAACTGCACCTGTCCCGGCCGCAGTCCGGAAAGGAAGCCAATCTCTTCTTCTGTCAGCAGATCGCCGGCGATTTCAAAATGGAAATTCGTAATACCATTGTCATGTTCCTTCAGATAGCGCCAGATTCCCATGGCATGTGCATGGTTACAGTTAAAGGTCCGGTCCACGAATTTGACCTGCGGCACTTTGGCATCCAAAAAGAACTGCAGATCATCCAGCACGAGCGGCAGACTGCGGAAGCGCACCTTTCCCTCTACAGAAGACAGGCAATAACTGCAGTGGAAGGGACAGCCACGGCTGCTCTCATAATAAATGATCCGATGGGCATATGTCCCGGAATCCAGGCTTACCCCCGAAGCATCTCTTTCCTCCCCTCTATAGAAAAAAAGAAGCTCATCCAGATTCACCGGCTCTGATGAAGGATTGACACAGATGCTATCAATACTATCCATATCTTCAAAGGTCCCGTCTCCACGATATCTTTTTTCTTCCCCGGACAAGCAGCCTGCGCGATATACAATACCGGTGACCTTCTGAAGCAAAGACGCAAGGGTACCTTCCCGGGTCTGTGCATGCGCTTCTGTATAAGCCCCCGCATAGGCCTGTACCAGGCGTGTAAATGTAATCTCACCCTCACCAGCCATGATACCCCGAAGCATCGGATATTTTTTTAACTCGGATACTGCGTCAAAGCTCACCTCCGGTCCGCCGAGCCACAGCTCTGCTTCCGGGAGGATCCGCTCCAGGTCCTGCAGCAGTGCCGACACATATTCCATGTTCCAGATATAGCAGGAAAAGGCAAGAACATCGGGATGTCTGCGGTAAAGGTCTGAAAGCACCTGGTCCACAGGCTGATTGATCGTATACTCCGCCAGCTCAATACAGATATCCTTCGCAAAACACTGACCCTGCTGCGTCTGCCCTTCCGGATTCCGCAGCGCATTATGCAGAAGCTTCGCCTCCGCGAAGGCCTTCAGGTCCCGGATAGCCAGACTTGTATGAATATATTTTGCGTTGACCGCAGCCAGCAGTATTTTCATGATATTCCCTTATAACTCCATGCAGAAAACTGGTAAACAGAATACGTCTCCATGCGGAAAACTGATATGCGGAAAACTGATAAACAGGATGCGTCCCGGATTCCTGACCGGAAATTTTCCCGGTTTATGCACGAAACAGTGCATGCGCGCGAATGACCACCTGATCACCGGGTACAAGATTTTTCCGATAAAGATCCTCATCCTCCGCAGATATTGTCATTTCCCTTCCCTGCGCATCCTCAAGAGAAACCGTCACATGTACAGAAGTGCCCTCCGGAAGCTCTTCGCAGCCATAATCTGCCTCTTCGATTTTCAGGATCCGGTAGACTTCCTCCTCACCTGCAATGTAAGACCAGGTCTGTGCCATGATCCGCTGCAGATATTTCAGATCGGCAAGAACGTCTCCGGTTTCCAGGGAGTGGTTCGCCTGCTCCGTTATATACAGCGGTACCATTTTGTCACGGCAGCCATTGCGGACGATAGCAGTTTCTACCCACGGATCAGCAGTACCGTGAAATACGATTCCGGATCCCTCCTGCATAAAGCGGAAGGTTTCCTCCACCGGCGTATAATACACGTGTCTTGCCTTCAGATCATGGTCTGCCGCGTAGGAGGCGGCAACTGCCGTACCGACGCTCTTGGAGAGAAACAGAATGTCCCCGACCTGGTTCCATCTGATATCCGAAAGCATCTCTTCCGCCTGCGCCCTGGCCTTTTCGTATACCTCCCGCATGCGCTTTGCATTTCCGATCAGGCCTTTTTTGCCGGACAGATCATGAAAGGGGACCTTGCAGATCTTATAATCCAGACTCTTCGCCATTTTCGAAGAATAGTACAATAGCGGCTTATCACAATGATATCCGATACCAGGGAAAACAACTGCCAGTTTCATATACACCTCCCGAAAATACACAATACCTTCCTGCATGTGTAAAGCGCCGCAACACAGGCATTGGGGCAAAAATACGGCCGGGCAAAAATTCCCGGCCGGTTTCTGGCATAGCAGACACAATGCAGGCCCTCACCTGCCCGTCAGAACACTCTGCATATTTATCTGCTATCTGCCTGTCAGAACAACTTTTCTTCCTTGTCACTGACGTATTTCTTTTCCTGCTCTTCTTCCTCTTCCTCCGGGCTCTTGCCCTTGTGCATCAGAAGATTCACAATAATACCCATGATCAGCGCAGTTGCAATGCTTGTGATCTGTACATACTTAAAATCCAGTGTAAGGCCACCGATTCCAAGTACCAGAATGACACTGACCACATACAGATTCCTGTTGTCATTGAGATCCACCGTCTGAATCATACGCAGACCGCTGACAGAAATAAATCCATAAAGGGCAATGCAGATACCGCCGATGACACAGACCGGAATGGTATTTACAAAGGCCACAAACGGCGAGAAGAAGGAAAGAATCATCGCCATGCAGGATGTCAGGATAATCGTAGAGATCGATGCATCACCGGAAATGGCTACGCAGCCGATCGCCTCTCCATAGCTGGTATTCGGGCAGCCGCCGAAGAAGGCACCTACGATGGTTCCAAGTCCGTCGCCCATCAGAGTCCTGTGCAGTCCGGGATTCCGGATCAGGTCCCGGCGGATGACGGAGCCAAGATTCTCATGGTCGGCAATATGCTCGGCAAAGACCACCAGCGCCACCGGTCCGAACAGCAGCAGTACCTGCAGCACACCGGCTATGCCCTTGAGCGCGTCCGACCCATGGGCAAAGATTCCGAGGAATGTAAAGTCCGGAACCGCAAACAGGCTCTTGACGGTAAACGGGCTGAAGTTCGAAACGAGTGCAGAATAATCAATGATCTTCAGATAATCACAGCCCGTCGCATAACCGATTGCCGTAAAAACAGATGCCAGCACGTAGCCGGCCAGGATGCCGATAATAAAGGGGATCATCCGTACAGCCCTGCCGCCACGGACAGAAACCACAATGGTCGTAAGAAAAGCGCATATTCCACAGACAATTGCTATCAGATTGTAGTCACCTGCAGCATTGCTCTGCAGATTGGTGACGGCCGAACCGCACAATGACAATCCGATCAGGGCAACCGTGGGGCCTATGATGACTGGCGGCATCAGCCGGTCCACCCAGTTGGTTCCTACCTTCGCAATGATCAGCGCAATCACCACATACACAAGACCTGCAAAAACAGCACCCAGGAAAATGCCCAGATAGCCAAAGGTGCAGGCGCCGATCAGCGGATTGATGAACGCGAACGAGCTTCCCAGGAAAATCGGGCTCTTCTTCTGTGTGCAAAGCACGTAGATCAGTGTTCCAACCCCGGCACCGAACAGTGCTGCAGGCTGACTCATGGTCACCTCCGTCGCGCCCTTTGTACCCAGATTCACAAGTGTCGGTACCAGAAGCGTCGCAGCAATGATTGCAAGCAGCTGCTGAAATGCGTAAATGACATTCTTCCGGAAGGGTGGTCTCTCCTCTACATCGTATACCAGTTTCATCTGTCTCTCCTCCTCATGTTTTTCCTGTATTCCTGCTATCTTTTAGATATTGCTTTCACGTTTCCGTTGCATTTATTTTGTCTTTTTGGAGAATTTCTTCCTGTCCCTGCGGTTCTTCTCCGCCTGTTCCTTCATAAACGCGAGACACTCCTCTGCGGTCCCTCTCTCGAAGGCATCCTTCTTAAGTCCAAGGGACATGTCGTGGCTCAGAAGCAGAACGATCATGTTCTTTGTGACAGCCACTCCCTCAACACCGGCCAGAGGAATGGAATTTCTGGTATTGCTGACGGTTGTGCGGATCTCATGGTCAATCTCTACCCGCATGAAGGGGTCCTTGATATGATAAGTGTCCTCAATACTCTGCTTCTCCCGCCCGACAGCGTTCCGCTCCCTGACAATGAACATCAGAAAACCAAAAACACCTGTGACAGAAGGAACCATCCAGATCGCGTTCCTGTTCACGACCGCCATCACGGCAAAAACGCCGAACATTGCAAGAAGCGCGATCAGAGGCGCCATATATTTCTTCCGCCACCATGCACTCATGCACTCTTCGACTTCCTTCGGACCATACTGATACCTGATTACAAAATGCTTCAAATGGATAACCTCGCAAACATGCGGCGCCGGTTCTTCACACCTGCGTCGAACACCGGACACAATGGCCCGATCAGACCAAAAAAGACCAAAAGAACAGGAATACAGAAAGGGGTTCTCGCCCCCAACTAATCTGATATGATACCATGTTGAAATCGATATGTACAGAAAAAAAGACTGCCACATAATTCTATGTGACAGCCGCTTCTGGAGCATATCGGATTCGAACCGACGACCTCCACAATGCGAATGTGGCGCGCTCCCAACTGCGCTAATGCCCCTTTCAGAAATCATTTTCTATATTATACCCATGATCCATGAATTGCAAGCGCAATAAACACAATTCAGGGATTAATGTATATTGCTCTGGATTGTCTCCATCTGCCGCTCAATATGACGCCGCATATACTTCTTTGCCGACTCCCTGTCCTTATCCTTCAGGCTCTTCCACAGCTCATCATGCTCCCGGATCAATGTATTCCTGTTTTCCTCATCCTTCAGGTATTCCACACGGTAGCGGTACATCTGCTCCCGAAGGTTGTTGATCAGCTGTACCAGTCTGCGGTTACCTGTAGATTTATAGATAATGTCATGAAAATCCTCGTCCGCCTTCGCCAGCTCCGTCAGGCCTGCCTTGCCGACCATTTTTTCAAATTTCCTGCTTGCCTGATAGAGCGCCTCCAGCTCCTCCGGCGTGATCCGGTCCAATGCCAGATCAACCGCCATCTCTTCAAGGCCAAGGCGCACTTCCAGGACGTCATGCAGGTCCTGCTCTGTGATACTGGCCACCTGCGCGCCTCTGCGGGGAATATTATATACCAGTCCCTCCAGCTCCAGCATCCGTATTGCCTCACGGATAGGCGTCCTGCTGACTCCCAGTCTGTTGGCGAGCTGAATCTCCATCAATCGCTCTCCCGGCTTCAGATCACCTCTGAGGATTCCCTTTCGCAGCGTCTGAAAGACGACATCCCGAAGGGGCATTCCATCATATTCACTCATGATTTGCGCGAGCTTATCTGTTGTCATACTTTATCCTCCTGCAATTGGCCCGGATCATGGCAAGGTCTCGTAAGAAAAATATCTTTTGCCAGCGGGCACTTCTCAAGTTCGCTGTATGCCCTTCGGGCATCCTCCTCCTTGAAAAATATTCCGAATACAGAGGGTCCGCTTCCACTCATCCTTGCACCGGCAGCACCGCTCTCACGTATGATCTGCAGCAAAGCAGCTGTTGCAGGATGCTCAGGAACTGTCACAAGCTCCAGCACATTTTCCATACGAAGGACGGCTCCCTTCAGGTCTCCGGCACGGATCGCCTGCACCTGGCCATCCACATCCGGGTGATGGAAGGCAGGAAGCCTGTCCAGATCCGTGTAAACCTGCTTTGTAGAAACCGCATCCTCCGGCTTTGCGAGCACGATATAGCAATCCGGAAGCGGCGGAAGCTTTGTCAGGACCTCACCAATTCCCTCCGAAAGCACCGTTCCCCCCATTACACAATAGGGAACATCCGCGCCAAGATGCACTGCCCTGCTGCAAAGCGCTTCCCCGGACAGTCCCAGTGCAAAGAGCCGGTTCATGCCCCGCAGCACAGCGGCAGCGTCCGCGCTGCCTCCTGCAAGTCCGGCAGCCGACGGAATTCTCTTCTGCAGTGTAATCCGGATACCCTCCGCAATGTGGAACTCGCGCATCAGGAGATCAGCCGCCTTCCATGCCAGATTCCGGCTGTCCGTGGGAATCTCCGGGGTATCGCAATACAGCTCTATACCCTCAGTTTCTTTTTTCTCTAAAATCAGTGTATCACAGACGTCTACTGTCTGCATGACCATCCGCACCAGATGATATCCATCCGGACGCCTTCCTGTGACATCCAGACTCAGGTTGATCTTGGCTCTTGCGGTAACTTTCATTTTCTGATCACCTCATATCAGATTTACATATCCGATCTACATATCCGATTTATATATTACTATATATGTATGATATTGGGGGCAAAAGGTAAATGTATAAGAAATTGTTTTAATATTCGAAACCGTGAGAATTTCAAGACAATTTCATGCTCATACATCTTTTGGCGCTGACATCATTTTATTGATTCATTTGTTACAGCTCACTCTGTATTATTGCTTGCAGATATGTCCCTGTGAATTTATAATCATTATGCATTATGCGCTTCCTATCATCACGCGAAAGATTACGCACTCATATTACACCTGCCTGCATGATCGACAGCGCATATCACTCATAAAAGCATCAAAATCCGAGAACATAAAAATCCTGCACGCACCGCACTTCTGCTGTA
This sequence comes from Bilifractor sp., assembly GCA_051879715.1. Lineage (GTDB taxonomy): Bacteria > Bacillota > Clostridia > Lachnospirales > Lachnospiraceae > Bilifractor. Next base: position 14,390 of record JBJEMO010000238.1, read on the forward strand.
CGCGTCCGTGCCAATACAGAACGGAGGAGGGCTTTATGCTGCGTTCTTTAGTATCTATAGTATTTGCATTTTTGTATCTGGTTCTGACCCTGCCGGCTCTCGGCATCATAGCTCTGATAAGAAGAAAGAATCCTGATCGTGCCGGCAGAATTTCCCAGGCCATGGTGCGCTGGGCGTTCCGCGTTCTGATTGTGCTTGCCGGAATCAGGATCACCACCATCGGCGAGGAAAATATCCCGGATGACCGCGGCGCCGTGTTCATCGGCAACCATCGCAGTATCTATGATGTCATTATGACGTACACCTATATGAAGACGCAGGGCGGATACATTGCCAAGGATTCCATTGAAAAAGTTCCGATCCTCCGCATCTGGATGCGCTATATCTACTGTTTCTTCCTGAACAGGTCAGATCTGAAGCAGGGCATGCAGGTCATCCTCGATGCCATCGCCCAGGTAAAAACCGGAAAATTCGTCTTTATTTTCCCGGAGGGGACCAGAAATAAAAGTGAAGATGATCTGCCCCTTCTGGAATTCCATGAAGGAAGCTTCCGGGTCGCTACAAAGACCGGTGCGCCGATCATCCCCGTCTCCATCAATAATTCCATCCAGATCTTCGAACGGCATTTCCCCTGGCTGAAACCAGTCCATGTCATCATCGAATTCGGAAAGCCCATTGAAACCGCCGCTCTGTCCCGGGATGAAAAAAAACATATCGGTGCACACACCAGGGAAATCATGATGGAAACCATAGAGCGAAACCGTCAGCTCCTCTGAGTCTGATGCGGCCAGCCTGAACTTCTGCCATAAGTGCTTTGGCAGGAATTAAGTTAAAGATACCTTATTCCGGATACAAAAGTCAATGCGTCCCATACAAAAAGGCTGCCATCGCCGGATAACTTCTGGCGGTATGGCAGCCTTTCTGCTATATCTTCATTCTGAAATCTGATCTGTTTCTTTCTGATGCTTGCCGCATTAATATATTCTGCACCTGTCCAGCCTTATGGCTCAATTTCATCGAAGACCACCGTAGAGCCATCCGTCTTCACAAGCTCATAATCCTCCAGAGAACGCACGACACGATCCATCCTGGGAACCCTGTAGACCAGTCTGCAGAGCCAGAGACTCGGATTATTGCGCGTGTCAATATTCGTAGAAACATAATCCGGTGCCGTCAGGAAATTCATCAGCAGGCATCCGGTCAGAACATCCAGAAGCAGATTCATAAACGAAGATCCGCTGCGATGATTGAAATCGGAAATCTGTCCGCGAATGTATTCCCCTCTCTGCTTGCGGAACCATCTGAGTACCCGCACATCAATGGATTCAATAGCAAAAACACCTTCATATCCGTCCACGATCTCACAAACCTGATCGGATATGACATTATAGTTATCTTCCTCCGTATGAATATTCAGTATTACCGGGACCTGACCGTTGATCTCCTTGAGGGCATCCTCCAGCGTCGGGATCCTTTCCTCGGAGTCTCCAAGCTTCAGCTCCTCCAGCTCGTGCATCACACTGTTCTCCACAGAGCCTTCATTACCGGTCATGCGCTCAAGTCTTGCGTCCGCAAAAATAACCGGCACACCATCCCTTGTCAGGCGGACATCCAGATCCAGCCCATAGCCATGCTCAATGGCAGCTTTAATAGCAGCCATACTGTTCTCCGGGATCTTGCCATCCGCTCCCTTGAAGCCTCTCTGCGCATAATCATAGCGACGGATCTCGCTCAGATCGGGCTTGTTCCATACCCGTGGCTTTACTGCAAACGTCCACGCAGCCAGCGTTCCGATACAGATACCCACCGCTTTCTTTATCTTATTTGCCATAATGCATCCTCCAGTTTTCTGTCATTCAATATGCCGGATTTGATTCGTCATCAATGCATTCAGTATAGCACACGCCATCCGAAATGTGAACAGGCGTTGTTTTATAAGGCGTTGACCCGGGCAGAGATGTTACTATGCAGAGGTGGACTGTAACTTTGCTGAGATTTCAGCCCGATTTTTTTATTTACCGCTTGACAAAGGTCAGAAACTGCACTATTATATACATCGTTGATTGCAGATCAACAATGTGTGATTAGCTCAGCTGGATAGAGCGTTTGGCTACGGACCAAAAGGCCGGGGGTTCGAATCCTCTATCACACGCGTAAAGGTTTCCGATTTCTCGGAAACCTTTTTTTCTGCATTTTTATAATAGTAATCTGCAATTTTTTCATAATAAAAAAAGTGGTGACATATCCTGTCCTCCGGGTATGCCGCCACTTTTTATTTTACTTTTTATTTCACTTCTTATTTCCGGAGTCTTTCACTTCTTATTTCCGGAGTCTGGTCATCCGGTACATTTCTGAACTTCAGATCCGGTAAGCCGTTACACACCTGCTCTTCAGACCTGATAATCCGTTACGCTTCTGGTCTCCCCGAAGGCCAGCCCGACCGCTTTTCCATTCAGATGTTCTCCCACCACAAGCACAACCTCCTTCCGGAAGATTGTGGGTTTGAACTCTATATGCTCAACAGTTGCATTCATTTCATACCAGCCATCGCCGGCATGCGCCATGTCTCCCGACTCGAAGTCACTGTCTTCCTGAGGCCGATTGTCCGCCTTCGGGGCATGAAAGAATCCCTTCACGCGGAATACCTTTCCGTATTTCTCCGGATTGCCCAGCAGATCCTGCACAATAGACCTCACGGCAGGCAATGGCTGTCCGATATGATAATAAAACAGTGTCATGTAGCTTCCATCCTCAGCTACAGGCAGCTTCTGCATGTCTCCGCGGCGATAACCCGCATGCAGGACCCGCTGACGGATCTCATCCGTGAAGGTACGCCAGTCCGCAACCAGAATGTCCTCCGCAGCAAACGACCGGCTGCAGTGATATTGATCTGCACCGGAGTGCAGAACGGAAAGAATGCGGTCCTTCATCTCTCTGACGGATGCATCCGAAGGAAAGCCAGGTATCTCCTGTGTTCTGGACACGACAAGAAGGCCGGCATTGACAGCCTCAGAAGTGAACAGATACCGCTGCGTTTCGTCCGGATCTGCGGGCAGATGGGCATCGACCATGCAGATGATATTGCCCAGGGTGTACCACCGATCTATCGGACTGTCGTCCAGAATCTGAAAGAAATCATCTGCGTCAAATACTCCCGAAGGCTCCACAATGACCCGGTCATATCCAAGCATGCCCATGGAGATCAGCTTTGTGCGGAAGCGGCGGCGAAAGCAGTCCCAGTCTCCTGCCGTGACCATTTCCACATCACAGCTATCCCCCAGCGCCTCCGTCAGGAGCGCACGATCGACACTGATTGCCCCATAGTCATTGGCAAGAATGCAGATCCGCTTTCCGGATCGGATAAACTCCCGGGCATAATGCAGAATGAATGTTGTCTTTCCTGACCCCAGCAGCCCGGTTATCAAATCAATTGTTATCTGCATCAGATACTCCTCAGACGCCAGAGCCGCATATTACTCCTCCAGCGCCAGTGCCAGACGATAGAACACCGGATCCTCCAGCGCCTTCTCCCAGGTAGTGTAAGGAGCAATTGTTCCAAAAACCTTATCTCTGGGTACTCTGACATCGTCCGCATTATATTCATTCGCAACGATCATGCACTGGCATTTCGGAAGCAGTTCTCCATTCCTCAGGAGTTTCTGCATCTTACGGTTGGCAAGCACATTCGCCTCAGTAAGCAGCACAAGTGCATGCAGAGAATTCAGTTTTTCCGCAATGCCCTTGTCGAGGTAGCCTCCCAGATCCAGCACGATAAAATCAAAATCCTTCTTCTCCACGAGCGTACTGATGAGAACATCCAGCTCCTTCATACCAATTCCCATCGAGCTGAGTGATTTCTCAAAAGGAAGCAGATAGGAGACCACATCCGTCTTGATGTTCTGCAGAATGGTCCAATAGGTATCATCATCCGGATGGATCAGCTTCTGCGCAAGATCCTCGGACGCATAGTGGTTCCCCGGCAGATACACCGAGATACTCTGGGAATCATCACAGCCGATCAGAAGCACCTTCTGGTCAAGCTTCTTCAGTTTTCTGGCCAGTGCCACACATACAAGGCTCTTTCCGCAGCCCCCGACCGGTGAAAAAACGCCAACCACCCTGGTCTGCTTCTCCGGAGTCTGTTCAGCATCCGTCTGCTCCTGAGATTCCTCATTCTCCCTCTGCCATAATACGGCATCCACCTTGTTGAAAATCTCTTCCTTTGGTACAAATGAGACCATTACCGTCACATTATCCGGATATTTCCCGGACACCTCCACCTCAGGAACCAGAAGAAAAATCCTGCGGATCGGATGTCCGGCGAACCGGCTGCCATCGCCATAAGATGCCTGGTCAATCAGCAGTACATCAATTTCCTGTTCCATTGAGAAGAAAGCGTCCTCATAGCCCGGATCCGTAATAGCCTGCACATCTGCGTCTGTGGAGTAATGCTGTATCACCTCCGCCTCCATACCCTTGAAAAAGCCGGAGGCAGTGTCTATGATCACCAGCTGTGGTTTCTTTTCATCCATCATTTCAATCTGTCCTCACTCCACATTAAACGTACAATCCGCAAAACGAATCACAGTACCCTCTCCGATTGGTATCTCCGTGTTCGGAGCAATTCTCTGATCATTAATGTAGGTACCATTCTCACTGTTCTGATCGCTGACATAATAGTTGATCCCGTTCCATCCGATGATCGCGTGCACAGGGCTTACCGTATCCACATCGGTTATCAGCCCGTCCGCTTCCCCGGGATCCGTACCGATCCGGAACTTCTCCTGCCGGATCACAAATATCAGCGGACGCGGAGTATTGATGCTTTTCAGGGTGAGCGTATTATTGTCGATTTCCGCCGGTGACCTCTGCTCCAGAGCTGTGGACAAGCTGTTCCAGTCCCCGAAGTTCTTCTGCTTCTGATAGGAAATCTGGCGGCAGACAAACGCGCCGCCTTCCCGATCGGATACAAGGTCCTCAATCATTGCATAGATTCTCTTTATATAGATACCGCTCTGCTTCGACTCTTCCGGAATTGTTGCGGGGAGACAGATCAGATAGACATTTCCCTTATCATCCAGATAAATACTGTCCGTATCCCAGATGACGTTCTCAAGCGAAATCTCCTCATGCTCTGCAAGTGCAATAACCCTGGCAAGGAGAGCCTGTGCCGTCTTCGTCACCTCATTGAGATCCATATCCTGAGACACCTGTTCCAGTGTCTTGTACGCATCCGGAAAAAAAGCCAGCTTGATCCGTTCATTGTAATGAATCCAGAAGCAGGGAAAAAGCCCGAAATCACTCCCCTGCCCGTTTATGAAGGCAAGAGCTTTCGTATCGAGCAATTCTTCTGAATTAATCAAAAAATCCCTCATACTACATCCTCTGTCTGAAATAAATTCAGCTGTATTTCGCCCCTCTCCAAATGACAGCCAGAGATATTGTACATCAGTTCGCAAGATTATACAACCTTGACGCATTTCTGCATCTGCTTCTGACATTCCGCAGTTACTGTTCAGAGGCGTCAAAAGGACACTTCTCATTTGTCTGTTTCCGTTCGTAAACGGACAGTAAGCTGTTTTTATGCTTAGGTTTTGTTGCTGCGAAACTCGTCGGGCAAAAACCGCCCTCCTCAAACATTCTCGCGATCAACATTATTGGCAGCTTCGCATAAAACCAGCTAACTGTCCGTATTTACTCACTCCAAAGGCCTGCATGAGAAGTGCCCTCCTGACACACCAGTGAACTGTAACTTCCGCACAGGATCCACGCTGCCCCTGTCAGAACTCTGCAAGAAGCTTCTTCAGCTCCGTAACCGGCATCTGTCCCGGTGCGGAAGCTTCTCCGCAGGTGCCGAATGTCACTGCAGAACCCGTAATGTGGCCACTGATCCGGCTGATTTTGCCCATATCCCCCATAGACATGGTAATGACCGGACAGGGAAGGTCAGCATGTACCTGTGCAGTCACATTCATCAGGCGCATGACATCCTTTGGCTTCTTTGGCATCACTGCCACCTTGAGGATATCGGCGCCGGTCTGTTCCAGCCGCTGAAAAATCAGTTCAAGATCGGCCTTTTTCGGCGTCCTGCTGAAATTGTGATAGGACGCGATCACAGGCATCCCCAGCTCACGGATCCGGGAAATCAGAATGCCGGCATTCACCTCCGGATTCATCCCCTCTACATCAACCAGGGAAATTTCCGGACGGCCTGCTGCCCAGAGCAGAAGCGAACGATAATCCTCCGCGGACAACTGTCCTCTGCCTCCCTCCCGGACCGTACGGCAGGTAAAGAGAAGCGGAATTTCACCAAGGATGTCCTGCAGCTGTATCAGAAGCTCTGCCATTTCCTCACGGTTCTGAAGACCGGCAAAGCAGTCTGCGCGCCACTCCGCCAGATCAGGCTCCGCCAGAACCACTTCCCTCGCCTGTGCCAGAACAGCCTCACGGTCTGTCCCTGTAATCGGTACGCAGATTTTCGGCACGCCTTCTCCAATGACAACGCCGTTTTTCAGAACCACCTTACCCGCAGGTCTTCCTCCATGCCCGCCTGTATGGCTGTGTTTATCCCTGTGCCATGTGTACAGGGTTTTCTGTCTGCTATGTGCAGCATGTCCCTCTTCTTCAGAGTCGGATGCCATTCCCTCTGTTTCTTCTTCCCGGCCCTCTGTTTCATCCTCCTGACCCGGGTCCGCATTCTTCACCGTGTTCTGTGCATCTTCTGGAGCGGTTTTCTCTGTATGCTCCGTTTCAGAATCCCGTTCCGCTGTTGCCAGATCGGGTGATTCTGCTTCCGATCCGGAATTTTTCTGCTCTGAAGGATTCCGTTCTGCCGGTTCTGTAGCAGCCGGTTCTGCAGCAGCCGGTTCTGCAGCAGCCGGTTCTCTGGAGATTTGTTCAACCGTTTCCTGACAGACCTGATCCGCCACTTTCTCTTCTACCGGCTTTTCTGCTGCTGTCGCTGAAGAAGTATTATCCGGAGAAATTTTATCCGACGTTGTTTCAGCTGCGCCTGCTGCATCTGCCTTCATGGCAGGCACAGGGTTCTGTCCCTGTGTCTCTGTCGTTCTCTGTCTTCTTCTCCGTCTGAAAAACCACATATGCTTACCTCTCTCTCAAAAACAAAAAGCCCGGATAGAATCCGGGCTTTTAACTGTCATCTCACTATACACGCAACTGTAATCCTGCATTCCTGTAACAGAAACCAACGTAAAACGACATCGTAATCTGCAGTCATAAACCATATTGTCCTGTACGTTGCCGTGCCGAACCTGACCGGTCTGCAGCTGATTCGTCCGGGCTGAAATGGTCTGTGTCTTTATATACTGCCTGTGACAGACCACAATCTCTCACTCAGGAAAGAGAACCGGAAAACCCATCAGTGTTTCTGCAGGAAATCCGGAATCTGAATGTCCTTCTTCTGCGTTCTCGGGGCTGTCGGTCTGGAAGTCGCCGGAGAAATATTCTGCTTCGGAATGGTGAAGCTGGGCATTGAGAAGGAAGGTGCTGCTGCCTTTGACGAAGCCGTGCTGTGATGGCCTGATCCGGAACCGAGAATCGTCGGCTCAGTCTTCGCCTTCTCTGCTTCCTCTGCATCCTTCACATTTGCAACCCTTGCAGAAGCATCGTCAAGACCGGTAGCGATAACCGTGATCTTGCAGGAATCCGGCGTAGAATCATCATACATGGCACCGAAGATAATATTTGCATCCTCTCCTGCCAGGTTCTGCACATAGCTGGCTGCATCGTTTGCATCCATCAGGCTGATATCTCCGGAAATATTGATGATGACATTCGATGCGCCCTCAATCGTGGTCTCAAGCAGCGGAGACTGAACTGCCTCCTGCACCGCTTCGAGTGCCTTGTCGTCGCCCTTGGAAGCACCGATACCGATATGGGCCATGCCCTTATCCTTCATAACGGTCTGAACATCCGCAAAGTCAAGGTTGATCAGAGCCGGTACATTGATCAGGTCTGTAATACCCTGAACTGCCTCCTGCAGAACCTCATCCGCCTTCTTCAGAGCCTCAGGCATTGTCGTGCGGCGGTCTACAATCTCCAGAAGCTTATCATTCGGAATAACGATCAGCGTGTCCACGTTCTGCTTCAGACGCTCAATGCCTGCAAGCGCATTGGTCATACGCTGTCTTGCCTCAAAACGGAAGGGCTTTGTCACAACACCGACTGTCAGACAGCCGGCTTCCTTTGCCAGTCCTGCAACGACAGGCGCTGCTCCGGTACCGGTTCCGCCACCCATACCACAGGTGACAAATACCATGTCGGCACCCTCTACCAGCTTCTTGATCTCATCCGCGCTCTCCTCAGCAGCCTTCTGGCCAACCTCCGGCTTGGCACCAGCGCCAAGCCCCTTCGTAACCTTCTCTCCGATCTGAAGGACCGTCGGTGCCTTACAAAGGGTCAAAGCCTGCTTATCAGTATTAATTCCAACGAATTCAACGCCTCCGATGGACTCATCTACCATTCTGTTTACTGCATTGTTGCCGGCGCCCCCGACACCAATCACAACAATTTTCGCTGAAGACTCAGCTTCATTCGTCATAATCTCTAACAAAATATTTCCTCCTTTATCAGGCTTATGACCCGCAGCAGGCAGGCCGCCAGTTATTTATCTTCCCTCATTTATTTATCCTGAAAATCACACACTTCTTATAATATAATCTCTGCAAAAAATATTCAACATGATTTCAACAAAAAATATGCAACATAATTTACATCGCAGATACATAGTGGTTCGTCAAAAAGGCAGACCACCGGCAACGGTGTTATGAGGACTTGTCAAAGACAATATTCACCGTATCCTCTGTATAGCTTTCAAGATGCAGATCACCCTTCATTCCCGAAAGCTGAGGAAGGATAGCTGCTGCCTTTGTCATCTTGTCCTCGAGCAGCGAATCCTTGCCAAGCAGGACACGCACATCACCGCCATTATAATAGAGCGTAAAGTTCAGGTCCTTGTCCACCGCGATCTTGTCCGGCTTGATGTCAAACTTGCTGGTAAGCCGGCTCAGCGCCTGAATGGTCGAGAAGACACTGTCATCAGATACCGGGACCTTCTGTCCTACAGTCAGCTTCTCATCCGTCAGCCCCGTAATCCTTGTGACATCGGTCAGTGCCGCATGATATTCCGCACCGGAACCGGTCTGACTGGAACTGTTCAGAGAAGATGCAGTCACTCCCTCCGATGCGGCGGAGGATGAGGCTGTCTGCTGTGCCGCAGCGGCGGCAGCCTCTGCCTGCTGTTTTTCCTCCTGCTCCTTTGCAGCCTTTGCGTTGTCGTAATCTGTCTGGGTTATGTCCGGGATATTATCCCCGTTAATATCGATCAGACCGACACCGGCGGTCGTCTGGTCTACGACACCATCACCATCCGTATCGATCAGCCAGTTCCCATCAGCATCCGTTTCCGGGACCCCGTCATCATTGAGATCCACAAGGGTCGTCGTTAGCCCGAGGGAGGCATAGTCGGCAGTGCCCGCCGAAGACGAGGATACAGAGGAAGATGACACAGAGGAATCTGCAGACACGGAAGAATCTGACGATGTGGAGGTGCTGTCCGTCGAAACCGATTCCTCCTCATCAGGCGTCGGATTTGCATCCTTCTGGGCCTCAAGCACAATACCGGAGGAGTCAAAATAATAATCAGTTCCATCCTGCTGAATATAACCGATCGGTGCATTTTCATTCACGACCAGACGGACGCGTTTATGACCCGTATACACCGCATCAATCGATGAGACAAAGGGTGCGTTATCCGGCACAACGGTCTTTCTGACATAGCAAAGGTAGAGAGAATTCCGGTCCTGAAACCCGGAGAAAACCATCTCCCTGATTTCCTTGTCAGAATATCTCGAGTTGCCCGTCACCTCCACATTATTATCCGGAACATAAAAAATACCGATAAATAATACAAGGCAGACGAGAACAGACCCCAGCACGATCAGAAGCGTACGGATCCGGCGTCTTCGGATACGTTCCCGCTTTCTCTTTTCCAGATGCATTGATTTTTTCTCTTCCGTCACTGCCCTCCAAGCTCCCGCACATACTGCTTAAACATCTCTCCGCGCTGCTCATAATTGTCAAACTGTCCCCAGCTTGCGCATGCTGGGGAGAGCAGAACGGCATCACCAGGCACCGCATGCGCGGCACACGCCTTTGTCGCCTCCTCCAGGTTGTCAAAAAATGCGATGTTCTCCTTCGGGAACCCAAGCCGGATTGCTGTATCGGCAATCGTCTCCCGTGTCTGGCCGATCAGGGCAAAAAACTTGACTTTCCCGTCAAAAGCGCGGATCCAGTCATCAAATGCCAGCTGCTTGTCGAAGCCGCCTCCGATCAGACAGGTCGGACGATTCATCGCCTGGATTCCCTTGATGGCCGCATCAGGGTTTGTTCCTTTTGAGTCATTGTAATACCGCACGCCATTGATTTCCGTCACGAATTCAATTCTGTGCTCAACACCCTGAAAGGCACAGACGGTCCTGCGGATGCTGTCCAGCGGAACGCCGGCATGATAAGCCATCGCAACCGCCACCATGACATTTTCGAAATTATGCAGACCGAGGATCTTAAGCGCATCCGTCCGCACCACAGGAAGAATCTGTCCGTTCTCCGCAATATAAATGGTGCCGTTCTCCAGGTAGATGCCCTTTTCCAGCGCACGATGGCTGGAAAAATATACAACCCGTGCCTTTACGCTGTCTCCAAACTTCCGGAGTACAGGGTCCTCATAGTTGAGCACACAGATATCATCTGCCGTCTGGTTTTCCGCAATTCTTTCCTTGCAGCGGATATATTCCTCCATCGTATGATGCCGGTTCAGGTGGTCCTCTGTAATATTTGTAATAGCCGAGGCGACAGGATGGAACTGGTCAATGGTCTCCAGCTGGAAACTGCTGACCTCTGCCACCGTCCAGGCATTGTCACTCTGCTGCAGAACAACATCCGTGTAGGGTGTCCCGATATTTCCGACGACATACACCTCCGGAAAATAGTTCTTCATAATTTCGCCCAGCAGGGTCACCGTAGTTGTCTTGCCATTTGTACCGGTAACTGCAAGCACCTTTCCTTTTCCGATTCTCCAGGCAAGCTCCACCTCCCCCCACACCGGTATATTGCAGGCATAGAAGCTCTTTACAACCGGAATATCACAGGGCACGCCAGGACTCATCACCACAAGATCAAGCTGATCCTCCACCTCTGTCGGAAGCTCTCCGAGAATCACATCGACCGCATGTCCGACCTTCCTGCGGACCGCATTCTTATCTGCACTGGTATTGCCATCATAGATAATCGGATCAGCTCCCTTTGCCAGAAGCAGGCGGGCCGCCCCGATGCCGCTCTTCCCGGAGCCAAATACCAGAACCTTCTTATCCTTCAGTTCAAAATCCTTCATTCTGTCCCTGTCCTTTCAAACGCAGTAATATGTTACTTCATTGCCAGAAGACACAGCAGTGCTGTGATAATAGAAAATGTCGCAACAATCCTGGTCTCTGACCATCCGCACAATTCAAAATGATGGTGAATCGGTGTCATCCTGAAGATCCGCTTTCCATGTGTCAGTTTGAAATAGCTGACCTGAAGCACAACAGACACAAGCTCAAAGGCGTAAATAAAGCCCACAATCGGAATATACAGCGGCATCTTCATCATATACGCGCTCCCTGCCACAAAGCCTCCCAGTGCCAGAGATCCCGTATCACCCATAAAAATCTTCGCAGGGTAGGCATTGAAAAGCAGAAAGCCCATCAGAGCGCCGACCACCGCATAGGTAATCGGTGTGATACCTCCGGAGAGCAGCGTGGAGGACACTGAAAAGAACAGTGCGACAACGATCGTCACCGTAGAAGCCAGACCATCCAGTCCATCGGTGAAATTCACGCCGTTCACCGTTGCCAGGATGACGATAAACGCAAAGGGAATGCTGAACACACCAAGGCTCACAGATGCGCTTGTGTTAAAGGGAACCAGCATAGACATGGAAACCCCGTATACATGCACCATCAGGTACAGAAAAATGGCCGTTACAATAAATTCCAGAATCAGCTTCTGCCAGGCAATCAGCCCGTCTGAGCGATGCAGTACAACCTTCAGAAAGTCATCCAGGAATCCCACCAGACCAAAACCGAGGGTGAGAACCAGTACCGGAACAATTGCAGGATTACTGCGGAAATACAGAAGCCCCACAACAAGGATACCGATCAGGATCGCAATTCCTCCCATCGTCGGTGTTCCTGCCTTCTTCAGATGAGAAGCTACACCCTCCTTGCGTTCTGTCTGATCAACCTTCTTGCGGTTCAGAAAGGGTATCAGAAGCCCTGTACAAACCGCAGTGATTACAAACGCAATAAAAACCGGCAAAAAATCAATCCATTTCATATCCTGTCTCCCACTCAACAATATCTGACCGCACAAAAGCCGATCAGTTAAAAGTTATGCCATACTTCCCGCGCTATGTCAATATCAGCCCGGCATCCGCCGGCAGAGTACAAGGACTCTTTTCATCTCCTATTGTCCACTTTGCCCGTTCTCGATGTAAGCCGACAGATCCTCGTTGCTCACACCGTCTGTAAAGTAGTCATTGCCCGTTGAGGTATCCTCGGATCCGATATCCACTGTAGGAAGATCTGATCCGTCCTGTGCAGTACCGACCGTAACATCGCTGCCGGATGTATCCCCCTGTGCAGCAGAAGTGGTTCCATCTCCCGTTGCAGCCCCCGTATTGTCTGCAGCAGCAGTACTATTGCTTCCATCCGTGCTTCCGGTTGTTCCGGTACTGGAGGATGCATAAATGGGTCCGTTATCTCCGACAGCATACTGCTTGTCGATCATCTGGCTGCTCGTTACGAAAGAGGTATCGATATCAGATTCAGTATAACCGCTTTCATCCGGGAATATATTCATATATGGGAGAAGTTCTGTAAAGATATTGCGTGCGATACTTTCCGCATAGGCGGAGGATTCCTGATTGTCGGTATTCGGCTCATCCACTATCACATAAACCACAACCTGTGGATCATCCAGCGGTGCAAAACCGATAAAGGAAAGAATGTACTTGTTGTTGCCGCGGGGAAGCTTCTCGGCCGTTCCGGTCTTACCGCCCATGCTGTATCCCGGGATCTTGGCCACATACCCGGTTCCACCATATTCCATGACACTTCCCATGGCCTCACGGACCTTTGCGCTGACCTTCTCGGAATTGGTTCTTCTCTCCAGAACCGGATCAATGGTCTGCACAACCGCACCATTTTCATCGGTAATCTGCTTTACGACATGGGGTTTGTAATAATAGCCGCCATTGATGGCCGCAGAAATCGCTGCCGCCTCCTGAATCATCGTGATGGTAAAGCCCTGTCCGAAGGAGGAAGTCGCAAGCTCCACCTCACCGAGCGTATCCTGATCGAAGACCAGGCCTGAGCTCTCACCGGGAAGATCAATACCGGTTTTCATGCCGAAATTGAAAATATTATCATACTTCAGGAAATCATTCTCTCCAATCAGCGCTCCGATCTGCATCAGGGCATCATTGCATGAGTATTTGACAGCCTCATCTACCGTAACCTCACCATGCGTACTCTCACAGGCAATATATTTATCAGCTACCTGCTGTCCGCCATCGCAGTAAAAGGTGGAGTCATCATTCAGTACACCAGTAGAATATCCCTCCGCCACCGTAATCGGTTTGAAAACCGATCCAGGTTCATAGGCATTTGAAATCGTAAAATTCTGCCACAGCTCGCTGAGCGCGTCCATCATGTCGTCATTGCTCATCGCGCTGATCTCTTCCTGCGTATAGAACGGCGTCAGATCCCTTGGATTGTTCAGATCATACCATTTATCCGAATCCATCCCCAGGATCTCGCCATTATTCGGATTCATGACCACGACGCCGATATTCTTCGCGGCATTATTCTTATTGTCATTGTCGGCTAATTCGTTCTCGAACTGCTCGAGGGCGTTCCGGATAATCTGCTGCACATTGGCGTCAATGGTAGACACGACATTGTATCCATCCTTGGCTGCGATCGTTGTCTGCTGCACATCAGCATCATCCGTGTAGTACCCATATCTGCGGCCGTCCGTCCCGTTCAGAATGTCCGAATAGTAGCCCTCAATTCCCCAGTCCGCCGTGGTTCCATCATAGGTAAAGCCAATCGTATCACAGGCCAGAGAATCCAGGGGATACTCCCTGACGTAGTCCTCTTCAAACCAGACGCCCTTGACATTCTCCCGCTCCTCTTTCTCGCTTTCTGAGAGATTCTTGTTCTCGTCGCTGGTTACATCCGTATAATTTTCAAATTTCTGTTTGTCGGAGATAGAAAGTCCCTTTTTCAGAATCTGATACTGGCTGTTCTGTGTACTTTCATCTGTCAGGAGGTTCCGGATCGTTGTCTCGTCCAGGCCCAGCACATCCACGAGAGCCTTGACGGTGGGCTCAAGATAAGCCTGACTCGTTGTTCCGTCAAGTCCGCTGACCTCTGTGTTCACCACCTTGCAGTCAAGAACGACATTGTATACCTTTTCACTGGTTGCCAGAATCGTACCATTCCGGTCCGTGATATCTCCTCTGCGGTACGGTATCGTTGTGCTGGAATACTGCTGCTGTGCCTGTGTCTGCACAATACGCTCATACCGCTCACCATCTGAGGCATTAATATAGGTGATCTTGAGCGCAAGACCTACAAGGCAGACAACAACAGCCAGAAAAAGTGCAACCAGCTTTTTGCTGGTTTTTGAACTGATCCGCCTCTGGCGCATACGGCGCATTCTCTTCTTTTCATCAGATTCATACCGGGAACTTCTCTTCTTCAAATCAGAATCTCCTTAATAAAAATTTCAGAACCATATGAACTAATCTGAAACGCCGCAGAAATGTCCTTCACACTGCGTCTTCTCAGATCAATTCACATGGTTCTGAAATTATAACACAATTATTACCGCTTGTCGCATACCGGCTGACAGTCTTCCTGGTTCCCACGGTATTCCGCAGGGCTTCCGGTTCACTGTCCGTCATTGGAAACGCTCTGGTACTGGCGTACATAACTCTCATCATCCGCATTGTAATAGCGGATCTGGGACTCTGTCGCATAATGCATGCCCAGCTTGTTCAGAGCTGTATTCCGCACATCATCCATGGATACCGATGCCATCGTCGCCTTATAATAGGCATCATTGTCAGCTTTAAGCTGGCTGAGTGTCGTCTCCATGGAAGCAATCTGCTCTGTCTGGTTTGTCAGATCAGAGCGCAGCTGCAGATAATGAATGCATAGGAAAACCGTAGCAATACAGACAACTGATAAAAACAGAACATAACCCGCACTCATATTCTTTGCTCTTGCACGATTGATCCTGGTACGTCTGCTCACTTTCGGCTTTGCCTTCTCTATAATGTCCTCAGCAGTCTCTTCCTCAAAACTGCGGACCGCATTACCATCCTCATATGATTCCTGCAGTCTGTAATACTTCACCGAACCCGATTTTATGGAATTTACCCTTCTTTTTGCACTTGTATATGCTTCCGATTTTTTTCTGGCCATTCATCCACCCTGTCTCTTACGGGAATATCGTTATAGAATATCACTTTGCGCTTCTTTTTTCAAAGACTCTCAGCTTTGCACTCTTTGAACGCGGATTTTCTTCCATTTCCTCTGCCGTCGGAACGATCGGCTTTCTTGTGACAACAAATCCCTTTGACTTCCTTCCACAGACACAAACCGGAAACTGTGGCGGACAGATGCAGGGATTTTCATTCGTTCTGAAATGGTTCTTGACAATGCGGTCCTCCAGCGAATGGAAGGTGATCACACAAATCCTGCCACCTTCATTCAGAAGAGTGATCATACTGTCCAGAGAATCCCTGAGTACGTCCAGCTCTCCGTTTACCTCGATCCGTATTGCCTGGAATGTGCGCTTGGCCGGATGTCCGCCGCCCGCCCTGATCTTTGCAGGGATGGAGGCTTTGATGATATCGGCCAGCTCTCCTGTTGTCTCAATCGGTTTCTTTTCCCGCTCCTGGCAGATGTGCTTTGCGATATTCTCCGCAAATTTCTCCTCGCCATAATCACGAATCACATGATACAACTGCTCTTTGCTGTAGGTATTTACGACCGTATAAGCAGAAAGCTCCTGCCTCTGGTCCATACGCATGTCCAGAGGAGCGTCCGCCCGGTATGTAAATCCACGGCTCGAATCATCCAGCTGGTGTGAAGATACGCCGAGATCCAGCAGAATACCGTCTACGCCGGTAATTCCGCAGCCGGCCAGCATGCCTTTCATGTCGTGATAGTTGCCCCGGAGAATCGTTACGCGATCCTTATATTCCATAA
>JBJEMO010000239.1:0-4561 GCA_051879715.1 Bilifractor sp.
TGTCATTTCCGAGTCCTTCTGTGCTTCCATAACCCGGTATTTTCGGGAAAAGATTTATTTTTCTCCAAAAGCACCGAAGAAACGAACCTCTTCCAGAAAGAAGAAAGTGGAAGCGGTCTATCTTGCATACGATTTTGTCGGGGAGCCGACAAAAGAACAGCAGGAGCTTTTTTGGCAGACATTTGGCTGCTGCCGCTGGTATTGGAATCACGCTCTTTCCGACTGGAAGAAAACCGGCAGAATTCCGACACCGGCTTCTTACAAAAAAGACAACGAATGGCTTCGCATCCCAGACTCTCTTGCGCTTGCCAACGTACAGCTTTATCTGGAAGCATCGGTTTCCGATTATCTCTCTGGAGAGAGAGGGAAACCACGTTATAAAAAGAAGGGGCTGTGTCGAAACGCTTATACCACCAATAACCAGAACGGTACAGTTCGGCTGGACAAAGATTCCCTGATTCTTCCGAAAGCCGGGCCTGTTCGCGTCACGATCCATCGTCCGGTAGAACCCGGCGGTATCCTGAAACGTGTCACGGTCTCGCAGGAGCCCAACGGCAGATGGATGTTCTCGGTTGTTGTGGAATACCCAGTGTCCGGGGAAGAAGAACTTCTCTCCCGCCATCTGATGAATTCCATCAAAACCGGCGACGCCGATGGGATCCGGGTCATCGGCCTGGACATGTCTCTGCCAAAACTCTACATAGACTCCAATGGGAATACCCCTTCGTATACCCTCACAAACAATCTTGGAACACAGATCATTCCTTTTGCCAAACATTATCAGGCTCTGCAGGACAGGATCGCCAGAGAACAGCGCAAGCTGTCCCACATGGTGAAAAAGTCGAAGAACTACCAGAAGCAGTGCACGAAAATTGCGAAGCTGCATGCGAAAGCCAAGCATCAGCGGCACGATTTTCTGCGGCAGATGGCGATCCGGCTTGCCAGAGCGTACGATGTTATCGCAATCGAGGATTTGGATCTTGCCGGAATGAAAAAAGCTTTGAAGTTTGGCAAGAGCGTATCCGATAATGGCTGGGGTGCTTTTACACAATATCTGGAAGAATCCTGCCGTAAAACCGGAAGCACCGTCATCCGTGTGAACAAATGGTTTCCGTCTTCCCGTAAGTGTCATATGTGCGGGTATGTAAACCATGAGCTGACACTCTCCGACCGTACCTACGTGTGCCCGGTATGTGGCAACACCATGGACCGTGACGCCCATGCGGCAGTTAATATTCGCGACGAGGCGCTGAGAATCCTCGGAGAACTGCAGGTTGAGTCGGAAAAGAACGCTGTTGCCCGCGAGAAAGAGCGTCAGCGCAAACTCAAGGATAAACAGCCGCTATACAACATCGGATTGCAAGCGGCCTGAGTCATACAAATATTACGTAACCGCCGGAACGGCGGGGATAGCCTGGGAGCGAAAGCTCTAAGCCTGCAGAGGTCCTTCGGGACTGAGCAGGTATCCGTCTACGGGGCGCACGCGAAACCGGTTCGCCGGCAACGTGCCTATAAGGATGCATCAATCCGAAAATGTCACCCGGTCAGGCAGGAAAAAAGAAGAGGATTCGCAGTACGGCGAAAAAAAATCGGCTTGCCGACTTTCTTTTCGCTAGATGAATTGGAAGCCCGTAAATTCAATTTACGGGTAGTTCACAAGTTGCTTTGCCCTTTCCACAAAGAAAGCTTCGATGTTCCTATTTTTCGAAATATCTGAAACATACTTCGTTAAATCATATTTCTTACGTTCCTCTTCTGTCAGCGTCTGTAAGAATCCCTTCACGCTGTATGGGGGATTGGAAGCTAGTACAGAGAATTTTCCATCTTTAATACGCTCGTTGTCAGCCAAAGCATCTCCATAAATAATATTGATATCATCCTGCCCATACATAAATGCGGATACCTTGGAAACCTTCGATAAACGGTATTCTTTCTCAATGCCGTATATTTCCTTATAATATTCTGATGGCGCTATATGTTTATATTTTTTCACAAAATCCTTGATACTCGAAGCGTATTCGGTCAAAAAATGGCCTGCGCCACATGCGTAATCAATGGCCTTTGGAATTTCCGCACTGTCCCTGATTATTGATTCAAGCGGCAAGGAAGATATCAGGAATTTTACAATGGGCAAAGGCGAAAAATATTGGCCTTCGCTTTGTTTTACCCCGTCATCCAAAAAACCTTCGAACAGATCTCCCAAAAATTGGTTCTGTTCTTCTGTCTTAAGCTTGATATCCTCAAGCATCTTTACGACTTTTTTCAAAATGATCGCATTCTGGTAAAACAGCTTTTCATTATGGACATCCAAGAAAGCAAAATCACTATTTGTGTAAAACTTCAGTTGTTTAAAATAATTAAGAATTTTTCGTTTTGTAGCATCCGGATCATTGATGAATAAATGGAATGCGTCACTTACTTCCTTTTGGTCAATATAAGTGACCTCCTCTCCCAAAAATTTTTCCATCCCTTCTTTATATAACTTCTGCAATCTGTCCTGCAAACTGTAATAGTCGTCATAAGCCGCACCCTTCCAATAGAATTGCAGCTCGCTAGGATTTAATGTTTCATCAACTATCTTTGCCAAAAACAGATTCACGAGTTTATCGAAAGCATTCTCATGACTGCCGACATTATGCTGTCTTAATATCGTCGCAAACTCATGGTACTTCTTCTGCATGGAGTTATTATCTACTTCTTTTAAGTCGTCAACGCTATATTTCCTTTTGCCAATTGTGTACGGTTCAATATCCTTTTCGAAAATCCCACTGGTCGCATAATCAAGCTGATAGGTATCTCTCCAGACAGAGAAATAATCATCTTTATCTCCGTTATCTAATTGAACCTGTTTGAAGCTTTTCAGTGCAGTATTTGTTTGCAGATACTCTTCGTTATCCACCATGGAAATGATATTCGAATATCGCTTCACTCCATCATCAAAATCAGACGTATAAAGACACAGTGCCTTTGCCTGCCTGTATGAATTGTAATAGCGGAAAAGCTGTCCGCCATCCGCAAGCGTCTTCTTCCAATATTTTTCGAATTCGTCTTCACGTTTGCACTCGATGAGCAGGAATGTCTTGTCATCATTGTCTTTGACTTGTATATCGCAATAACCGCCGGTATCTTCGTGGCCGCCCGGCATTGGTTTCTCTAATTCAATATTGGAAGGCTTATATCCCCGGTCCAACAGACTCGTGATACATTCCAGAACCACAAAATTCTCATTTTCAGAAAAATTGCAGGTTGTCCTTCTATGAATGATCATTCCTTTGTCTTCAGGATACAAAATCTGTTTGTTTCCAAAATCAACTTTGATCACACAATCGAAGGCATCATATTTTTTCTCATATATATCTTTTGAATTTCTTTTTACGTAATGTAGTTCTTCCAGAACTTTCTTTAAATTCTCCACCGTGATCATGGCTGCTTACCCTCTTTTTTTAATGATTTTGTCGTGGATTTTTCTTCCTGATCATGACACTATTATCGCACATTTCGTTGTACGCGTGCAATTATTTGTACGCACCTGTTGTGACGAACCGCTTCTCTCTTCCACGTTTTGGCAAAAAAACAATTCCCCCGACCTTTGCGGGGTCAGGGAATGAACTGCAGCGGGTTCTAATTCATCATCGACAAGCGAAGCGCCCGTTTGTAGGGTCCGGGACGCATAAGGCTTTCTGTATTGTTCTGGCGGCATGTATGTGGATGCGCATTTATCCGTCCGTTTCTCGTAAAAACGGCACCCACTCGCCAGTTCTTGTGTTCAACATGGACGCGACATACGTGCAGATGCAGTCGGTCTGCCCGATCCTTTTCCTCCCGCTTTCGTGGAGATGTCCGAATACCCGATATCCCCGAGCAGCAGGACACTGACTTACCGCAGGGCGAACCCTGTAGGTCCCCGGACAAAAGTAATTCAAATTCGTACTAGCACACGAGGCGCGTTCGGGACTTGTTCTCCTCTCGGAACCGGGTTTTCTGAATCCACCGCCTTCTGCCCGGGGCAGCTGACGGACTGCAGTTCTTCTATTTGCCTCTGTTTCAAGGCCGGGCGCAAAGTCAGACGCCCTGGGTGCTCTGTCTACGGGTTACGTTCTATACATAAGCGGCAATTCCGCTGTCATTACGCTGCTGTGATTCCGGAGTTACAGATCCGGAGGTGTTTGTTTACGATACGTTCAATACATGCCTGGTGCATCTTCCAGAATTCATCGAATTTTTCAATACACCGGTCACGGTCTATCCGCTGGATTTCCTCATCCGCACAATACATGAGGAAGGCAGACATTAAATCTCTTTGGACTTTTCGTCCGTCCGGCAGGTTATGCCAACGCTCGGAAAGCTTTTTCTTAATGTATTCATCGAGTTGAAAATCGTACTGGCTCGCCCGGTAGGTGGCAATCGGTACTTCATGGTAGCCGTTTCCGAACTTTTTCTTCAGCTCCGCCTGAAACTGTCCCGGACTGCGGCTTCCGACAGACTTGCCAAAACGTTTCTTTCGTTTGCACTTATGGATAACCTTTTCGGTGCCGTCCTTCTTCTTAATGACGGATTCCTT
>JBJEMO010000240.1:0-30525 GCA_051879715.1 Bilifractor sp.
AGTAGTTGTGAAGGTAACCGATAACGGTGACGGAACCCTGAGTGCTGCAGTTGTCGACAATGACAGCGACACTGTTGCATTTACGAATACATACACAGCATCGGGCAGCATCACGCTGACTGGAACGAAGACCCTGACAGGCAGAACACTTAAGAGCAATGAGTTCCATTTCACAGTCAAAGAGGGAGATGAAGTAGTATCTACCGGAAGCAATGCTGCACCGGAAGATGGAAGCAAGGACAATACAGGAGTCATCAGCTTCAGTCCGATCCAGTACACACAGGATAATGTCGGCGAGCATATTTACACGGTAACCGAGGATGCTACAACGCTTGGCGGAATTGCCCCGAATACACAGAGTTTCACAGTTGTAGTGAATGTTACAGACAATGGCGATGGAAGTCTGAAGGCAGAAGTTGTGTCAGATAGTAGTCAGAGCATTGCCTTTACAAATACCTACACTGCTAACGGTGAGGCAGTTCTTACAGCCAGCAAGAGTCTGGTAGGAAAGAAGCTTGAGGCAAATGCTTACAGCTTCGATCTGAAGGATGAAGATGGTAATATTCTTCAGACTAAGAAAAATGCTGCAGATGGAAAAGTAACATTTGATCCGATTACTTACTCTCTGGATGACCTGAAGGATGCGGGTGAGAAGGGCAAGACCTATACCTACACCATTTCAGAGGTACTCCCGGAGGGAGTAAGCGCAAGCAATCCGACGAAGGACGGCATCACCTACGACACAAGCGTAAAGACAGTCAAGGTGAATGTCGCTGACAACGGTGATGGAACTCTGCGTGTCACATACGGAGACAATAAGGAAGCTACATTTGCAGGCGCGAACTTCACCAACACCTACGCAACAGCAGGCCAGGCCCAGTTCTACGCAACGAAGACACTGAGCGGAAAGACCCTGGAAGCAGGAGAATTCAGCTTCGCTCTGAAGGATGGAGAAGGAAAGGTCCTTCAGACAAAGAGCAATGATGCAAACGGTCATGTGGCATTCGATGCAATAACCTATTCACTGGATGACGCAGGCAAGACCTATACCTACACGATCTCTGAGGTGCTTCCGAAGGGAGTAAGTGCAGACAATCCGACTAAGGACGGCATAACCTACGACACAAGCGAGCAGACTGTCAATGTTAAAGTAATTGACAACGGAGATGGAACCCTGAAGGTCACCTATGATGGGCAAGATACATTTACCGGCAAGACCTTTGCAAACAGTTATGCGGCCGAGGGCCAGGCACAGCTGAGTGCGAAGAAGACCCTGGAAGGCAGGACGCTGACAGCAGGTGCATACCAGTTCGTGCTGAAGGAAGGCAATACTGCCATTGAAACAGTATCTAATGACAAGGACGGAAATGTAACATTCAGTCCGATTCAGTACACAGCGGCAGGGGATCACACCTACACGATTTCCGAGGTACTTCCGGAGGGCGTAAGTGCGGAGAACCCGACGAAGGACGGCATCACCTACGATACACATGTTGAGACAGTAACCGTTCATGTAAAGGACAACGGAAAAGGAAAACTGGACGTCACATACGGCGATGACAATGCCAAAGCATTTGCCGGAGCAAACTTTACAAACAGTTATGCAGCTTCAGGCGAGGCGGTCCTTACAGCCAGCAAGAGCCTGGAAGGCAAGACGCTCGAGGCAGGAGCCTACAGCTTTGAGCTGAAGGATTCAGATGGTAAGGTTCTGCAGACAAAGAAAAATGCCGCAGATGGAAAAGTAACATTCGATCCGATTACTTACGCTCTGGATGACCTGAAGGATGCGGGTGAGAAGGGCAAGACCTATACCTACACCATTTCCGAGGTACTCCCGGAGGGAGTAAGCGCAAGCAACCCGACGAAGGACGGCATCACCTACGACACAAGCGTAAAGACAGTCAAGGTCAATGTCGCCGACAATGGCAACGGAACCCTGAATGTCACCTATGGAGACAATAAAGACACGACATTCGCGGGTGCCAGCTTCACCAACACTTACGCAGCAGATGGCCAGGCACAATTCTACGCAACAAAGACACTGAGCGGAAGAACCATGGAAGCAGGAGAATTCAGCTTTGCTTTGAAGGACGGAGATGGAAAGGTTCTCCAGACAAAGAGCAATGATGCCAATGGTCATGTGTCCTTTGACGCTATCAGGTATACAAAGGAAGATGCCGGAAAGACTTATACCTATAAGATTTCCGAGGTACTTCCGGAGGGAGTGACAGCACAGAATCCGACGAAGGATGGATTTACATACGATACAAGCGAGCAGACGGTAAAGGTTAAAGTCACCGATAATGGTGATGGAACACTCAAGGTAACGTACGACGGAAAAGACACGTTCACCGGAAAGACCTTCGCCAACAGCTACGCTGCTGAAGGCTCGGCACAGCTTAGTGCAAGAAAGAGCCTGAACGGAAAGACACTGACTGAGGGAGCATTCAGCTTCGAGCTGAAGGAAGGCAATAACCTCATTCAGAAAGCATCCAATGACAAGGACGGAAATGTTCAGTTCGACGCAATCCGGTATACTGCCGCAGGCGATCACACCTACACGATCTCCGAGGTACTCCCAGAGGGCGTAAGTGCAAGCAACCCGACAAAGGACGGTATTACTTACGATACGCATGTGGAGACAGTAATCGTTCATGTCACAGACAACGGTAAAGGAAAACTGGATGTCACTTACGGTGACAATAAGGATGCGGCATTTGCAGGAGCAGACTTTACCAATACCTACGAAGCGCAGATGGCATCTGCAACCATTTCCGGTACAAAGCTTCTGAACAGCGGCGATGCAGCAGTGAAGGCCGGTCAGTTCCGCTTTGATCTGTATGACGCAAACGGAAATCGCGTTGATACAGCAACAAACGATGAAAACGGCAATTACATTTTCGGCAGACTGCACTTTAAGAAGGCAGGTAACTATACCTACACCATCAGGGAGCAGAACGCAGGCCAGACAATCGGCGGCATCAAGTACCAGGATGAGGCGAAAACAGTGACCATCTCCGTCACAGATGATGGTTACGGCACACTGACTGCAAATGATGCAGTGGTTTCAGCATTCGACAATACGCAGTATGGCACGATCAAGGTTCAGAAGGACTGGGATGACAGCGGCAATGAGAGTTACCGTCCGTCTACAGTTGAGATCGAACTGATTGATGCTGATACAAGAGAGGTTGTCCAGACGCTGGAGCTCTCCGAGCTGAACAACTGGACAGCATCCTTCGATGGACTGGTAGCCGGAAAGGCATATACGGTTCATGAGGTAGAAAACAGCGAGTATTATCAGGCTGAAGGCAATGATCAGACTGCAGTTGCTGATGTAAACGGAAAGGGAGTAGTAGAGCTTACCAATAAGTTTACACATCCGGCAGTTACAATCTATGCAAACAAGGTGCTGAACGGTGGAACGCTGACGAACGGCGAGTTTACGTTTGAGCTCTACCGGAACAGTGATCCGGATACGGTTTACAAGACAGCCACAAATAATGTGGCAGGCGAAATCTTCTTCACGGATGTGGAGTATGACGAGAAGGGATACACCGTCAAAGAGGTTAAGGGCGATGATCCGAGTATCTCTTATGACGAAGGAGCAATCGTATACGATGCGGAAGGTAATGTGACGAGCTCATCGCACACAGAATTTACCAACACCCAGAGACCGATTGTTCTCAGAGTACAGAAGAGATCAAAGGTAGCTCCGTATGATCCGCTGGTAGGCGCAACCTATGGTCTGTATGAGGTCGTCAGCGGAGGAAATGATGTACTGGTAGAATCACAGGTATCCGATGATAATGGATACATGTACTACGGTCAGATTGAGCCGAGCACAGATGCAGAGCAGCACATTTACTACTTCAAGGAGATTGCGGCACCGGAAGGTCATGAGGTGGATCCGTACGCAGGAACAAAGTTCCAGGTAAGATATACCGATAACGGCGAGATTGCACTGTTCGGAGAGGATGGAAAGACATCGGTTACAATCGGTGACATTACATCCCAGGATCAGAACAAGCTTCTCGTACAGCGCACATCGGAAAAGACGGCGTTAGATACAGATGCTGCACTTACCTATGAGGACGATACAATCAAGGCAGTTGCCCAGGCTGAGGACGGAGCCTTTGAGGATGGAACAACCATGAAGGTTACGCAGCTGACAGGCAGTGCCCTGAAAGATGCCCAGAACAAGGTTGAGGCGTCCTGCGGAAAGATTGCAGCAAATGTAGTTTACTATGATGTACAGTTTGTAGATAAGAATGGAGTGGTGGTAGAACCGAAATTCGGTGATGTAACAGTCACCATTCAGTACAAGGACAGCCTGAAGCTTCCGGAGGGAACAGACGCAGATGCCCTGAAGATTGTCCATCTCAAGGACAACGGTGATGCGATCGAAGTGCAGGCAGTTGCAGGAAGCATTGCAGAAAATTCCGGAAAACTGCTGCAGACAAGCTTCACATCCGACAGCTTCTCAACCTTCGGTATCGTGCAGCCGTCTGCGGATAACAGCTCGCTGAACAGCAATTATCTTGTAACCGCAGCAGGCGTAGCCGACCAGGTATCCAGACTGAACATCGCAAAGCTGGATACATCCGGCAAGTATGTGAAGGGCGCAGAGCTCCAGATCATCGACAAGGCAACCGGCAACGTCATGGCAGACTGGAAGACCACGGATGGCCCGCAGAAGTTTGCGAGATGGTTTGACGATGCAAAGACAAAATCCATGAACGTGGAAACCTACTACATTCTGCATGAGGTTTCTGCACCGGATGGCTATCAGCTTGCAGACGATATCCTGTTCAAGATCAATAAGTACGACAGTAGTATTACGATTTACAAGCAGGATGCGAATGGCAATCTCGTGGCAGATCAGGAAGCCATCGATAAGTGGGTAAGCGACAAGACGCTCGAGATGATCGATGTTCCGGTTGAGGTTCAGGTCAAGACCATTCCGAAGCAGAAGGTTATCCGCAATGAGAAAGTCATTCAGGGCAAGGACAAAGTCGTATATGTAACCAATGTGAAGGCAGTCAAGACGGGAGATACATCCGCAATCGCAATGTACCTCGTGATCCTGGCAATTGCCGGAGCAGCCCTGGTTCTTCTCTTCCGCGCAAGAAGAGCAAAGAAGAACAGGTAAACCTGCACATCTGACCATGGTGTAATACCAGATGTTAGATGTGGAAGAGAAAAAAACAGCTGGCGCACAGGTCTCACAAGGACCCGCTGTGCCGGCTGTTTTTTCTGTCCATCTGCTGGACAAGGTTTCGAAAACGGTTTATCCTGTTTTTAACACAATATGTCCTAACACAATATGTCCGGGACGGTGACAACTGGAACATAAAGTATAAAGACCAACTGGTTCATGGCATGCTGATTCATTGCATGTGGGTTCATAATATGCTGGTTTATAGCATGTAGGATTATTGCACGTTGCGTAATGAAAATGATGGGGAATAATAGGGAATAATAGATACTTATGAAGAAAATGAATTTTATCAAAACCCTGCAGCTGCTGATATTTTCTGCACTTGCAGTGGCGGTGATCTATGTGGTTGTGGTGGAAAACGGAACAAATACGCGGATGACCAGCATGTTGCTGTGGCTTTCGCTCTCACTTTCCTTCTTCTTTATTTTTCTGGATTTCAGCTTCTACACAAAGATGGATGAGATGTACGCAAAGCTGATCAAGGATATGCGCTCTGACGAGATGACAAAGATCGGCAACCGTTACAGTATAGATAAGCTGATTGACAAGTACACAAACCTTCCTCTTCCAAAGAATTTTGGGTGCGTGGTTCTGACCCTTTCCAACATCAGGGAAATCAATGAACAGTACGGCCGACAGGAGGGTAATGCAACGATTCGTCGTTTTTCACTGATCCTGAAGATGGCCTCTGTAGGTCACTGCTTTGTTGGAAGAAACGGCGGCAACAAATTTGTTGCAATGTTCGAGGAGGGATCCGAGGATCGGATTCTTCATTTCATGCATAGAGTCCAGGAAAAGGTAGATGCCAACAATGCCAGTGAGGGAATAGCACCCATGCAGTATGACTTCGGCGTTGCTTTCCACGAGGATGATTCCGTTAAAGAAGTCACAGAGCTGATCGCTCTCGCAGACAAGCGGGTGGGCACCGGAAGTACATGGATGCAGACGGCAGAAAAACGTAACGAGGTAAAGCTTTGAAGAAACAGGATCCTGCTTACATACGAGAACTTCTCCAGGAGATGTACCAGGGAAACGGAAACGCCTTTGCGGCTATCTATGCGATCACCTGCCGTGAGCTGTATGTGCGCTCCTACGCATTTCTGGATGACGCCTATCTGGCCCAGGATGCAGTGATGGGGACCTATATTCATGCATTCGGAGAAGAAAAGCCGGAGGATGTGTCTCTGACCCGGTGGCTGAATGCTGTCAATGAAGATATATGCCGGGACTTGCGCCTCCACCATGCAGACACACAGGCAGATAAACAGAAATCCGAATCTCTTTCGCGGGAACTTGATGCGGATATCGCCGAGCAGATGCTGTATAATATTCTGGATACACTAGGGATCGAGCAGAATACCCTGTCCCTGAAGCACCTTGACCTCTATATGAATGACCGCAGGCAGCAGAGCCACAGGATGACAGCTTTAATGATCCTTCTGACACTGGCTATTTTTTTCCTGCCCCTGCTTCTGTCGCGTCCGGACATGCAGATGGAGAAGACCAGCAATGCCGATGAGGCTGGCAGACCCGTCTATACCGTCCGGGTTTCCTCACTGGTGGAGATTGATTCTGTTATTGCGAGGATCGGTCAGACGCAGATGCCCGTCTATCAGGAGGGCGCTTCCGTTTATACCGTCCGTCCCACGCAGGATGGTGAGATGCAGGTGATTGTTACATCTGAAAACCGGCGCAGCGTCAGCGATGCCGTTCTGGTGAACAGCGCGGATACAGAACCGCCTAAGCTGATCAGCCGCGTGATAAATGGCGATACAGATCACAGCACAGCCGGAGAGAAAACAATTTCTCTGACGTTTTCCGATGAGAGTGGCATTGACTTTGAAAAAGTCTACGGCAAAGATCAGAAAGGTGGCAGAATAAAGCCGCTTTCATGGCAGGATGACACGTTGGTCTTTCCCTATCCGACGCAGAAGACAACCATCTATGTGCCGGACCGGACGGGCAATGTACTGCAGCTGGTTCTGAATCCATGATGAGTGCCTCTGCAGTATTGCGGCTTTGTAGGATCTGGCCTTGATCATGAATGGTGGCCCATCTTACCGATTTTGAGCCATACCAATTCAGGATTAGCTTGAAGGGCAGCGTTTAGCAGGAGCAGCAAGAAGAGCTGCCTTTATGATATGTACAGAGAGGAGCAGGGAACTGTGGATCATCGCAAAAGGAATGCGTCTGAACGTTACAGCGCGTGGAAACACTGGCTGTGGATTTTTATACAATTTCTCATCCTCTTTGCCATCTGCCTGATGCTGCTGTTCCGGTACGTGATCGGAGTGGCGAAGGTTTCAGGCAATTCCATGAAGCCGACGCTGCAGAACGGGCAGACCGTCTGGTTTAACAGGCTTGACCGTTCCTACAGGGCCGGGGACCTCATCTGCTTCCGGCTTCCTTCGGGTGAGTGGCTTGTCAAGCGTGTGATCGCCACAGGCGGAGATGTCATCGATCTGCAGGATGGGGATGTTTATATTGATGGAAAGAAAATCGACGAGAGCGCCTACGCCCACGGAAGTACGGAACCGGAGGAGGGCGAGGTTTCCTATCCATATACGGTTCCGGACGGGAGCTATTTTGTGATGGGTGATAATCGGGAGGATTCGGTGGATTCCAGATCCTTTAAGGCGATTGTCGGTGCGGCTGTAAAGGGCAGTCTTTTCAATCAATAAAGAATAATCCAATAAAGCAGAATAAGGAACAAAAAGAATCACAAAGAATAACAACTAAGAAAAACAGCAAAGAAAAACAGCAAAGAAAAACAGTAAAGAGCAATAACGAAAGATAACATGTGGAGGCAGACAGTTCTATGCATCGGGGGACAGATGGGAAGAGGCAGAAAGGAAGGCGCAGAAGGTATTCGCTTCTGCTTTCCGTACTCGTGCCTGTAGTCTTTTTGTCTCTTGCCGGGTGTGGAAGCGGATCTGACAACACATTGGGCAGTCCCGGTGCGTCCGGGGACGCTGGTGCTGTTTCGGGCGTCAGCTCCGGAGGTTCGGGAAATGGTTCAGAGAATGCCGGAAATGATTCGGGTTCAGGCCGGGACGGATCGGCCGGTTCTTCTACATGGAAACCGCGAACCGCAGCGTCGGAGCTCCGTCTCCCGGAGGCCTCCGGCTCCATGACGGACCAGAATGCAGATGGGAGTGTCGTTCTGGATTATTCCCATAC
Organism: Bilifractor sp.; assembly: GCA_051879715.1. Taxonomy (GTDB): domain Bacteria; phylum Bacillota; class Clostridia; order Lachnospirales; family Lachnospiraceae; genus Bilifractor. The sequence continues at coordinate 8,402 of JBJEMO010000240.1, forward strand.
AGACAATGGCTATATCATGCTGAAGGACACCAACGGGAAGAAGGTACAGGTTCAGATTACGAACCCATCCGGTGATGTCTATCCGTATCCGCTCAAGGAGGGTGGGGACTATGAGACCTTTCCGCTGACCGGAGGGGATGGATCCTATTCCATCCGTGTGCTGGAAAATATCTCTGGCGACCAGTATGCCATCGCCCTGGCGGATGGTTTTTCCGTGACACTGCAGGATGATTTTCAGCCGTTTCTCTACCCCAATCAGAATGTGTACTACACGGCAGACAGCAAGGTGACAGCCCTTGGGGAGAAGCTTGCCGGGTCATCGAAGACGGACCTGGCCTATGTGGAGGCTGTCTATAATTATGTGATTCAGAATATCAGCTATGATGAACAGCTTGCCGAGAGCACGCCGGTCAATTATATTCCGGATCCGGATGAGACACTTCAGAAGGGTACAGGCATATGCTATGACTATGCATCTCTGATGGCGGCGCTTTTGCGCAGCCAGGGCGTGCCGACCAAGCTGGTGACCGGTTATTCCGGAAAAGCCTACCACGCCTGGGTCAGCGTATACCTGCAGGACAAGGGTTGGGTGGATGGCATTATCTATTTCGACGGAAAAAGCTGGACGCTGATGGACCCCACGCTTGGTGCAAACAATGATTCAAAGGCGGTGGCCAAATATGTGGGAGACGGGTCAAATTATACGGAGAAATACGAGTACTGAGATGCACTACACAGCAAGGAAATGTACTCTGTTAAGATATACCGTACCCTAAAAGTATAGAGAAATGAAAAGACAAGAGGGAGTCACAAAGTCATGAACAGGAATGCGCAGGCGCAGGAAAAATCAGAGCACAGGGGCAGGCAGAGGGAAAAGAAACGAAAGATGCTTTCCAATCTGGAGGCAGCGGCCTTTGCGGGACAGATGTCAATGATCCTGAAGGCGGGTATCTCCGGTGTGGAAGGGCTTACCCTGATGTATGAGGATGCTCCGGAAGGGGAGGAGAAGGTGCTATTAAAGCAGATACTCGATGAAGCAAACGGAATCGGGTATCTTGCCCCCGCTATGAAGAAAACAGGCGTTTTTCCCCACTATATGATCCAGATGGTAGAGATCGGCGAGCGGACCGGCAATCTGGACACGGTCATGGCCTCCCTGCAGGAGTACTACGACAACGAGGAGGAGCTGCGCCAGGAATCTCAGAATGCAGTTCTGTATCCGCTGATTCTCACCTGCGTGATGATTGCCGTCGTGATCGTATTGATTCTAAAGGTGATGCCCGTCTTTGAGCAGGTGTATCAGGAGCTGGGCACGGAGATGACCGGCCTGCCGCTGGCGATGCAGAGGATGGGGGAGAGCATCCGCACCTACTCCGTCTCCTTCCTGCTGATCCTCGGTTCCATCGTGCTGGTGGTCTTCGTCAGCCGTCTGACAGCAGAGGGACGGGCCTTCTGGCATAAACTCGGCCGGCATATCGGACCGATCCGGAGGGAATACGAGGCGGAGGATGCCTGCCATTTTGCCGGTGTCATGTCGATGACGCTTGCGAGCGGTCTCACCCCGGAGGAGGGGATGGACATGGTGGAGGAGCTGGTGGCTGAGCCCTCCTTCAAGGAACGCTTATCTGAGGTCCGCAAGGACATGGAAGGCGGGAGCACCATGGCGGAGAGCCTGCGGGAGCACGGAATTTTTTCGAATACCTATGCCAGAATGACGCTGCTCGCAGAGAAGGCGGGCGCGCTGGATAAGGCATTGCAGGAGGTTGCCGGGATGTACCGGATGGAGGCACGGGACCGTCTGAACCGCTTCATCTATGCGATCGAGCCGGCCCTGGTGATCCTTCTGTCTGTACTGACCGGTGTGATTCTGCTCAGTGCAATGCTGCCATTGCTTGGCATCATGTCTTCCTTGTGAGAATCATTCTGATCCTGGAGGACGCCTGCAATCATTAAAGTATGAGCGTAGCAGGAAGATGTGCAGATAGGATGTGTATGCGCCTGAGAACTGGCTGCGAGACTGCTATTCATGTATGCATCAATTTAGAAGCGTGATGGAATGACGCCAGATTCTGGTTTTTTTGGAAGGAAAATGGAATGATACAAAATGCCGGTTCTAAGGCAAGAGGTATAAAATGGCGCGATTTGTGAGAAAAAGGCATACGACCGGAAGACTCTGGATCCGTGTCGCATTTGCGGCGGTCCTGATTCTGGTCTTTGTATTGGGAATCCAGCTGATTTCCACCGGAGATGCGGACCGGCAGGAGAGGAATCTCCAGCAGGCTATCGAGCGGGACATTTCCTCCTGCTATGCCATCGAGGGCAGGTATCCGGACAGTCTGGAGTATCTGAAGGACAATTACGGACTGCTCTATAATGAGAAGCTGTTTTATGTGGACTACCAGGTGACCGGGACAAATATCCGGCCGGTCGTTACTGTGATACGGAGAGAAGACGGGGACAGCGATGAAGCGCTTCAGGGAAAATGAAAAAAACAGAAACTACGCTACGGCTGCGCTCTGTGCCATTGCGCTTGCGTTCTTCTTTGCTGGGACTGCGATTCTGGTATTTCTGTTCGGATCGCGGGTCTACTCAGTTGCCGTGGATAAGCTGTCGATGAATGCAACCTCGAGGACGCTGCTGACCTATGTGACGGAAAAGGTGCGCCATTTTGATGCAGAGGGGAGTGTCAGCGTGCAGCAGATCGACGGGATTTCCACCCTTGTTCTCGAGGACAAAGACGCGGACGAACCCTACAGGATTTATATGTATGCCTATCAGGGAAACGTGTGCGAGCTGACCGTCACGGATGAGTCGGGCTGGAAGCCGGAGGCTGGTGACCCGATCCTCGCAGTGCAGGATTTCGAGCCGGAAGAGGTAAGGCCGGGGTTGATCCACTTCCACTGTGTGGACAGCAGCGGCAGGTCGGAGGATGCGTATGTGCATGTGCGGTCGCAGGCCACATCTTCTGAATCCGCTGTTTCTGAAACTGTCTCCGGGAACAACGCCAGCCAGTCCGGGGAGGAGGACCCTGCATGAGAAAACGGGAATCCATGATCTTTCTGATAGAATTGATGATCGCGATCCTGATCTTTTTCATGGCCGCGTCCGTCTGCCTGCTGATCTTCGCAAAGGCCCACAAGATGAACCGTGCGTCCCAGGAGCTCACGGCGGCTTCCCTGGCCGAGCAGAATGTCGCGGAGCTGATCCGCAGTGCAGAGAGTCTGGAGGATGCCAGGGAGGAGATTGCGGATGCTTATCCGGGAGCTGTCTTTACAGATCAGGATGAGACGGATGCAAACCAGGATGCAGATATTCAGCAAGGTACAGATACAGAGAAGCATGCAGATTTTAAGCAGGATACAGAGCTGATAATTCCGTTTGACAGTGATCTCCAGCCTGCAGAGGGAGAAGGCGCCTACCAGCTCACGGGTGCATTGCAGGAAAAAGGCGGCATGCTCTATGCAGAGCTTCATTTTTATTCTCTGGATGAAGACGGGAAGGTCTCCGGGACATCGGTCTATGATCTTAATGTACGCTGTGCGGAGGCTGGTTCAGACAGGTAACTGTCGGTAGGAAGGAAACGGCATGATAAAGGATAAGAGTAACAGGCTATATTTTCTGAAAAATCATACAGATCAGGAATCTGCGTTCCCCTTTCCTTTCGGGATATCGCTGCTGTTTGTGACCTTTCTGGTGCTGGGCATTTTTACCTTTGCCGTGCTCACGCTGGTTGCCGCAAAGGATGACTACACGATGAGCAGGAAGAGCGCATCACATCAGTCGGCGTATTACATGGCCTGCAACAAGGCGGAGGACCGGATCGCGGCACTGAACAGAAAGCTTAAGGCTGCCGGAAGGACCGGTGACGGGCTGCCGGAGACGGTCTCCTTTCAGACAGCGATTGACGGCAGCACCACGCTTTCCGTGACAATTCAGGCGGTGGATGCAGAAGACGGGGATACAGAAGGTGGCGATACAGAAGGTGGAGACATAACCCCATATTATGAAGTTACGCAGTGGAAGGTGGAGTCTGCCGGTGAATGGAGTCCGGCACAGACGGTACCGGTAATGCCACCATCGGTTTCTACAGATTGATATTAGATGAAAGAAAGCGCACGCAATGACAGCGTATGATTATGTACAGTTGAAATGCTCTGTACAGGCAATCGGGAGAGGAAGCGTTTGAGGAATGGAAATGATCGATGTATTAAGAAGAGGTGTAGAACTGCAGGCCTCAGATATTTTCATTGTGGCGGGCGCCAGGATTACCTTTCGCCATAATGGAGAAATTCTCACAGATGAGGGCGACAAGCTGAAGCCAGAGGACACAGAGCGGTTTATCAGAGATATGTATGAGATGGCCGGAAACAGGGACATCGGGTCGCTGGAAAAAGACGGAGATGACGATTTCTCTTTTTCGGTGAAGGGACTTTCCAGATTCCGTGTCAGCGCTTATAAGCAGAGGGGTTCCCTTTCAGCGGTGATCCGTATCATCTCCTTCCAGCTGCCCGATCCGAAGGAGCTCTGCATTCCCGAGAGTGTGATCCGCACGGGCATGCAGAGGCGCGGCATGGTGCTGGTCACAGGGCCTGCAGGCAGCGGCAAGACCACAACGCTTGCCTGCATCATTGATGCCATTAATGAACAGCGCAAGGCGCATATCATAACGCTGGAGGACCCGATTGAATTTCTGCACAAGCACAAGAACAGCATTGTCAGCCAGAGAGAGGTCAGCTCTGATACGGAGAGTTATCTGAAGGCGCTGCGTGCGTCCCTCCGTCAGAGCCCGGACGTGATACTGCTCGGTGAGGTTCGGGACTATGAGACCATGAGCGTGGCGATGACGGCAGCAATTACCGGGCACCTTGTTTTTTCCACCCTGCATACAACAGGGGCGGCCAATACGATCAACCGGATTATCGATATTTTTCCGGCGACGGAGCAGAGGCAGATTGCGGTGGAACTGTCAGCCGTGCTGATGACGGTCATCTCCCAGCAGCTTGTACCCACCGTCGACGGCAGCCGGGTACCCGCCTTTGAGATCATGACCGTAACGCCCGCCATCCGCAATATGATCCGGGACAACAAGATCTACCAGATCGACGGCCTGATCTATGGCTCCGCGACCGAGGACATGACCTCCATGGACAACAGCCTGCAGGCACTGTACCAGGCAGGACGGATCAGCCGGAGCACGGCGCTGGCCTATGCAACCAACCCGGAGATGCTGGCAAGAAAAATTGGAAATAGCTGATCAGAATGTACGGTTGTACTGCATTTGCAACGAGAAAAGGCGTTGCCGGGGCTGATTTGCGCTGGTCAGGTTTAATATTAAGCTATAGTGGATCCCTTGAAAGATATTCGATAAGAATTTCTTTCGGGGGTTTTCCAGTTGGTGGCATTCTGCATTTCGGCAACGGTTCCATTGCATAAAATGTATAATTTACTTGCATTATCTTTTAGATTGTCGTATGATATCCCTAAAATATTAATAATAATTATCGTTAATTAATTTTTTGGTAATATCCTGCATTTTAACAGATGGCAGGGGATCATGTCATAAAGAGGTAACTATGAGAAAAGCAAGATGGAGAAAAATGATAACCGTTTTCTGCGTGATTGCGCTTGTGGCAGGTATGCTGACCAGTCCGCTTCGCATTTACGCAGGAGATTCTGCGACAGCTTCGTCTTCTACGGCTGCAGGCACTGCGCAGGCTTCATCAGAGAGCACCAGTGGCACCGGCTCGGACCTTGTGGGCACCGGCACTTCATCCGGTACAGGATCAGAGAACAGTGGGAGTACTGCGTCCGAAGAAGGTCAGGCAGAGCAAAGCAGGGCGTCCGCCGCTGACTCTGAGGCATCCACATCCGCTACAGGATCCGGTTCCGGTGAAGCAGGTACGACAGAATCAGAATCCCAGAATACCGAAAATAGCGCAACCATTTCCACAGCTTCCGAGTCTTCTGAAAATAGTTCATCGGCTTCACATAGTGTGGGCGCGAAGAGTGCGCTTTCTGTCAATGCACTTTCAGATTCGGGCAGCACTACTTCGTCTTCCAGCAGCAGTTCTGCAGATGGCATCACTGGAAATGCAGAAGACGGACTCAATCTGGCGAGCAGCTACAGGGATGCAAGCGGAACTACCAAATATTTTCTTTCCGATTACCGTCTCTCTTACCTGAGCGACAACGACTGGGTGACGGTAGATCACAATGATACCGAGACAAAGATCTCCGCTTATACCCGTCTGAAACTGGACGTGTATTTCGGGGGAATCTCTGCCAGAGATCTTCAAACCAAATATGGAAACAAACTGTATATTGACATCCCTGCGGATTCCGTGCTGACCAATCCGACAGTTACCAGCGGCATTGTTCAGGACGCAAACGGTGATAATGCCGGAACTATAGCAGTTTCCGGAAACAGAATCACCCTAACCGTTGATTCCGATTATCTTTCCCAAAAGCTGGATAAGGAAGGTACAGACTTCATCATTCAGAACGGCAGCCTGACCTTCTACGCCACACCGGACCCGGAGAAAGTGAGAAAAGAGTCTACCCAGCATGTCAAGATGGGACACCTGGATGTCGTGATCAATTTTGATCCGGATTCCGATGCACAATCTGCTTCTCTGACGCTTGCAAAATCCTCACCGACATATTCCACCGATGATGCGGGAAAAGCGTATCTTAATTACACGCTTACTATCACCGCAGGTGATGCGCGTATGCCGGAGGTGATGGTCAAGGACCACTTCACTTTCAACGCTAAATTTGTGGATTCCTATGTGGGTGTTTCTACGACTCCAGTGAAGATGAAGACGTCCGGAGACACAACAACGCAGCCCTACGAGACTATTGATAAGGGAAGCTCTGCTACTCATGGGACAGTGGCCCTGTCTGCTGACAAATCGGACTCCGATCCTGGGACCATGCTCTGGTCCATTGGCAATATGGCCGCGAATGAGGTGCGGACGCTTCATTATTCCGTGAAATTAAAGGCGGACTATGTCGGGATTGCTGGCGCGTGGAATGGTGTCATCACAAATACGGCAACACCATACGCAAAAAAGTATGAGCACAATACAGTAACGTCCTCCTTTACACCGCAGTCAGCGGCAACGGTTAATAAGGAGGCAGGTGAGATCGGTGAAAATAAAGATGGAACAATTACTATACCATATACAATTACGGTAACAACAGACAAAGATAACACCTGGACGTTAAAAAACCTGAAAATATCTGATTACCTCGGCGCAGAGAATACTAAAAATGTTGATAAAACTACGCTCTGGAATGCTATCACCCCGACGAAAGATATGCCAGATCTTGGCTTCACTGATTTTACTCTTTCTGATGGTAAGACGACAGTCAGCGTGCCTCCTAAAGGAACAAGTTCTAGCGATACACCCTATTACATGTTAAAGGGAAGTAATGAGTATCCAGGATTTAACTTGTACATCGGCGATATTGCTCCTGGGGCGACTCGTACCATAACAGTTAAGCTCACAATGAAGCCGATTTTTTCTTCTGCAGCAGTTACACTTGGAAACCGTGCTACTGTCTTCACAGATGAGACCTCCAGCCTGGGTAACAGAGGACTGGCATCGGGTAATACGGTTACCAATTTTGATAAGCAGTACTGGGACAGAAAAGTTGTAGGAACTGCGACGGAAAAGGATATACAGCAGACGGTATCCAGCAATGTTTATTCTTACAATGGAACCTCCTGGAGTAAAGATACGGCTTCTCCGACAAAGATTATTCCTGTCGGAAGCTATAAGTATCGTGTTGTCGTTAATGAGCAGGGTAAGTGGGATGTTTCTACATCTTCTTTTGCAGATGAACTTTCAAATGGGACTTATCTCAAATATGCCGGCTATCTGAAACTTGATTACTATAAGACGGGTGTGAATTCTTCCGTTTCTTCCGGTTCAGATACCTCTGTGGCGGATGCATTGGAAGGAAAAACACCCTACAAAACAGTATATCTTGATATTGATGGAAAAACGACCTTTAATTTTTCACCATATTCGCTGAGCACCGAATTTGGAAAGGGAGCATACCTGCTCACCTATTATGCGGCACCGATATCTGGAAACTTCAGTAAAATTGTGGTTGGAAACAGTTTTACTCTCAGTGGCTATATTATTGGGCCGCGCAACACTACCTACGTTCTTCCGTCCATGAATGTGAAAACCAACGTTACGGTTACTGGTACAACCAATTATACTGCCCACAAGTATGGATGGTACTATGCTTCGGCAGATACAAGTGATGGATTTACGAATGGTAAGCTGTACTGGGTGATCACGGTAGATGGTACAAAAGTTCCGAGCGGCGTTCAGCTTCGGGATGTGCCTGGGACGGCTGCAAACCGCACAAAAGATACATCTATTGCCGGAGTGTATTTTGGCGATATGGTGTCCGATTGGAGTACATTTACAGACAAATATGTCAATTTTGCGTCAATGACGGAGGATTCTTCTTTTGAGTCACTTGGCGCGTCAAATTACTCATGGGAATCTGAAAAGAGCGGACCAGGGACCCTGACCTTTAACAAGGATGTCACGATTCCAGACAGAAAGACCATGTACATCGTTCTGCTGACCGAACCCTCGAACAAGCCAAGTACTGATGCCCGTACGCAGACGACATTTAATAATGCTCTGCAGGAAAGAAGTAATTCCACCATGAAGTATAATAAAGTCAATACGGCGACTATTTATACGCTGGGTCAGGGCACTAATTTCAAAGAGTTTGGAGAATATGGAACTTATGATGCAGCAACCGGAAACTGGAGTGATAGGGAAGTTGCAAAATACCATAATATTAACCGAATTTTAAAGACTTATTCGAATTCAAATGGTGCACAGACTCTTTCTTCCGGTACCTATGTCGATTACATACTTGTGGTAAATTACGCTGGAGATGAGTCAGGTACTTTCAAAGTTGAAGATGTGGTTCCGGATGGTATGGAACCGGTGTATGTCCGGTATTTCTGGATACCAGAAGGCATACGCAGTAATGAAAATGCTCCTACGATGCCGGCACTTGACAGCAAAGCACTCGGTTCGGGAGACTGGACGGATATAGGCCTGAAGGATACTGCTATTGATAACATCAATTATAAGAATAGCGCATATGCCTATTATGATGCATCAAGCAGGAGAATTGTCTTCCAGGCCGGAAATCTTAAGAAAGGGACGATAGGTCAGATAGACAAGAAAGATCTCCAGGTACAGATTGTCATGCGTGTGACTGATTCAAGTACAATCATGGGTCAGTCAAAAACATACACAAACACCATGAAGGTTTACACAACAGATGATACTCTGGTTTCCACCAGCAGTGTTGATACTACAGTAAAAACACACACGATTGATAAATCTGCCGGGGATGTGAGTAATGGAGATGTCCCGTTTACCCTGACCGTTAATCCGCTTGGCCTTGACCTTATGAAAAATGCGGACACGCTGACGCTTGTCGACGAGTTGACAGGATCTATGACAGTGGATCCTGCGTCCGTTAAGGTGAAGGACAGCAATGGAAAAGATATCGATTCTGATCTGTGGAAGCTAAGTCTGACAAAAGATACGAGTAGTAAAAAGACAGTCATGACATTGATTGTTCCAGATGCACAGAAGCTTACGATCACATATAACACCTCGATTGATGCATCGCCGGGAACACCTGTAAAATACACAAATACAGCGCATTGGTATGGTATTGAGGAAGACAAAAAAAGTACCGTTGAAAATACTGTCAGCTATTCGGTCGATGCTTCTATTGGTTTTTCCAATAATCCGGTTATCAGTCTGGTCAAAGCTGATCAGAATAATGTGACCAAAAAGCTTTCCGGCGCAAAATTTGCTATCTATCAGGTTGAAAACATCAAGACCAGCACAGATAGCAGTGGAAAAAAGACGGTAACATGGACGAAGACAACTGAGGATCCGATCGAGACGTTGACAACCGGGAGTGATGGGAAGCTCACCTTCGGAAATGGCACGACTAAGCTTCAATACAATACAATCTATGCGATTGTGGAGACTGGGGCTCCATCCGGGTATGTGAAAGATGATACGCCGATATTCGTCGCCATGGCGAGGGCAGATAAAAGTGGTAATTATCCGAATGAATCTACAGATTGGGGAAGCACCGTTGATAAAGAAACTTTAAAGACGTACACAGCAGACGATTTGGCAAAGTGGGCGGACCAGGGGGTAACGGTTAATTACAAAGGTAGTACTTATACCTATACAGCCTACAACCAGAAAGCTTCACTGCAAATTGAAAAGAGCTTTCTGGATAAAGGCGGAACTGCACTGGCAACTCCGCCGGATGGCACTTTTTCCTTCGGGCTGTACAATGTGGACAACAATTTGATAGAAACGCTGATCATCACATACTCTGGGGGAAAGGCATCCTATCAGCTGACAGAGAATGGAAAGACAGAAACCGTTGACTCGGCCATGTTCAGGGATCTCAATGTCGGAGACATTTACTATGTATATGAGCTGGATGGACAGGGAGATCCGATGAAAGACGGCAGGATCCTCTATAACAAGGAGGGCAACGGATATATTGTCAAATATCAGGTAGATACGAATGGAAACCAGCCCAAAAATCCGAATCAGGTCATCGCACCGGATTCGAAGACTGCTGCAGCCTTTACTGTCAGCAACCAGGAATATCCGATTCCAAGTACCGGAATTTCACCGGCGCATAACGCCGTTTATATAGGAACAGCTATTCTACTTGGTGTTCTTCTGGCAGGAGCATTCTGGATGAGAAGACGGAAACGGAACAGAGGACCTAGGGCATGAAAAAGACAGGAGAGGAGACAGCTTTACATGAGAAAAAGATAAAGACCAGTAACAAGAAACCGCCCCCGGACCAGCTGCCGCTGTGGAAGGGTTACGTAAGCCTGCTGATTCGCGCGGGGATATTTGTCGCCATCCTGGCAGTTCTGTTTACACAGGTGCTGTTTCTGAGGCGGGTCAGTGGGACGGAGATGTTTCCTTCCCTGAAAGACGGCGACCTGGCACTTGGTTTCCGGCTGGAGTCGACTTACCGCTCCGGCGACGTGGTCCTCTATGAGGCAGATGGATCGCTGCATTTCGGGCGAATCCTCACACTGGGTGGGAACACGGTGAATATCAGCGGAAACGGAAGCGTGGAAGTCAACGGCATCACGGAGAGCGGAGAGGAAGTGCTTTTTTCCACCGACGATCCGGGTACCCTCACGTATCCATACGAGGTTCCGGAAGGCAGCGTCTTCATTCTCGGCGACTACCGAACAGAGAAAGACGACAGCAGAATTTACGGAGCAATTCCAATACAAGACATAAAGGGTAAGGTTTTAACCATCCTGAGAAGGAGAGGGTTATAAATAGATGTAAAGAATCCATTGGTATAGCAATAAAGGCATTACAGCAAAAACACAATCACAAGGACAAAAAAGGAGAACAACAACATGAAAGGCAGCAAAGGATTCAAACGCACAAGAAACATACTACTCAGCGCTCTGGCAGCGGCAACTCTGTTGACCGGAAGCGCATTGCCGGCATTTGCAGCGGACACAGACACTACCACAACTACAACCAAAACGGTAAGTTTCAATAAGGTTTACACCTTAACAATGCCAACAGGTGGTATAGCCACAGACTATGCCAGCCCGGCGGAGACATTCTCATTTACATCTGGAAAGAGCGATGCAACTACAACAACGCCTGGTGAGGCATCCCTTGCAGCGCTGAAAGGGACCTCCTGGAATACGAACAGGACAGATGTTCAGGACATCAGCGCGCTTGATGACCCTGCAGTGACAGAGGCAAGCAATATTCCGCAGAAAGTTACCGTAAGTTCTGCCGCATTTACAGATGTTGCGGCAACAGCGGATGGTGCAACTGCGGCTGTCAATGTGACAACTACCGGCTCTTATACTAAGCCGGGCGTTTACTACTACGACTTCCACGAAGTTGCTGGGGCAACAGCCGGTGTTACCTATGACAGCACCAACTACCGTGTCGCTGTGACTGTTGAAAACAAGAACGGAAGTATGGTTCCGAGCACTGTCAAGCTCATCAATCTCACAAGCGGTGACAAGGTTGAAAAGATCACCAATAAATACGAAGCTGGTAAGCTCTCTTTTACAAAGAAAGTTGCCGGAAATTTAGGCGATACTTCCAAACAATTTAAGGTTACTGTTACTCTGACGGCTCCGGCAAATAAGATAGTAAAGTCTACCATTGGAGTTACCGGAACAATTGTAACAACTGAACCTACTACAATCGCTCCAGCTGACTGGACTACTGATGGAACTGTTTCTAAAACCTTTACCGTCCAGGATGGCACAACAATCTCTCTTACCAATATTCCGCAGGGTGTGCGCTGTCTGGTAAAAGAGGCAGATTACTCTGCTGCTGGTTATACGACAACTTACACTCTGAATAATGGAGGAACGACGGGAACAGCTGATGCAAGTACAGCACAGAACATGGTTGCTGGTGGAACTATCGGAGTTACGATTACAAATACAAATGATACGACAATTGATACCGGTATCTTCACTACAAACCTCCCATATATCCTGATCCTCGCTGTTGCCATCGCCGGTGCTGTTGCCTTCGTGGTAGTTTCCAGAAAGCGCCGTGCATAATCGTTTGCAGAGGAAAGTGATTTTATGGCAAGACAACTGCTGAAATGGTTGAACCGGGTGCTGAATCTGGTGGTAATTCTCACGATTCTCGCGGCGATTGCCTACAGCCTGTATTCCATCTGGGACAACAACAGTATCTACGCGGCGGCGCTCTCGCTGACCGCGCGGATCCGGCAGGAAAAGCCGACCGGGGACAAGCCCTCGTTTGATGATTTGCGTAAGATCAATCCGGATGTCTGTGCCTGGATCACGATGGACGGGACAAACATCGACAATCCGATCGTGCAGGGAGAGGACAACGAGGAGTACCTGAACAAGGATGTGTACGGGCAGTACTCATTGGCCGGAACTATTTTTCTGGATACCAGGTGCAGCCAGGATTTTCAGGATTTTGATGAGGTGATCTACGGTCACCACATGGACCAGCATGCCATGTTCGGGGATCTGGACCTGTATCTGAAGAAGGCCTTTTTTGACAAGCACACAACCGGAACACTGCTGATCCCCGGAAAGAAAATTCCGGTTTCAGTGCTTTCCGTTATGGTTGTGAAGGATACGGATTCCTGGATTTTTGATCCGGTTGCAGCAGATGAGGATCCCTCCGGATTTTTGAACTATCTGGAGAGCGGCGCAACATATGTGCATGCGGATACGCTTGCACAGGTCAGGGGGGATCCGTCAAGCTGGCATATTTTGACACTTTCCACTTGCTCCTCGGACCAGGAGGACGACAGGACAGTAGTATTTGCAGCCTATCAGATGCAGCGTAAGCAGAGACAATATTTCCCTGGACCGTAGAATTGATTTTATATTGTATCTCTTCATATCAAGGACATCATTACATGCTGTATGAGAGAGCCACTGTGCACTTTGCAGATGATGTGCGTAAATTTTTTCAAGCTATATACAGCATTTTCGAACCAGCAGCAAGGGAGAAACATGAAAATCAGTAAAAGAATATCAAATATCATATGGATCTGCCTCTGTGCAGTGATCGCTTTCTCTTGTCTGGGGAATCAATTGGTTTATGCGGATAATAATACGACATCCGCTGTAGGAATACCGGCACATTTTGAATATGGATCCAATGGACTTAGTCCATCAAAAGCATATCAGCTGATCATGACACCGGAAGATGAGGCACCGATGCCAGAGGATGCTGTTGATAACGCGTCTGCGATTTCTGTATCTCAGTCTTTAGGACAGGATTATGCATTCCAGATTCCTTATGAGAGATTTCCTGGGTTGGGGGAATATTGGTATAAGATTGTCCTCAAAGATTCCGGTAATAAAGGGCTTGGAACATGGTGGGCTCATGTCACAGTCCAGAATGGCAAAGATGGGCCTGTTTATAGTGTTACGCTTCGCGAGAATAAAAAGACTGGGGACAGCCTGAAGATAGCAAAAATCACAGCTGTTGATACGGATCAGCCGGTGCCAAGCACTACGGTTACCCCTGCTCCAAGCGGAACCGTAACACCAACACCGAGCGGCACTGTAACGCCGACGCCGAGTACCACAACGGTGCCGACATCCAGCCAGAAGTCATCAACGAACGCAAAGACCGGAGATTCCAGCAATACACGGCTGTGGATTATCACGCTCAGCGTTTCGACAGCAATGTTGCTTCTTTTTCTGGCATATCTTTCAGGTAAACAGAGAAAGCAGAAAACATCCAAAGAATGATAGATGAGGTTTGCAGGGCAAACATCATCTGAAACAGATCACTGTAAATTTTTGAGGCAGATATTCGTAGGACAGAATCGCTCTACGAATATCTGCTTCATTGTAATTCTGGGGAATAATTGAACATACGCTTATTTGCTTCATGCTTGTGGCATGTTACAAACAATTATGTAAACAAAAAGTCAATACCCAATGCCTATCCGATCAATACAAATTCCTGCCAATATCTTGTGAAATAGCGCCGATGCAGAAAATCAATTCCTCTGATAGAATAAAAGCAGAACATTTGCAAATGTGCAATATAGGTCACCATGAAAAACATCTGTATAAATAAGGAGGGAGCATGGCGGAGAAAGACATTGCAGGGAGAATGCTGGCTGACTACAATGATGTCTTTGCTGATATTGTGAATGTTCTGTTGTTTCAAGGCAGACGTGAGATTTTGCCAGAGAACCTGAAGGATACGGCAAATCACAGTCAATATAAAGCGGATGGTAAGCTGCATGAACAGGAAAGAGATGTATCCAAGCTTTATTATGATCATCTCCCTGATCGGGCTGGAGAATCAGACTAAGGCGGAACGTCTCATGCCGGTCCGCGTCATCGGATATGATGGCGCTGCCTACCGTGCCCAGCTGCTGGACAAAGGAACAAAACGGGTTTATCCTGTACTTACTATAGTTCTTTATTTCGGTAAGGAACGATGGAACTATAGTCATAAATTAACAGATGTGGTAGATATTCCACAGAAATTCAAAACATATATCAGCGATTATGAAATGAAAAACTTATTTGAAATTTCATTTCTGGAAAAGGAACAGATACAAATGTTTCGGAGTGATTTTCGATATGTCGCTGAATATTTTGTGCAGACAAGGACTAACCAGACATATAAACCAGAGCCAGGCATACTCAATCACGTAGATGCTATGTTCAAGCTCCTGTCAATACTCACAGGTGATCGTCGTTTTGCGGACGTGGCAGTGGAGCTTCCAGAGAAAGGAGTTAAAATGTCTGAAGAAGTATTGGATGTAATTGAAAACAGAGGGATAGAAAAGGGTAGAATCGAAGGACGCAACGAAGGAAGAATCGAAGGACGTAAAGAAGGAAAGATAGAGGTTCTTTACACCATGTTCCACTACTCTCCAGAGAGGATTGCAGAAGAGCTGAACGAACCAGTAAACTTTGTCAGGCATGTCATTGAAGATATTCCAAATGACAAGTGAGAATCTAATAATTCACTGATCGTCCCGGCATGCATCTGAACGTTATCGCAAGGACGCCACCTGCCTAAAATCCCCAACAACCATTTGACATTTATCTGATATGTCGTATAATGTAAAAGCTATGCAATAGAATAGTACACAACCTAATTAGCCGCTCTTTAAGACGGCGCACAGAATGGAGCGTGATTTTATATGGCAAAGATAGATATCATTTCAGGTTTTCTCGGTGCCGGCAAGACGACACTGATCAAGAAGCTGCTTGCGGATGCCCTGAAGGGTCAGCAGGTTGTTCTGATTGAGAATGAATTTGGTGAGATTGGTATTGATGGCGGTTTCTTAAAGGATGCAGGTATTGAGATCAAGGAGATGAACTCCGGCTGCATCTGCTGTTCACTTGTAGGTGACTTCGGCGTTGCGCTGAAGGAAGTTGTAGATAAATATCATCCGGACAGAGTCATCATCGAGCCCTCAGGCGTTGGCAAGCTTTCAGATGTTATCCGTGCGGTGGAGAAGAATGCCGGTGCGGCAGATCTTGAGCTGAACAGTGCAACCACCGTTGTAGATGTTACAAAGGCAAAGATGTATCTGAAGAACTTCGGTGAATTCTTCAAGAACCAGGTAGAGGCTGCAGGCACCATTATCCTGAGCCGTATGGATACGCCGAAAGCGACGGACGCGAAGGTTGAGGAGGCTCTGGCCCTCATCCGCGGTCTGAATCCGAAGGCTACCATCATTACTACACCTGTAGAGCAGCTCAGCGGTAAGAAGGTACTGGATACCATGGAGGGTGTCAAGATTGACCTTTCCCTCGTCGAGGATGACGACGATGAGGAAGAAGAGCATGAGCATCATCATCACGACCATGACGAGGATGAGCATGACCACTGCGGATGCGGACATCACCACCATGATCATGATGAGGATGAGCATGACCATTGCGGATGCGGACATCATCATCACCATCATCACGATGCAGATGAGGTCTTCACAAGCTGGGGCCAGGAGACTATCCGCAAATATACGCCTGATGAGATCAAAGGCATCCTTGAGGCACTTTCCGCAGACAATACCTATGGAACTATTCTTCGTGCAAAGGGCATGGTCGAGGGAACCGATGGAAAGTGGATCTACTTCGATATGGTTCCGGAAGAGGCGGATGTGCGTGAGGGTGCACCGGAGTATACGGGACGCTTGTGCGTGATCGGATCTGATCTGAAAGAGGACAAGCTGAAGGAACTCTTTAAGCTCTGATGGATGATGCAAAAAGTGTCATGTAACGCAAGATTGTATGATACGACAGGCAACGCAACGTATATGAATATAGAAAGTAAGAGAAAAGTATGGACGAAAATGAAATCGAAGTCCCGATTTATCTGATTACGGGATTTCTGGAGAGCGGCAAGACATCCTTCCTGAATTTCACGATCGCGCAGGATTATTTCCAGATCGATGGACCCACTCTCCTGATCAACACCGAAGAGGGTGAAGAGGAGTATGATGAGAAGGAGCTCCTGAAATACAACACCGTCATCGAGACCATCGATGAGCAGGAGCAGTTCAGCTTCGAGAACCTTCGCGCCTTTCAGAGAAAATACGAGCCGGAGCGTGTCATTATTGAGTTCAATCCCCTCTGGAGTGTGGACAAGCTCTGGCAGATGAAGCTTCCCCGGGGCTGGGGCATCGTGCAGCAGATCGTCACGGTAGACGCCTCCACCTTCCAGGTCTATCAGGCCAACATGAAGTCCCTGTTTGCGGAGATGAGCAGACAGGCGGACATGGTTCTGTTCAACCGCTGCAAGCGGGATATGCCGCTGGCGAATTTCCGCCGCAGCTTCAAGGTGGTCAATCCTGGCTGTGATGTACAGTTCCTGGACGTGGACGGTCAGCCGGTGGATATCTTTGAGGATTCGGTTCCCTATGATCTGGACCAGGATATCATTGATATTGATGATGTGGATTACGGCATCTTCTTCGTGGACCTGCAGGACAATCCTGACCGCTATAAGGGGAAAAAGGTCCGCTTCAAGGGCATGGTATTGAAGAGCAAGGAAGCAGGTGCGGACTTCTTCATGCCTGCGCGTTCGGCAATGACCTGCTGCGCAGCGGACATGCAGTACATCGGATATCTCTGCCACAGCAAGAATGCACCGAAACTGACCGAGGGAAGCTGGGTGCAGCTGACCGCAAGGGTCGATTACAAGTTTGTGCCGATGGCACAGGAGGAAGAGCCGGTATTCCAGGCCATTACCATCAAGGCCGCAGAACCGCCGGCCGTTGAAACCGTTTACTTCAACTAACAGAAAAACAGGATACGCTTACAGACACGATCCGGGGTACCCGCTCCGGCCGTGTCTGTTTTTGGCGTTTATGAATGAGGACAGAATTTATGTATCTGATCGCAGGACTCGGAAATCCGGGAAAGAAATACGATGGAACGAAACACAACATGGGCTTTGATGTGATTACGGAGCTGGCGGACCGCTACAACGTTCCCTGCTCGGGCATCAGTATGCAGGGCATGTACGGCAAGGCCGTCATCGGCGGGCAGAGGGTGATTCTGCTCAAGCCGCTCACCTATATGAATCTCTCCGGCGAGGCTATCCGCGCCTATCTGCAGTATTACAAGATCGACCCGGAGACGCAGCTGATTGTTATCTATGATGACATCGATCTAGCGCCCGGGCAGCTCAGGATCCGCAAGAGGGGCAGTGCCGGTGGTCACAACGGTATGAAGAACATCGTGCAGTGCCTTGGGACGGACCGCTTTGCCCGGATCCGGGTGGGCATCGGCGCCAAACCGGAGAAATGGGACCTGGCGGATTATGTGCTGGCCCCCTTTACCAGGGAAGCGAGAGAAGCCGTGGATGCGGGCATCCATGACGCAGCGGATGCCGTTGAGATGATCCTGCAGGGTGAAATCGACAAAGCCATGGGAATTTATAATCAGAAGAAGCAGAGGGAAGAAGAATCATGTTAAAAGCCTTGGAACAGCCCCTGGAGAGTATGGCAGGCTTTGATGACCTGAAAAAGCGTGCCGGGACTGCAGATGGTGCCATTGAAATATCCGGCTGTCTGGATTCCCAGAAGGCGCACCTGGCAGCGGCTCTTGCGGATAACTGGCCGGCGGCGCTTATGGTTGCGGAGAATGAACAGAAGGCAAGGGCGTTATATGAGGACTACCGGCTTTTTGATCCGGATGTCATGTACTTCCCGCGCCGGGACCTGATTTTCTATCAGGCGGACTTGTCCGGCAACCTGCTGACCCGGCAGAGAATGCAGGTCATCAAGGCCCTGATGGAGCAGGAGCATGTGACGGTGGTCACCTCCACCGGAGGCTGCATGGACTATCTTCTGCCCGCCTATGTGCTGCAGAAATACCGGATCACAATCACAAAGGACAGCGAGATCGATCCGGGCAAGCTGGGAAAGCAGCTGACGGATATGGGATACGAGCGTGTCGGGATGGCAGAAGCCGCAGGCCAGTTCGCAATCCGCGGAGATATCATCGATGTGTACCCGCTGACAGAAGAGGCGGCCTGGAGAATCGAGCTCTGGGACAATGAGGTGGATTCCATCCGTTCCTTTGATCCCGAGAGCCAGCGTTCCGTGGAGGACGATCTGGATGCGATCACCATCTATCCCGCCACTGAGGAAATCGGCCGGGATGATGATGCCCTCCACGATACGGAGGGTGTACCGGCAGAGCGGGTGGAAAAAGCGGAGGCCTTCTACCGGCATCTGACGGATACGTTTCTGGATTATTTTCCGGAGGGGAGTGTTTTTTTTCTGGATGAGCCCGCAAGACTCTTTGAGAACGCAAAGGCAATCTCCAGTGAGTATCAGGAGGCGATGAAACATCGCCTAGAGGATGGCCAGATCCGCAGCATAGAGGCAAACCGCATGCTGAGCGTGGACCAGCTGGCATACCAGATGAACGGAAAGCACTGCGTTCTGCTGTCCCTGATGGAGCAGCACCATTTGCCCATCGATATCGCAGACCGGGTTTCCGTTACTGCGCGGTCCGTGAATTCCTACAAGAATCAGTTTCCTATGCTGGTGGAGGACCTGCGCAAATATAAGAAAAACCACTACCGCGTGGTTCTGCTGTCTGCCTCCAGGACGCGTGCAATGCGTCTGGCAGACGACCTGGTTCGTGAAGGTCTGAATGCCTTTTTCAGTGAGGATGAAAACCGGGTTCTGGCGGAGGATGAGATCATGGTCACTCGCGGCAATGTCCGCCGGGGCTTTGAATATCCGATGCAGAAGTTTGTTCTGATCACGGAGTCAGACATTTTCGGCGCGGAGAGCAGAAGACATAGAAAAAAGAAGGTATCCGAGAACAGCGGCGAGCGGATCCGCAGCTTTGCGGACCTCTCTGTTGGCGACTACGTGGTGCATGAAAATCATGGCCTTGGCATCTACCGGGGCATCGAGAAGGTGACGGTAGACCACGTGGCCAGGGATTATATCAAGATCGAGTACGCCGGCGGCAGCAATCTCTACGTGCTTGCCACCCAGCTCGATACGCTCCAGAAGTATTCGGTAGGGGAGTCCGGTGGACGGAAGCCCCATATCAATGAGCTGGGAAGCCGGGACTGGACGAAGACCAGGAATAAGGTGCGCGGGGCCGTCAAGGACATCGCGAAGGATCTGGTGGCCCTCTATGCCTCCAGACAGAGAACTGAAGGCTATCAGTACGGTCCGGACACGGAATGGCAGCGGGAATTTGAGGAGATGTTCCCCTTCGAGGAGACAGAAGACCAGCTTCGCGCGATTGCGGATACAAAGCGGGACATGGAGAGCCGGAAGGCTATGGACCGTCTGATCTGCGGCGATGTCGGCTACGGCAAGACCGAGATTGCGATCCGCGCCGCATTCAAGGCGGTACAGGAGAACAAGCAGGTCGTCCTTCTTTGTCCGACAACGATCCTGGCTCAGCAGCACTACAACACATTTACCCAGAGAATGAAGGACTTCCCGGTACGGATCGATATGCTCAGCCGTTTCCGCACCAGCGCCCAGCAGAAGAAGACCATCGAGGCGGTCCGCAAGGGTATGGTGGACATTCTGATCGGCACGCACAGAGTGCTGTCCAAGGATATTGTGTACAAGGACCTGGGCCTTCTGATCATCGATGAGGAGCAGAGATTCGGCGTCACGCACAAGGAAAAAATCAAACAGCTGAAGCAGAACGTCGATGTCCTGACCCTGACGGCGACGCCGATCCCGCGGACCCTGCACATGAGCCTGATCGGCATCCGGGACATGAGTGTCCTGGAGGAGCCGCCCCTGGACCGCATGCCCATCCAGACCTATGTCATGGAATACGACGAGGAGCTGGTGCGTGAGGCCATCAGCCGGGAGCTTGCCAGGGACGGGCAGGTCTATTTCGTCTACAACCGCGTAAACGGAATTGCGGACATGGCGGCCCGGATCCAGGAGCTTGTGCCGGACTGCACGGTGGCCTACGCCCACGGACAGATGCGGGAGAACGAGCTGGAAAAAATCATGTACCAGTTCATCAACGGCGAGATCGATGTGCTTGTATCCACGACCATCATCGAGACCGGAATGGACATTTCCAACGTAAATACGCTGATTGTATGCGATGCGGACCGTCTGGGCCTCTCCCAGCTCTATCAGCTCCGCGGCCGTGTCGGAAGGTCCAACCGGAATGCCTATGCTTTCCTGATGTATCGCCGCAACAAGATGCTCAAGGAGGATGCAGAAAAACGTCTCCATGCGATCCGGGAGTTTACGGAGCTTGGCAGCGGCGTGAAAATCGCCATGCGCGATCTGGAGATCCGGGGTGCCGGCAACCTCCTTGGCGCGGAGCAGTCCGGGCATATGGAGGCGGTCGGATATGACCTGTACTGTAAGATGCTCAACGAGGCAGTCCGTGAAGCCAAGGGCGGTCCCCAGGTGGCTGAATTTGAGACCACGATTGATATCGCGGTGGATGCCTTTATTCCGGAGACTTACATCCCGGAGGAAGGACAGAAGCTCGATATTTACAAGCGGATTGCAGGCATTGAGAATACAGATGAGGCGGATGACATGATCGGCGAGCTCATCGACCGCTTCGGCGAGCCGCCAAGGTCCGTCACGAACCTGGTAGGAGTCTCCCTTCTGAAGGCAGCCGCACATCAGGCCTATATCTCGGAAATCAAGCAGATGGGCAGGGAGATCCAGATCATGCTTTACCCACAGGCTGCCATCGATGTGGCGAGAATACCGGAGGTCCTGGATGCGGAGAAATTCCGCGGAAGGTTCTTCTTCAGGGCTGGAGCAAAGCCGCATTTTTCCTGCATGCTGCGCAAAGCATCCGACAAAAAAGCAGATAAGATCCTGCAGATCCTCACGGAGTTTGCAGAAGCGCTGCAGAAGATACGCACGGATTAGACAGATCGCAGGCTGGCAGAGATCCCATAGTACATTTGTCAGAGCATTACCGGCTGTTCAAAGATTGATCCGGACATTGCCAATAAAGTAAAAGGCGAGGACTTTGCGATGAGCACTTAGCGGGCGCTTGCGGCCGCTTACGTGCG
>JBJEMO010000241.1:0-30190 GCA_051879715.1 Bilifractor sp.
CTTGATGAAATACCAAATGCCATCACAAAGAAAACCTATGCCAGTTTTGAGCCGATGCTGGACTACTGCGTGGTCAAAATCCCCCGTCTTCCCTTTGATAAGTTTATTACAGCGAAGCGGACGCTGACAACGCAGATGAAGGCGACCGGTGAGGTGATGAGTATCTGCACGAATTTTGAGGGAGCCCTGATGAAAGCCATCCGGTCCCTGGAGCAGCATGTGGATTCTCTGATGAGCTACGATTTCACTGGACTTTCCAGGGAGCAGCTTGTACATGATCTGGCAATCATAGATGATATGCGGATCTGGAGAATTGCAGAGGCGGTCCGCAGAGGCATTCCCTTTGATCAGATTCATGCCATTACGAAGATAGACCTCTGGTTCATCGACAAGATTGCCAGACTTGTGGAGATGGAGAATACGCTGAAGAGCGGAAGGCTGGATGTGGATGTCCTGCGTGAGGCAAAACGCATGGAATTCCCGGATTATCTGATTGCAAAGCTGAACGGAAACCTCTTCGGGGAGGATGTAAAACGCATGCGTCTTCAGGCTGGTATTACTGCCTCCTATAAGATGGTTGATACCTGTGCGGCAGAATTTTCTGCGGAGACACCGTATTTTTACTCTGTATATGGCGGGGAGAATGAGTCTGTTCCCGCTAAGGGCAGGAAGAAGGTCCTTGTCCTTGGATCGGGGCCGATCCGTATCGGGCAGGGTATTGAGTTCGATTTCTGCTCTGTGCACGCGACCTGGGCTTTTGAAAAAGAAGGCTACGAGACCATTATCATCAATAACAACCCGGAGACGGTTTCCACCGACTTTGACATTGCAGACCGACTTTATTTTGAGCCTCTGACGCCGGAGGATGTTGAGAATGTTGTGAATATAGAGCATCCGGATGGTGCAGTCGTACAGTTTGGCGGACAGACAGCGATCAAGCTGACAGAAGCGCTGATGAAGATGGGTGTTCCGATTCTGGGTACATCCGCTTCTGATGTTGATGCGGCAGAGGATCGTGAGCGCTTTGATCAGATCCTCAGACAGACCGGGATCCCAAGAGCTTCCGGCGGAACTGTATTTACAGCAGAAGAGGGCGTAAAAGTCGCAAATAAGCTTGGGTATCCTGTTCTGGTCCGTCCATCCTATGTGCTTGGCGGTCAGGGTATGCAGATTGCCATCAGCGATGATGATATCCGAAAATATATCGGGGTTATCAATCGCTATACACAGGAGCACCCGATTCTTGTGGACAAGTATCTGGAGGGCACGGAAATCGAGGTCGATGCCGTGTGCGATGGAGAGGACATTCTGATTCCCGGTATCATGCAGCATATTGAGCGTGCAGGTATCCATTCCGGAGACAGTATTTCCGTATATCCGGCAAAGGACCTTTCAACGGAAATCAAAAAGAAGATCGAGACCGACACAAAGAAACTGGCAAATGCACTGCATGTCCTTGGTATGATTAACATTCAGTTTATCGTGTACAGGAATGAAGTGTATGTCATTGAGGTAAATCCAAGGTCCTCCCGCACCGTTCCATACATCAGCAAGGTTACAGGAATTCCGATTGTGCCACTTGCGGCGCAGGTAATCCTGGGACACAAGATCCGGGAGCTTGGATATGAACCCGGACTGCAGCCTGAGGCGGATTACATGGCCATCAAGATGCCGGTATTCTCGTTTGAGAAGATTCGTGACGCAGATATCAGTCTTGGACCGGAGATGAAATCCACCGGGGAATGCCTTGGTATTGCCAAGTCCTTTAATGAGGCTCTGTATAAAGCCTTTATCGGAGCTGGTGTGCGCCTTCCCAAATACAGGAATATGATTGTAACGGTCCGTGACAGTGAGAAGGAGGAAATCACACCGATCATCAAGCGGTTTGAGAATCTCGGTTATAAGATCTTCTCGACCAGGGGGACCGCAAAATATCTCACAGAGCATGGTGTACATGCCGTGCCGGTGAACAAGATCGAACAGCCAAGTCCGAACCTGATGGACCTGATTCTGGGACACAAAATCGACCTTGTCATAGATATTCCGGAGCAGGGCGCGGAGCACTCAAGGGATGGATTTGTCATCCGCAGAAATGCGATTGAAACAGGTGTGAATGTGATCACTGCCGTGGACACAGCAAGGGCGCTGGCAACCTCGCTTGAGAATACAGATATCAAGGATCTGGAACTGATTGATATTGCGAAAATTCTGAAACGCGGGAATCGTGCATAAATAAAAAACTACATCCGGTTTTTACCTGAACTGTAAAGACCGGATGATTTTTTCCGAAACTTTAATTATACAAGTCGGTTTGCTTCTGGAACAACAGTGATAACCGGGAACAGGAAAATGAGATGATTATTACAATTATAAAAACAATCCTTCTGGGCGTTGTGGAAGGTATTACGGAGTGGCTTCCGATCAGCAGTACCGGACATCTGATTCTTTTCCAGCATATTCTCAATCTGGGAATGAGTAAGTCTTTTGTCTCCATGTTTGATGTCGTAATCCAGTTTGGTGCGATTATGGCGGTTGTTGTGATGTACTTCAAGAGACTATGGCCGTTTCATACAAAAAAGCATACACCTGACAGAACACAGTTTTCCAATCCGAAAAGTGATGGCGCTGCGGGAAGATTCCAGCGCTTTGCGGATCATTATCTGTATATGGACAAAATTGTACTGTGGCTGAAGATCTGTGTGTCTGTAATTCCTGCTATCGTGATTGGTTTTCCACTGAACGACTGGATGGATGCGCACCTGTATAATCCAACAGTTGTCGCCATCATGCTGATTGTTTATGGTGTCATTTTCATTTTGATAGAAAACCGGAATAAGAACAGGGAGCCGCGTGTCTCCAAGGTAAGCCGGATCACCTGGAAGGATGCACTGATTATCGGGATTTTCCAGTGTCTCGCCATGGTTCCGGGAACTTCACGTTCCGGTGCTACCATTATTGGTGGTATTCTGATCGGACTTTCCAGGACGACAGCTGCGGAATATACATTTTTCCTTGCAATTCCTACTATGCTTGGAGCTTCTGTGCTGAAACTGGCGAAATTCGGCCTTGGATTTACCGGGATGGAAGCAGCCGTTCTTCTGCTTGGCTGTGTCGTTTCATTCGTTGTATCCATATTTGTCATCAAATTCCTGATGGATTATATCCGCAGACATGACTTCAAGGTATTCGGATGGTACAGGATTGCACTTGGTGCCCTGGTGCTGATTCTTGGAATTGCAGGTGTACTGAGCTGATTTCTGAAATTACAAAGCAGCTGATCTGAAGCACAGATTGATACAGCTGATACAGAGAACTGACAATATTCCAGATACAGGAGAAACCGATGTTCAAAAAATACCTGATAACATTTTTTATTTCCATGGTACCGATCGTTGAATTGCGTGGTGCGATTCCCGTAGCTGCCAAAATGGGCGTACCCCTGCTGCAGGCTTATATTATTGCAGTGATCGGAAATATGGTGCCGGTGCCGTTTATATACTTTTTTGCCAGGAAAATACTGGAATGGGGTGCTGACAAGAAATATATCGGCAGATTTTTCACCTTCTGTCTTGAAAAAGGAAAGAAGGGCGGTGAAAAGCTGAAGCAGAAAGCAGGCAAGGGACTGTTTGCAGCACTGTTTATTTTTGTGGGCATTCCGCTTCCGGGAACAGGCGCATGGACGGGAACACTGGCTGCCAGCCTTCTGGATATGGGCTTTAAGGAGAGTGTAGCTGCTGTCATGCTGGGTGTGCTTCTGGCTGGCGTCATCATGGGACTTGCCTCTGCAGGTGTTATCGGCGCGGCCGGTCTGATCGCAGGTTAACTGCTGGCTGATTACTGTTTAGAGGCCCGCCAGGCAGGGCGCTTTATTTTTACAACTTCCCCAATCCTACTGGTGACATTTTTCTGAAATCATTTTATAATATAGGCAACCTGACAAACAGAACGCAGAATAATAAACATTTGTTTATGACAGATTCATATGGAGGTTCTAATATGGGGATTTTAAAACGATTTAAGGATATCATGTCAGCGAATATCAATGCGCTTCTGGACAAGGCCGAGGATCCTGAAAAGATGGTAGACCAGTACCTCAGGGATATGCAGGAGGATCTCGGGAAGGTGAAGGCTGAAACTGCCTCAGTCATGGCAGATGCCGCCAGGGCCCAGAGAGAACTGGATGAATGTGATGCAGAAATTGCAAAGATGCAGAAATACGCTGAAAAAGCGCTTCTTGCGGGGAATGAAGACGACGCGCGGCAGTTCCTTCAGAGAAAGGCACAGCTTTCCTCTGACCGGGAAGTCAAGGCACAGCTGGCCGATTCCACAAAGGCTAATGCTGAGAAGATGCGGCAGATGCATGACAAGCTGGAGAAGGACATTGCTACTTTGGAGCAGCGCAAGGCATCCATCCGGACGAAAATGGCCGCTGCAAGGACGCAGCAGAAGATCAATGATCTCAATGAGCGGGTTGGAAGCGTGAACATTACAGATGGCGTAGGCGCATTTGACCGCATGGAGGCAAAAGCAGATCGTATGCTTGATGAAGCAAATGCCAGAGCAGAGCTGAATCAGCCTTCATCGAAAGATAAAACCGTGGATGACCTGGTTTCCAAATATGATACGGAAGACAAGACCGGGATTGATGATGAGCTTGCCAAGATGAAGGCTAAGCTGGGGCTGTAATCTCTGCCAGCCGGGTTTTTTCATCGGCAAGACGTCGTGGTATTAAGCGGGCGGGTTCAGCAAGGTTTTTTTAAGATGCCTACAGATTGCATTGTCTCCGGCGGATCTGATCTGCCGGAGCTTTTTGAAATTGATGGACGTGCCGTATTCAGGGAGGTGTTATATGGCTTTTTTCGGACAGATGGCAGATGTCATTGAATGGCAGCCGGACAACGACAGGATCTTATTTTTCAAGTTCAAGAACAGGGAAATCAAAAAGGGGAGCAAACTGATCATTCATCCGGGACAGGACGCAATTTTTCTCTATAATGGGAAAATTGAGGGAATCTTCAGAGATGAGGGCAGGTATGATGTGGAATCTCAGATCATTCCGTTTCTGTCCACGCTGAAGGGCTTTAAATTCGGATTTAACAGCGGACTTCGTGCAGAGGTATTATTTATAAACACCAGAGAAATCACAGATAAATGGGGAACGAAGAACCCGATCAATCTCCCGGCCCAGGGTCTGCCCGGAGGCATGCCCATCCGTGCGTACGGGACATTCAGCTGTAAGGTTTCGGACTATCAGGTCCTGATTGACAAAATCGCCGGAATCCGGGAGACGTATTCACTTGATGATGTCAGGGAACGTATCATGGGGAATCTGGATCAGCTACTGATGAAGCATATCGCTGCTGAAGGAAAGGATATGTTCCATCTGCAGACATCAGCTGCAGAGATCGGCAGCGGCATCCGGAGTGACCTTGATTATCAGATGGAAAAAATCGGTATTGCAATTACTGATTTTACCATTGCAAATGTATCCTATCCGGAGGAAATCCAGAATATGGCCCAGAAGGTCGCTGCCCAGAGCATGATCGGCGGCAATATGAATACATACCAGCAGGTTGCATTTGCAGATTCCATGCGTGATGGCAGATCGGCAGGTTCAATGGCAGGCAATATGGCCGGGATTATGGCAGGCATGACAATGGGGAAGAGAATGGCAGACCAGCTGACACCGGAGACTTCCGCAGATCATTCTGCGCCGCAGACATCTGCGACACAGGCAGCTGCCCCCAATAGTAATGACAGCATGAATGCGGGCAAAGCCCCGAACTTCTGCCCGAATTGCGGTCAGAAGATTACCAGCGGAAGGTTCTGCCCGAACTGCGGACAGAAGCTGTATTGATTTATGTGTACGTGCAGAACAGGGGAATGACAGATGAAGTGTCCATATTGTAATCAGGATAATACCAGAGTCGTAGATTCAAGACCGGTTGAGGAGGATAATTCCATCCGCCGCAGAAGAGTATGTGATCATTGCGGCAAGCGTTTTACCACCTATGAAAAGATTGAAAACATACCAGTCATGGTAATCAAGAAGGATCAGACGAGAGAGAAATATGACCGTGGAAAGCTCTATAACGGCATCATGCTTGCCTGCAGAAAGCGTGCAGTATCCGTCAGGCAGATGAATGATCTCGTAGATCAGGTGGAAAATGAGATTTTCAGCCGTGAGGATAAGGAGATCTCAAGCAATGAGATCGGGACGATGGTGATGGACCGTCTGAAAAAGCTTGATCCGGTCGCCTATGTCAGATTTGCCTCGGTATACCGGGAGTTCAAGGATGCAAATACCTTTATGGAGGAGCTGAAGAAGCTGTTGGATAAGTAAGGAGCAGGATCATCAATGGCTTTTGTAGAAAATACATATCAGCAGCTTTCGCTGGTGGATTCCATGAATAATCTCAGTGCAAGAGAACGAAAATTACTGGAGCGTTCATGGGCAAAGCCCTTTGGGGACATGATATTTCCCCGCATAGACGAAAAGAAATTCGCTGATTTTTACAGTGCAAAAAGTCCGAGGCCCAATACACCTGTCAATATCATACTTGGAGGTATGCTTCTCGAAGAGCTTCTGGATCTGACAGACGAAGAAATAATTGAAACGCTCAATTTTGATGTGCGGTTTCAGTATGCGCTGCATACAACTGCTTATGATGTACAACCGTTCAGCACGAACACATTTCGCCGTTTCCGTGCCAGAAATGATGTAAATACCGCAAAAACCGGAACAGACAGACTGGCTGAGTATATGCAGGAAATGATCAGAATGGCAGAAGACTGCACTGATCCAAGACTGAATCCGCTTCTTCGCCGCATGCACGAAAGGGCAAGACAGGCGAACGGCAGACATGGCATGGATGAGGCTGAGTGATATGGCATTTGTACTGCGTATATTGCGATAAATAATAATCTGATATGATATAAAACAGTAACAAATCAGAAATTGTGTAAAGTTGCAGGAATTGCGTGAAAATGTTACTATTAGGAAAAGCAATTTTCGTTATTCATAAATAGAATGCTTTGGGATCTGGAGAGGAGTACAAATGAGACAGTATAATAAATCGTCTAAGCTGGATAATGTTCTATATGATGTCCGCGGTCCGGTGGTAGCAGAGGCAGCCAGAATGGAAGAAGAGGGGAAAAAGATCCTTAAGCTGAACATCGGCAATCCGGCAACCTTTGGATTTACCGCACCGGATGAAGTGATTCATGATATGATGAGCAATCTGTCGGACTGCGAAGGATATTCGGATTCAAGAGGACTTTTTTCTGCAAGAAAAGCGATCATGCAGTATTGTCAGCTGAAGAAGATCCCTAACCTCGATATCCGGAATATCTATACCGGCAATGGTGTGAGCGAGCTGATCAATCTGGCACTTCAGGCATTACTGGATGATGGTGATGAAATACTGATTCCCGCACCGGATTATCCTCTCTGGACCGCCTGCGCAACGCTTGCAGGCGGAAAAGTTGTACACTATATCTGTGATGAGCAGGCAGACTGGTATCCTGACATTGACGATATCGAGAAGAAGGTGACAGACAAGACAAAGGCCATTGTCATTATAAACCCGAACAATCCGACAGGAGCTGTTTATCCGAAGGAGGTTCTGGAAGAGATCGTCAGGGTTGCCCGTGAGCATCAGCTGATTATCTTCAGTGATGAGATTTATGATCGTCTTGTCATGGACGGCATCGGTCATACATCGATTGCTTCCCTTGCACCGGATCTTTTCTGCGTTACATTTTCCGGGCTTTCCAAGTCTCATATGATAGCCGGTTTCCGTGTGGGATGGATGGTGATTTCAGGAAATGTCGAGATGGGAAAAGACTACCTGGAAGGCATCAACATGCTCTCAAACATGCGTCTGTGCTCCAATGTGCCGGCACAGTCGATTGTGCAGACAGCTCTTGGCGGTTACCAGAGTGTAGAGGAATATCTGGTTCCCGGTGGCAGAATCTATGAGCAGAGAGAATGTGTATACAATCTGCTCAAGGATATTCCGGGAATCAGTGTTGTAAAGCCCAAGGCAGCCTTTTATATCTTCCCGAAAATTGATACCGAAAAGTATAACATTACGGATGATATGCGTTTTGCTTATGATTTCCTGTATCAGAAGCAGGTGCTGATTGTGCAGGGTACCGGTTTCAACTGGATTGCGCCGGATCATTTCAGAATTGTATATCTGCCTCACAGAAGAACACTCCGTTCTGCCTGTGCAAAGCTGGAAGAATTTTTACAGTATTATCACCAGTAAGAGTCGTTTGTTAACAGTTTGTTTGAAAGATGTATTGGAATTCCATTTGATTGAGAACAGGAGATTACAATGAGTTTTCAGACTAAGGTTACGCCAGAGATTGAAATGC
The DNA here is from genome assembly GCA_051879715.1 of Bilifractor sp. GTDB lineage: Bacteria > Bacillota > Clostridia > Lachnospirales > Lachnospiraceae > Bilifractor. The sequence goes on from JBJEMO010000241.1 coordinate 8,383, forward strand.
TTGCGCAAGAGTGTCATGACAATACCACCATAGCCAGAGAATTATATGCGGAATATGATGTGAAAAAGGGACTGCGTGATGTAAACGGTCAGGGGGTACGTGCGGGTCTTACAAATATTTCCAATATCATTTCCTTTAAGAATATCGATGGAAAAAGAGTTCCCTGCCCGGGAGAATTATATTATCGTGGTATTAACATCCAAGATCTTACAAAAGGTTTCCTGAATGAAAACCGTTTTGGATTTGAGGAGGCTGCGTATCTGCTTCTTTTTGGCAGACTGCCGAAAAAAGAGGAGCTTACTGCTTTCTGTAAGCTTCTGTCTAATCAGCGATCACTTCCGAAGAATTTTGTACGTGATGTTATCATGAAGGCTCCTGCAAAGGACATGATGAATACACTTTCCAGAAGTGTACTGACCTTATATTATTATGACAAAAACGCTGATGATATTTCTCTGCCGAATGTACTTCGTCAGAGTCTGAATCTGATTGCCGTATTCCCGATGCTTTCTGTATACGGGTATCATGCATACAATCATTACATCAAGGGGAAAAGCTTCTACATTCATAATCCATCACCGGAGCTTTCTACGGCTGAAAATATCCTGCGGATGCTGCGTCCGGACATGAAGTATACCGATCTGGAGGCAAAGGTCCTGGATCTGGCACTGGTGCTGCATATGGAGCATGGCGGTGGCAATAACTCTACCTTTACGACACATGTAGTAACATCCAGTGGAACAGATACATATTCGACCATTGCTGCAGCCCTTGGATCCCTGAAGGGACCAAAGCATGGCGGTGCGAATATAAAGGTTGTCAGGATGTTCGCAGACATGAAAAAGCATGTAAAAGATGTCACGGATGAGGATGAGATCCGGGATTATCTGAAGAAGCTGCTCCATAAGGAAGCCTTTGATCAGCAGGGCCTGATCTATGGTATGGGACATGCTGTTTATTCTGTCTCCGACCCGAGAGCACAGATACTGAAATCTTTTGTCGAAAAGCTGGCAGACCAGAAGAACCGGCAGAAGGATTATACGCTGTATTCCAATGTTGAGAGACTGGCACCGGAGGTTATTGCTGAGGAAAGACATATCTACAAGGGCGTCAGCGCCAATGTGGATTTTTACAGCGGGTTTGTGTACAGTATGCTGGATCTTCCGCTGGAACTCTACACTCCGATTTTTGCCTGCGCCAGAATTGTGGGATGGAGTGCGCACCGGCTGGAGGAACTGATCAATGTGGACAAGATTATCCGTCCGGCTTATATGAACATCTGTCCGATGGAGAAGTATGTTCCACTGGATGATAGGGTCTGAGGAAAGCTTAAGTAATGGATAGGCACAGGTTTTTACGCAGGTTTTATCCGGATCAGTGGGTGGCATCCGCCTATTGTATCGATTATCAGCAATGGTATGAGAAGGGATACAGGGCGATCGCCTTTGATATTGACAATACACTGGTGCCCCATGGGGCACCGGCAGATGGCAGAGCCGTACAGCTGTTCCGACAGCTGCATACCATCGGATTCAGGACCTGTCTGATATCAAATAATAAGAAGTCACGGGTTGCTCCGTTTGCAGAAGAAGTGCATTCTGATTATCTGTGTATGGCCAATAAGCCTTCGGTTCGTGGCTACAGGAAAGCCTGCGAAAGGATTTCTGTTCCCACGGACAGGACATTGTTTGTCGGTGATCAGCTTTTTACAGATGTGTGGGGGGCAAAACGTGCAGGTCTGTACACCATTCTTGTCAGACCGATCAATCCGAAGGAAGAAATACAGATCGTTCTCAAACGTCGTCTGGAAAAACCGGTTCTGAGGGCATATGCGGCAGATTGTCATCTGCAGGAGCCGCCGGAGGCGACATACGCATCAGAAACAAAATGTGAAAAGTAAATTATTTGTTGAAAATCAGTTTATTATTATATATAATAGATCACGGCTTATTGCAAAAATTAGAAAGACACGCAGGAAATAAGGAGGTAACATCACATGGCAGATGTAGCAGCTGGTGAGTTCAGAAATGGAATGACACTTGAAATCGAGGGCAAGGTATGTCAGGTAATTGAGTTTCAGCATGTAAAACCTGGAAAGGGTGCCGCTTTTGTAAGAACCAAACTGAAGGATGTAATCAATGGCGGTGTTGTTGAGAAGACTTTCCGTCCTACTGAGAAGTTCCCGGCAGCCAGAATTGACCGTCACGATATGCAGTATCTGTACAATGATGGAGATCTGTATTATTTTATGGATCCTGAGACCTTTGATCAGGTTGCTGTAAACAGTGAAACTGTAGGCGATTCTCTGAAGTTCGTCAAGGAGAATGAGGTTGTTAAGCTGAATTCCTATAATGGCAGTGTATTTGCGGTAGAGGCTCCTCTTTTCGTAGAGCTGGAGATCACAGAGACAGAGCCTGGTTTTGCCGGCAATACAGCACAGGGCGCAACAAAGCCTGCTACTGTAGAGACTGGTGCGCAGATCAATGTACCGCTTTTTGTAAATCAGGGTGATAAGGTTCAGATTGATACCAGAACCGGTGAGTACCTCAAGCGTGTCTAATCAGATATAAAGATTCCGGAGTATTCTTCTTCTGCCGGATTCGCAGCCATGCAGATGCGGTCGTGTCTGCATGGCACTGTGATCATCTCGTTTATTATTTTCTGTTCTGATGATTCTGTTCTGTTATTTCAGCTTCATTTTCCGGAACTGATGATTCTGCGTTTTTTCTCATTCTGCGCTTATTGACATTTTTCTTTTCTTTCTCTTCCTTTTTATTTTTTTGTTATTTTTTAATCCATTCTATTACAATATCTTCACAAGCATTTTTTCGGTATTCAGATATCCAAAGAAATTTCAGGTTTTTTATTTTCACATCTTTATACAATTTTCAGCTTTTATTTCTTATACATATCTTTCCGTATCCTTCATTGATCAATCAACGTAAACCAACATAAATCATCAAAAATATCACGACTAAGGAGGAACATTATGAACTATGAGCATTTTGAAAAGCTTCTGACCACTGAGATCACGGAAAAATTCGAGGAAAAGTATGATATCCGTATCTGTACAGTTCCCAAGAACAATGGCATCCGGAAGAGGGCAATTGTATTGCATGACCATAAGGGAGTCCCGCTGCCCCTTCAATATCTTGATGAATATTATCATATGTGGAAAACCGGTTTATCGATCAGACACGTTGCCAATCTTCTGATTCATGATTACAACAGGAATCTGTTTATGCGGCGTTCTCTGCCTGAACATTTTTTCCGGAATTATGAAGAGGTAAGACAGAACCTTCAATGCCGCCTGATCAGCGCGGAGAAAAATAAGGAATTCCTCAGAGAAGTGCCCCATCAGAAATGGATGGACCTGGCAATTATCTGTGTATATGAGCTGCATGCAGATGATTATTCCGATTGCGCCATACAGATCCGTAATGAGCATCTTGCGCTTTGGGACATTGACCCGGAGCAGATTATGAAGGATGCAATAAAAGCAGCTGTGAGAACTGATGATATTCTGTTTGAACCCCTCGTGCGTATCCTTGAAGAAGAACTTGAAGAAGATGATGACCTTCCGGATTCGCCCCTTTACCTGCTTTCAAATAAGAACAGGGTATATGGTGCTGTCAATATCGCTCTTCCTGGTGTGACGGAGCGGATTGCAAAAAAGCTTGCAGGAGATTATTTCATTATTCCAAGCAGTATCCATGAATGCCTGATTCTTCCTGATGATGGCACGTATTCAGCCAAGGAACTCAATAAGATGGTCAGCAGTATTAATCAGACAAATGTCGCAGAACAGGATGTGTTGTCTGATCATGTGTACATCTATAAGAGACCAGAGAATGAAATCCTGCATTTTTGAATGATCATTTCGGGCAAAAAACGCCCTCCTCAGACATGCGCGCTATCAACGTTATTGGAAACTCCGCATAAAACCAGCTAAAAGTCTGTAGTACACAATCCAAAGGCCGGTACGAGAAGTGCTGTCCTGACACACTGGTGAACTGCAACCGTGTGCGCCCCCGCCTGCACCTGATGTATATGCAGAATTTGACAACAACTAGTGCATGTGATAAAATTCATTTGTTGTGAAAACGAAATGCGTTTGTAGCTCAGGGGATAGAGCAACGGTTTCCGGTACCGTGTGGCGGGGGTTCGAATCCCTCCAGACGCGTGTGGAATCAGCCGGATAGATGTGTTTACATTTACCCGGTTTTTTCTTTCTGTTCGGGTATTTTCTGCTTCTATTAACAGATCATGGAGAATACAGCACAGATCAACAGGAAAAAGCACAGAAGGGTTTCACGAGCAAGGAGATTTTGACTTATGGCAGAGGATAACAGGAATAGAAAACCAAAACGCAAATACAATCCCGTCCTGGAGTGGATTTCCGATCGTCTCAGATACATCGAGCTGATTGCAGCAATTGCGGTTGTGATCATTATTCTCGTTGTGCTGGTTCGCGGGATCCTCAAAAAGAACAGCAGTCAGAACCAGGTTACAGGTCAGGCTGTGCAGAGCGTATCTGCAGACAGCACTGCGAATGTTTCTGCAGCATCGAATCAGGAAAACGTTACGACCACGGCTGTCAGCGCATCCTCTTCTTCGGCTGGTGATACACTGAAGCAGGACACAGGAGATGTTAATGCGGCTGTTCAGACGTACTTTGGCAATCTTACCTCAGGTGGAGATAATGGTGCAATTGAATCCTATTCGGATATCACAACCTACACATGTGCCGGACCGACAGACGGGACGTATATTGCCTTTGTAGAATACACTTACAAATACAGGGATTATGACGATCAGGTCCCCGGGCTTTCCGAGTTTTATGTCGCACCGGGCACAGATGGAACCCTTGCAGTAGCTGATGACTCAGCCGATGAGATAAAGACGGCAATGGATGCTGCCGCACAGACAGATGCGGCAAAAGCATTGATTGCTGAAGTCCAAAGCAAGTATGATTCCGTTGTCAATGCAAATGCTGACCTGAAGAATTATATTGCTTCTCTGGAAGATAATGGAAGTACCTCCAGCAGCTCGGGTACATCACAGACTGAATCATCTACAACTGCAACGGACAATACAACAACAGATAATACTGCAACAGACAATACAACAACGGACAATACAACAGATAATACTGCAACAGACAATACCACAACAGATAATACCACGACGACTGCTGATAATACAACGAATCAGGCAGGATAAGTAGTCGATCTGTGGTATATATTGCTGTCAGCAATATGCTGACGATCATATGCTGACAGAATTTCATATTGCGAAATCTCCAAGGGGGATCGGAATGATATACAGCCGGTTCTGGAAATCTTCATTTCCGGACCGGCTGTATTTGGAGAAAACAGATGAGGATCAATAAATACCTGAGTGCGTGTGGCTTTTGCTCGCGCAGAGAAGCAGACCGGCTTTTGGAAGCCGGTCATGTTACTATTAATGGAGAAAAAGCAGAGACAGGTTCACAGGTTTCGGATGGTGATGTCGTTCTGGTGTACGGAAAAAGGGCTGCTCTTCCGCAGCAGAAGACATATCTGAAGCTGTACAAGCCTGCCGGAATTGTCTGCACCTTTGAAAAACGTGAAAAAAACAACCTCGGAGATTATCTGCGTGATTATCTGAAGGTTCCACAGCGCGTCACGTACGCAGGAAGGCTGGATAAGAATTCTGAGGGCCTTTTGATACTGACAGATGATGGCGATCTGATCCAGGAGATGATGGCAGCCAGAAACAGTCATGAGAAGGAATATGCGGTCACAGTGGATCGGGACCTGACAGAGCAGTTTCTTGCGCATATGCGATCCGGTGTTTATTTGCCGGAACTTGACACCACAACCAGACCGTGCAGGGTGGAGCAGACCGGCAGACGGACATTCCGGATTATTCTGACCCAGGGACTGAACCGTCAGATCCGACGCATGTGCAGGGTGCTTGGCTATGAAGTAAAGACGCTGAAACGGGTACGGGTTGTAAACATCCTTCTGGATGGGATGAAAAGCGGAGAGCTTGTCCATCTGACCACGGATGAAATTGCGTCTCTGAAAGCGGCACTTCGGATAAAATAATACTGATATCCTTGCAGGGAGGAAAATGCTATGGATTATGAAGCATATCAGGCGCTTAAGCGAACAATAGACCATCATATGGATCTATATTACAATCAGAATGAACCTGAAATTTCGGATTATGAATATGATCAGCTGATGCAAAAACTTAAGAAGGCAGAAAAGGAACATCCGGAATGGATCACGCCGGATTCACCTACGCAGAAAATCGGCGGCATTGCAAAAAGAGAAGCCGGAGTAAAAATCAGGCACAATGTCCCGATGCTTTCTATTGAAGATGTCTTTCATTTCTCTGATGTAACTGCCTGGGTAAATAAGGTGCTCTCAGTGCATCCGGATGCACAGTTCTCGGTAGAGCAGAAAATTGACGGACTTTCTATGACACTCCGTTACCGCAGGAGAGAAAACGGTGATGTCATGTATCTGGAAACGGCGGAAACACGTGGGGATGGCTTTGTAGGAGAGGATGTAACTGCAAATGCACTTGTGATTCCGAGTGTTCAGAAAATCATTCATGCGCCATACGATTATCTCGAACTTCGTGGAGAAGTGTACATGACTCATGATGATTTTGAACGATTCAACGAGATCCAGGAGAAAAACGGGAAAAAGATAGCTGCCAATCCGAGAAATCTTGCTGCTGGTACTCTCAGACAGCTGGACCCTTCCATCACAAAAGCAAGAGGGCTGCGTATGTTCATCTTTAATGTGCAGGATGGCCCGGCAGATCTGATGGCCCGGCACGACCAGGCACTTGACTGGCTGTCCTCTCAGAAGATTGAAACAGTCTGGCACAGACTCTGCCGTACACCGGAGGAAGTTCTCGATGCAATCCGGGAGATCGGTACAATGCGGGACAATCTTCCTTATGATATTGATGGAGCGGTGATCAAGCTAGATCAGACTGCCTATCGTAGGGATTTTCCAGCGGGCAGCAAATATTCGGCGGGACATATTGCTTATAAATATCCACCGGAGGAACGTCCGGTTGTCATGGATGCCATAGAAGAAACTGTCGGAAGAACGGGAAAAATCGGCTTTATCGGGCATGTTCATGACAAGGAGACAGGAAAACCTGCCAGACTCTGCGGAACCAGTGTGTCCAGAGTGACACTGCATAACCAGGATTATATACGGGACATGAAAATCGGCATCGGTGGTGTCTATACCATCAAGAAGAGTGGTGATATCATTCCAAAGCTGATCGGATGCGTTTCGGAGCCGGAAAAGATATATGAGGCGTCCCGGAACTGCCCGGTCTGCGGACATCCGCTGATTCGGGAGGAGGATACTGCAGACATACGCTGCGTCAATCCTTCCTGTCCTGCTCAGCTCACACGGACGATCTCCTATTTCACCTCGAGAAACTGCATGGATATTTCCGGCCTGGGGGAGACGCTGGTAGACGAGCTTGTGCAGCAGAAGTATCTGAGAAATTACGCTGATATTTACGAGCTGAAAACCCACAGAGACGAGTTGATCGAAAAGGGTATCATCGGAAAAGAAAAAAACACGGATAAGGTACTTGCTGCCATCGAGAAATCCAAATCCAACAGCCCGGAACGGCTTCTGACCGCTCTGGGAATACGAAATGTAGGAAGGTCCACTGCGCAGGAGCTGATGAAGCATTTTGACAGCATTCAGGAGCTCTCGCATGCAACTGAAGAGGAGCTTACGAAGATTCCGGATATCGGGGAGACGACTGCCTGTGATATCGTCCGCTTTTTTGCAGATCTGGAAAACAGGGAGATTCTGGATCGTCTGGCCGGTTATGGGGTAACTATGGAGATGCAGCGGGAGGAAAAGACAGAACTGCTTGCCGGACTTACGATTGTCGTGACAGGGACGCTTCCTCATCTGGGACGCTCCGAGGCAAAGGCACTGATAGAAAAAAACGGCGGCAAATGTACCGGCTCTGTTTCAAGGAAAACCAGCTATCTCGTAGCCGGAGAAGCTGCCGGAAGTAAGCTTGATAAAGCCCGGGAACTGGGAATACCTGTGATCGATGAAGCAGAGCTGCTCAGGATGGTGGGAGAAGGATCCTGAATATTACATGTCCTGCCTGGCGGGCCACTGAACAGAAAGCATATATTCTTTCAGCCGGATACCAATATGGGTGATCCTTGCGGCTTTACGTGAGAAAGTGTATAATTTTTTCATTGATTTATGAACGAGAGTTTGAATCTTATCAGAAAAGAGGATATTGCTTTATGCCAATTAAAATACAGAATGATATTCCGGTCAAGGAGGTTCTGGAGCAGGAAAATATTTTTGTCATGGATGAGGATCGGGCAATCCACCAGGACATACGACCGCTGCAGATTCTGATTCTCAATCTTATGCCGCTCAAGGAGGATACGGAATTACAGCTGCTTCGATGCCTTTCCAATTCCCCGCTGCAGCTGGACATTACATTCATGGTTCCTGCATCGCACCATGTAAAGAATACATCTATCAGCCATATCCAGAAGTTTTATGTCACTTTCGATGAAATCCGCAGAGAGTATTATGATGGCATGATTGTCACAGGAGCACCCATCGAGTTAATGGAGTTTGAGGAAGTGGACTATTGGGATGAGCTCTGTGAGATACTGGACTGGTCAGAAAAGCATGTAACTTCAACGATGTATCAATGCTGGGGCGCACAGGCAGCCATGTACCATTTCTACGGCATCCAGAAGAGGCTTCTGGATCATAAGATGTTCGGACTGTTTGAACATCAGATTCATAAGAGAAAGATCCCGCTGGTGAGAGGGTTTGATGATGTATTTCTATGCCCCCATTCCAGACATACAGAGATTCCGATGGATGTTCTGAAGGAACACCCTGAGATTACCGTGCTTGCGGATTCGGAGCAGGCCGGTTTTTTCCTTGGAATGGCAGATCAGGGAAGAAAGGTCTTTGTACAGGGACATCCGGAATATGACCGCCTGACGCTGGACAAGGAATACAGGAGAGATCTGGCAAAGGGAGCGGCAATTGCACTTCCTGAGAACTATTATCCGGATAATGATCCTGAGCGCAGGCCACTGCTGCGGTGGAGAGCTGTTTCCGCCGCCCTGTATGCAAACTGGATCAATTACTATGTATATCAGGTGACACCCTATGACATGTACGGTACTCCGGATTTCAGATGATCAGGTACTGATCAGAACGGGTGTAAGGAAATACAGTTTTTAAAGCAGAGAGGTCGCTATGAATATTTTTGATGTGATTGGTCCTGTTATGGTGGGTCCGTCCAGCTCTCATACTGCGGGTGCCGTGAAGATTGGTAATGTCTGCCTGAAGCTGATGGGAGAAAAAATCCGAAATGCAGATATTCTGCTGCATGGTTCCTTCCTTGCTACAGGGAAGGGGCATGGTACAGACAAGGCGCTGGTTGCCGGGCTGCTTGGCTTTTCAGTGGATGACAGCAGAATTCCGGACAGTTTCCGGATTGCCCGGGAATGCGGACTGGCATACCGTTTTGGAGCCATTGATCTGGGAGAAGACGCACATCCGAATTCTGTCAGGATGGATCTGATATCGATAAGCGGTAAAAAGCTGGAAGTACAGGCATCGTCGATCGGCGGCGGAAGAATCATGGTCAACAGGATTGACGGTCTGGAAGCAAATTTCAGTGGAGATCTTCCGACACTGATCGTCCATAACCTGGACCAGCCCGGACATGTCGCGGAAGTGACCAGCATGCTTGAGCACAAATCCGTAAATATTGCGACTATGCAGCTGTATCGCTCCGGAAGAGGAGGCCATGCTGTTATGGTCATTGAATGCGACCAGGAGATCCCGAGGGAAGCGTTGAAATGGCTGGAGCATCTCGAGGGAATCGAGAAGGTCACCTACTACAGCCTGCAGCAGGAATTATGATCTGTTGCAAATAAAATCCTCATAATAAAATTTGGGAGTTAAAGCAGTGTACGATTCTTTGGAGAAAATAATTGAGATCTGCAAACAGCAGAATATGCCGTTCTGGAAAGCAGTTATGCAGGAGGATTGCAGGGAGGAAGGCATTTCCGAGGAGGATTCCAGACGTAAGATGCATGTCATCTATCAGGCAATGCGCGAGTCAGAAAGCCATTACGATCCGGAGCTGATTTCGTCCAGTGGTCTGTCCGGGACGGATGCGGAAAAGATGAGGCAGTATCGTGCTGCAGGACATATGATGCTGGGGGATTTTACCGGAAAGATTATGGAGAGAGCCCTGAAGGTTGCAGAATCAAATGCCTGCATGAAAAGAATTGTGGCTGCACCGACAGCAGGATCCTGTGGCGTAATGCCTGCGGTACTTCTGACTGTACAGGAAAAGTTTGATCTGCCAGATCAGAAAATGGAAGAAGCGCTGTATACTGCCTCAGGTATCGGTGGGGTGATTGCCCAGAGAGCATGCCTGGCAGGGGCGGAGGGCGGCTGCCAGGCGGAGATCGGATCGGCATCCGCAATGGCTGCAGGAACTGCTGTATATCTGATGGGAGGAAGCGGGGAAGCAATCATTCACAGCTGTGCAATGGCTCTCAGTGCAATGCTCGGGCTTGTCTGTGATCCTGTTGCCGGACTGGTTGAGGTCCCCTGCGTGAAACGGAATGTGACCGGCGCAGTCAATGCCATCTGCGCTGCAGAGATGGCGCTCGCCGGGATCCGCAGCAGGATTCCTCCGGATCAGGTGATCGATGCGATGAAGAGCGTCGGAAGAAGCATGGCAACAGAACTGCGTGAGACCGGCAGGGGCGGACTTGCCGCCACCCCGGAAGGGCAGAAGATCCGCGACAGACTGGTAGGCGGAAACTGAAAATGATCAGGGAAATACTATATAGGCAAAATATAAAAGAAAAAGAAGGTCCGGCAGCATGAATGCTGCCGGACCTTCTTTTTAAGGAAACAGGCTGAGCATGAGGGATGCGCGGTCCTCCGTAACAGCCTCAGTATTATTGATGAAGATAACGTCGTTAACCTGGTGATCAGAGACAAACTGTGTCAGGTTGCCACTGTAATAGCGATAATCAATCACATAAATGTTCTGATAATGGTCCACCAGCCATGGTACAAAACAGTTGCCGAAGGACTCTTTCAGAATCACACAGGAAGATCCGTCTGTGATGGCAGGATTATGGATTTCCTCATAAGGCTGATCGCCACCGATGAAGGCAAGGTATTTGTTTTCGGAGGAGTAGGTGCTTGCATCGGACACAATCGGATAAGTAAAGGTATTTCCATTCTGATCTGTGCAGGTCAGCTCATTGGTTCCTGCAGGCGTCCACGTCTGTACAGTATCCGGATTGCTTCCAAGAGCTGCAGACTGGTTGCTCAGGGAATAATATGTCCCTACAAATCCCGGATAATCTTTTTCTGTCAGATCTGTTGTGCCATGTGCTGTAATGCCTTTTGTCTTACAGAATTCAGTATAAGCGTAGTAAGCTCCCAGTGCCGTCCAGTGATGATCCGTGCGGAAATAGAGGTATTCCGAATTGTGCTTTACAAGTGTATCATAAACGGATACTTTTTTTACAGAGGAGTCTATTCTGCCATAGGTATAATTGATTGCGTCCTTCTGGCTGGACCCGCCCAGAGACTGCTGTACGTCCTCACTGAGATCTACACCGAATCCGGTCGGAATAATCATATCGTACAGATTTACATCTGATCCCAGGCGTGATCTTACAGTATTGATCATAGAAGCATAGGAATCTGCATTGCTCTGGCTGAAATAATAGATATCAAAGCCACGGTCCCCGGTCACATAGACCTGCCCAACTGCATCAGGAATGTCATGGATGGTTCCGTCACCAGTTCCGCTGTCTGCGTCAGTTGAAGAGTCAGCCTCTGCCGTGGCAGAGGAAGCGGTTGTTTCTGACTGTATTGAGCTGCTCTGTGAAGCGGAATCTGAGGATGATGACAATGTATTGTCCGTGCTGTTTTCTGAATCCTGCACAATGGGCGCGACACTCACAGACGAAGAATCAGGAATCGCGTCCGCAGTCGTAGTGGAAGCTGTTCCGTATATTGCGGTTTTCCGGATACCGTAGAACGATTCAATTTTCGAATCAATGGTCAGCATTGCATCACGGGTAGGATAGGTGTCTGAATACCAGGTGGAAAGCTTATCAAAAAAATCCCCTGTCCAGATGCCTGAAAGAGATACGGACGGAAATTTTGCAAGCGTCCGTTTCTCCAAAAGGGAAATTTTCGGACGGAGGTCCATGTTCAGCCCCAGAATTCCAAACACACCGAAGCCAACGCAGAAAACGGCACAGAACAGTTTCTGCCAGCGACGGTGGCAGCGGATGTTCTTCTTCAGATATCTGTGTATATCTCTCTTCTGACGCAGATGGGACCGGTCAGCCGTATGTATGTTATCTGGTCTGTCCGGATCGTGTTTCTTATTTTCCTCTGATTCGTATGTATTTTTCATAAAAAACCGGTCATTTCCTTTCAGAACTGATTGTAAAGGAATGGGTGATAGGTCGATCCTGCCAGCGCACATATAGCCAGAATACAGCACACGCATGCGAAGATCAGCTTTGCTGCATAGTATATATTCTTGGAGATTCTCTGTTCCTGCATCCAGATTTCAACTCTGTGCGAAGCATTCGTAAATATCGGTGTTGAAACCAGAATACAGAAAATCAGACTGAACAGATTGTTCCTGATTGTCAGCTGCAGAGCGGTGTCATTCCATCCGGAGAACCATCTGCCCAGCAGTGAAAGCGCGGTTTTCAGCTGTCCAAAGTCCGTAAAGCGGAAGATTACCCATCCGAGATTAAATACAAGAATCGTGTATATGTGGTGAAATATACTCCGTGCTAACAAGAGGGAGGGGGACGGCTCCTGCTCACGGTGGACCTTTTGCGCCTTTCGTACTTCCCTGACAATGTTTTCTATAAATATAAAAACAAAATAATACAATCCCCACAGGATAAAATTCCAGTCTGCACCGTGCCAGAGTCCGGTAAGCAGCCATACAATCAGAAGATTTACAGTCTGGCGTGCAAAGCCACGGCGGTTCCCTCCCAAGGGAATATAGACATAATCCCGGAAGAAAGAAGACAGGGAAATATGCCAGCGTCTCCAGAAGTCCTTTACGGATGTGGCAATGTAAGGGTAATTGAAGTTTTCCTTATAATGGAAACCGATCATTTCACCCAGTCCGATTGCCATGTCTGAATATGCTGAGAAGTCCAGATACATCTGAAGGGTAAAGCAGACTGATCCCAATACTGCCGAAGCCGGTGATACGGACGCGATACCGGAGGTAGCAGGGAGCAGCTGGTCCGCCAGTTCTCCGACAGGATCAGAAAGGATGGCCTTTTTTGCCAGCCCCAGAGCAAAGCGGTACATGCCTGCAGAAAAGGTTCTGCGATCCATGATCCGTTCCTGAAGCGCATCTGCCATATCGGTGTAACGCACAATAGGACCCTGCTGGATCGTGTGAAAACAGATCACATATGTCAGGAAAATCCAGAAATTCCGTTCAGCCTTTACCCTTCTATGGTAGACATCCGCTACATAGGAAATCAGCTTGAAGGTATAAAAGGATATTCCCAGGGGAAGCGCGGAAAAAGGAGACTTCAGATTCCACCCAAAGAGGCCGTCCAGAGACGAAAACAGAAATCCTGTATATTTGAAGATCCCAAGCACACCCAGAAAGGCGGCAATGGATATAATCAGAATTTTCCGGGCTGTTTTTTGGGGATGCATTCTTCGGATGTAAAGTGCCGCAAACCATCCGATCCATGCTTCGGCAATGAGCAGAAGCAGAAAACGAAGCCCGCCAAACAGGTAGAAAAGTACAGAAAAAAGAAGCAGTGTGGTGTTTCTACTTGACTGCTTCGGAAATATCTTATAGATTAGAAGGAATAGCGGTAAAAAGCCAATTACGAATATTAAGCTTGAAAATGTCATAGAACCCCTTACTCTTCAATCCCATAGGATCTGAATTCATTCCCTTGATATTTATACCCTCATAGATCAATCCCTGATCGAATTTATAGTTTAAAATGGAATATGAGAAGTGTCAAGGGATCAGCTGGTAAAAGCGATTTAACAGGAGAATGCATTATGTTGCTGGATGTTATTAAGGATACAATCACAGATACATTGAAACTGCTTCCCTTTCTATATCTGACTTATCTTTTAATGGAGTGGATAGAAGATAAGGCACAGGAGAAAACCGTGAAAGTTCTGGGGAAAGCCAGGAGGCTGGGTCCGGTCGCAGGTGCTGCAACCGGCGTCATACCACAATGCGGTTTTTCTGCAGCAGCGGCGAGTATGTATTCCGGGGGCGTCATAACGGTAGGTACCCTGCTGGCCGTATTTCTGGCGACTTCAGATGAAATGCTTCCGATTTTTATTTCCGAGAGAGTCAATGTAGGAACGATTCTGTCTGTCATAGGGACAAAAATTCTGCTGGGTGCCGTTTCCGGACTGTTAATCGATGCTGTGCTTCGTGTCTATCGCAGGAAGCACCCACGGACCGACCGCCACATTCACGATCTGTGCGAGCAGGATCACTGCCACTGCGAGGAAGGTAATATATTCCTGTCGGCATTACGGCACACCATGGAGATTACGATTTTTATTCTGATCATTTCCTTTTTGGCAGGTCTGGCAATTGAGGGAATCGGGGAAGATAAAATTGGTGCATTTCTCTCAGGTGCGCCCTTTATCGGTGTGGCTCTCTCCGGGTTGATCGGACTGATCCCGAACTGCGGTGCATCAGTTACCATCACAGAACTCTATCTGAAGGGGATTCTCAGCCCGGGACAGATGATGGCAGGCCTCCTTGTGGGAGCGGGAGTAGGTCTTCTGGTTCTGTTCCGGTCTGACCGCAGACATCTGAAGGATAATGTAGAAATTACGATTGCACTCTATCTGATTGGCATATTCTGGGGAACGATCATAGATCAGCTGGGAATTGTATTCTGATCAGCATGCCCTGTATTTGGATGGATAAATGGAGGAAGACATGGGGAGCAAAGTGAATGCGGAGAAGCAGGCTAAAAGCTCTGAAAAATCCACAGTATCTGCGATGAATGATAAACCAGGAAAATCAGGATCAGGAAAGAGTGCGGTCATTACAGGTCCATGGCAGTGTCCGGTCTCCGGAAAATGCGGGGGATGCCAGTATGCGGGGCTTTCCTATGCGGAACAGCTGCAGAAAAAGGAAACACAGGTGCGAAAAATCCTCTCAGGTCTCGTAAAGACTGAGAAAATTGCAGGAATGTCCTACCCATATTTTTACAGAAACAAAGTGCATGCTGCGTTTCGACGCAGGAGAGACGGTACTATTATTTCGGGTATTTATGAAGAGGGCACGCATCATATTGTGCAGGTCGATCGCTGTCTGATCGAGAATCAGAATGCAGACCGGATTATCCGGTCGATCCGTTCCCTGCTTTCAGACTTCCGTATTACAATTTATAATGAGGATTCCGGTTACGGGCTGCTTCGTCATGTCATGGTACGTACGGGTCACAAGACCGGGCAGATTCTGGTTGTACTGGTAACAGCTTCGCCGGTTTTTCCATCCAAAAGAAATTTTATCGGCGCACTGCTGAAGAAGCATCCTGAAATAACATCTGTTGTATTGAATGTAAATGACAGGCAGACCAGTATGGTCCTCGGAGACCGGAATATTGTACTGTATGGAAAGGGATATATCGAAGATATTCTTTGCGGCAAAATTTTCCGCATATCACCCTCCTCCTTCTATCAGATAAATTCGATTCAGACAGAGGTGCTGTATCGGAAAGCGATGCAGCTTGCCGCTCTTACCGGGAAGGAGACTGTGTTTGATGCCTATTCCGGAATCGGGACGATCGGAATAGTTGCTTCTGATCAGGCGCAGGAGGTGACCTGCGTCGAATTAAACGGCCATGCTGTTCAGGACGCCAGATGCAATGCTGAAAAAAATAACGCGAAGAATATCCATTTCTATCAGGATGATGCAGGAAGGTTTCTTGAGCAGATGGCAAAGCAGAGAAAACGGACAGACGTCCTGTTTATGGATCCGCCCAGATCAGGCAGTACAGAAATTTTCATGCATGCTGCTGTGCGGATGCATCCGGACCGGATCGTTTACATTTCCTGCAATCCGGAGACACTCGCGCGGGACCTTCGCTACTTCCGTGGCAGCGGATATGAAGCTGCGTGTGCGTATCCGGTCGATATGTTCCCATGGACAGGTGCCATTGAGGTGGTGTGCCTTCTGCAGGATAAAAACCATCGCACCGGATAATAAAAACATTTTTCCCGCACTTGCATTTCAGACCCAACATGTTACAATTGTATTACGATCAGTGCAGGAGTGCGTTTCACCCAGGGGCAGGCCAATGAATCTCTACGAAGCAATTTTTGTAAGGAAATCTGTACGCAAATATCTATTCGACTCTCTGAGCGAAGACTTGTTGAGAGAGCTGCGCACACATTATACAGAGCTCCCGAATCTGTTTGGAGATTATCAGACAGATATCACCATTTATGATAATACACGGCATACGCTGCATATCCGGCAGTTTCATACTGTGAAAGCGCCATACTACATGCTTTTCTATTCCAGTGAGGCGGCCAGATGTCAGATGAATATGGGGTATCTGATGCAGCAGATGAACCTGTACCTCTGTTGTAAAGGGCTCGGTGCCTGTTTTGTAGGGAGTACAGGGGTTAGTGCAAGCCTGCAGCAGAAGCGTGATATGCACCTTGTCGGTATTCTTGCATTTGGAAAGAGCAAGGAATCATCCGTTCGCAGGAAGGTTGAGGCAAGGAGACTTTCTCTGGATGAGCTGTGTGTGTTCAAGGAGGTCCCCAGAGCCTGGATGAAGCAGCTACTTGAAGCGGCTAGATTTGCTCCCTCATCAATGAATATCCAGCCCTGGAGATTTGTGGTATTTGATGACAGAATCCATATTTTTACCAAGAAGCATAATGCTGATCATATGGAGAAATATCGCTGGGAAGAGGTTAATTTCGGAATCATGTTTGCCAATATCCTGATCGCAGCGGATGAGCTTTGGCTGGACGTGGATCTGATACGTCTGGAGAATATATCCCAGAAGAACTTTCCGAATAACCAGTATGTTCTGAGTGCGATCATGAAATCCTGACAAATCCTGACATGGAAAAAATCGATAAATACCTGACATATATCAATTCAAAAAGACCTGGCATATAAAAATTCAAAAAAACATTGACAAAAATGGCTGGATATAGTATTTTAGTTTTTGTCAGTTTTAAGCGATCGCCTGATTGCTTACTGCAAGTTTCATATGCATGCGCGAGTGGCTCAGGGGTGGAGTACAACCTTGCCAAGGTTGGGGTCGCGGGTTCGAATCCCGTCTCGCGCTCTATACGGAAGGCCGTGAAACCTTTTAAATAAAGGGTTTGCGGCTTGTTTCTTTCTTTGGGGAATTGAGACACCGTGAGACAAACAAAACGGTTTTACATCGATAAAGCCATGAGAATCTGTCGATTTGTTTCATTGACATCGTCAACATCATAAATGTAACTCCAAGTTGTCCCGATATTACTGTGACCAAGGTAGGCACGTATCTTTTCTATGGGAAGACCGTTGCGATGAAGCCTTGAAGCAACAGTACGTCGGATATCGTGACAGGATTTTGCAGGAAGGCCTGCAGCTTTACAGAGTTTTCTGATTCGATTATCGATTGCCCTGATCTCAACTCTGCCACCCTGATCAACAAAGATATAGTTCTCACCGTTATCTTCGTAATGATAGATCTGCTTGATTTTAATGGCCTTTTTGATCAGATCGAGATCGTAGTTACTCAGTGGAAGAATGCGATTGCTTTCCCTGCTTTTCTTTTTCAGATGATCCACGATCAATGGACGGTCATGCTCATCTTTTGTTTCCATGCGCTGAATGTGGATCGTATGATTGTTAAAATCAACGTCTGACACTTTGAGAGCTGCCAGTTCACCTATACGAAGACCAAGCTGGAAATTCAGCATGATGGCAAGTGAAATAGGATTTTCAGGGTGATCCTTTAATTCCTGTCCGCAGGCGTCAAGCATTGTTTTCTGCTCAGAGGTGGTATAGATTCTGGAACGGTCACCTCGCGGTGTTGCAGGGGCGCAGCCAGCTTTATTGATCTCAACTCGATCCATTGGGTTAGCGTCGATCATGCGGCGTTTATAGGCGTATTTGAAGATGCCACGGAGGATCGAAAGAATAGCCTGCAACTCCTTTGCTTTCGGCTGATAGAAGCTGATGATCTGGTAGATGGATTCTTCCAGTTGGATCTCATCTATTTTGCAAAGCTGCTTTTCTGCCATCGGAGTATCCCTGAAATAGCGTTCCCAGCGCTGATTCTCCCGTTTTAGTGTTCGAGGACTCAGCGATAAGGTATGACGATATTCCTGCCATTTTTCATAAGCTTCTGCTAATGTGAGAAAACGCTCTCTGTAGTAGAGAGGATATAGTTTTTGGTATAAGGCGTATTCTGTTTTTGCGCGAATTCTTTTTCTTTTACCTCCTTCCGGTACAAAGTAGGTTGACCAGTACGGGGAGCCTTGTGAAGGCGGCGTAATGGCCTGTTTATGTAGTACAATAACTTTTTGTTTTACCATAGTGTCCATAACATTTTCTATGGCTTTCTGAGTATCCGCATCCATTATATCATGCTGGTTACGGATTAGGAAATCAGAGAAAGAAGCACTGTCCATTTTTTATGTAATGAACAGCTCCTAGATTTTTAGTGATTATAAGTATGATTCGGTATGCGTGGTTTTTCGGATGCTCAGTTGTCTAGGTGTGCGGCGGAGCTGATTTGATCCTCCTTTCCTCAGAAAATGCTGTTTACATGTTCCCGATAATATCGCTCCGAGTAGTTGTCGAGTTCAGAAGTAAGAACAGGAAGGTGATTGATGCCATCTTCAAATGCTTCCTGTAGCATCCGTTTTGCATCGTTGGACAAATGAATTGAAAGATGCTTTGTTCGGATTCCGGCACGAGCCAGCCAGACAAGACGCCAGTGATAGCCGTCGCAATATAGAGTGAATACAGTAGTAAGCTGATTGAATTCATAAGCGATGCTTGGCTTCTCTGGATGGAGATTGATTGTAATTCTGCTTCCTCTGAGATCAAGGAGTCGGATGCCATAGCTGTGTGCGGTTCTCGTAAGTTCCTGAGCGGCTCTGAGAATGTCCCCAGCAGTAATTGTGCGGCGTGTTGCTCTTCCTTGTATAAAGTCGAGAGCTCCATTGATCTTACTTAGAGCAGGGCGAGTAATGCAAATGTTTAGGTCGTGTTCAATTTGAATATTATTCATAGTTATGATGTCCTTTCTTTTGTTTGCTTTTGATTGGTTTATTTTTATTATCCGTCTAGCAGGCTGTCAATATTGTCATCAGCGAGGATGTTAGATTGCTCTAATGTCTTTTGGGGCCTTAGATGGAATTCTGATATTGTATCCATTGAAGCTGCAGCTTCAGTCTGTACAGGGGCGGATTTATTCAAGAATGATAAAGCGTTTTTGATTTCATCGGTGCGATGTTCCAGTTTCTCAGTTTCAGATACCTTGAAAGTATCCAGTAATGTGTTATCATAGATGACAACGGTAAAGTATTTGTTTAGGATTGAATCCCAGACAGACACCTTGATATGGAAACGATTCATCTGAATATAAATGCCGCAACGTCTCTTCAGCTGTATTATGGATTCGGTTTCGTTGCCGTATATGCCGTTGTAAAAATCATCAATCGACAGGGTTGTTGTGATCATAATAAGCTCACAGTTCAAATATCGATTTCTATAGCGGCTCTTTATAGAAGACGCTGTGTGATTATCGAGAAGCTTCAGTAGGTCTGACATCCCCATTGATGTTGGACGGGCATCATCGATGATCAGGCAGGGTTCACCACCATATCCATCAAGGATATCGTTACTGCCAGATGAAATAAAGAAATCCATCTTGCGGTCACGGCAAAGTTTTTTAGCCAGCGTAGTTTTTCCAGAGCCACTTTCGCCGGAAATATAAATCACCTCAGTATTGCGGTCTTTTCTGGTTGCTGCGAGCATTTCAGAGCGGATCTTGAAGGCTTCTCTGATCTTGTCTGCATATTTTATCAGGATCATAGGATCGATCAGGGATGTTTTGTTGTATTCTCGGATCTTGCCGTCGATGATATCCTGCAGGATGGTTTCAAGATCATCCTGTTGTTTATATGTAGCAAGAACTGCCGCTACATCAAAATTGGCTTGTATCTCTGAAACCTGATACTGAAATTTATCAGGGGCGTTTAGGTGGATCAGGTAGGCGACAGCGTCAACCCAGCGACCTTTTATTTTCTCAACAAAATTAGATGAGAGATTGAACCAGCTTGCGACCTTTGAAATGTGCTGGATTTGGTCATCTTTAAAGCGAAGAAGCAGATGAATATGAGCAGGTTTAAGATCGCCTTTATTATGATTTTCAGTAGTATCATCGCAGGTGTCTTTGTCGTGAATTATCAGGGCATAGTCCTTTATCGTATGAGCTTTTGATGCAAGGACATTTTTGACAGAATCTATTGTTAAAATATCATTACCGTCATCATCTTTTAGCCGTGAGACTATTTCACAGCGACGGATTGAAACTAAAGAGTTTGATTTTTTCATAGTTAAAATCTCCTCCGGGTCTACAAAGTATACAGCGGTGAGACAAGCCCCTCACCGCCAGAAGTCCCCGACGGCAGGCAGCAAAGCTGCAGCCGTCGGGGAGTCTACAGAGGTCAGATATCCACTGTCTCGTGTAGTGCTATCCAATCAAGGTCAATATTTACATCAATGACAAGATTGTTTGAAAGAGTCAGCGTAATAAGTGAGCCCCAATTGACATCATCTAGCTTTGAAAGGACTTTTGAAACGTTCGATGGTGATATCTTCAGACGTTCTACTTTACCATCGGTTTTTGGATATGGGAGAATCAGGATAATATCAGCATCAGGGTACTCGATCTCTCGCCCATCAGAGCTTGTAAATTTTCCAGCCTTTCTGTTTTTGATATCTATCAGAAGGCCTTGGATTGTTTCGTGAATTGTTTTCATTTTTATTCCCTTTCTCTCCTCTCTGGAGGAGTTAAAAATTATTTTTTTGTCAGATTCAGATGGATTTGGGACATCCATAGGCATCACCCCCTCGTTGTTTACAGCCTACTACTATGCGTGTGACAAAAATGTCATACTCAATACCTCAATTTTTGGTTGCGTGATTTCCTGTGAAGAGATACTGGTAATCACTGTGCAGGTAGTTAGTGGTGAACCGTATGATGAAGTCAACGGTAGGATAGTTCTCGCTGGCTAGATAACGGGAGACCGTTCGCGTGCTGACCTTACAAGTACGTGCGATTTGTGTCACAGTGAGATGCTGATCATTTTTTGTGGCAATGATTCGATCAACTACTCCGAACTCTTCTTCGGTATGGAGCTTGATATCATCCATAGTTCTGACCTCCTTCCATCTGAATTCCGAGAAAATTGCTTCGGTGCTAGGGAAGAAGGTTTCAGAGCTTTGGTTCAGAGTTTGAGTTTTAGGATGGTTTGAGGGTATAGTGGGGGAAAAGAAGCCGATAATGGGCTGTTTGCAGATCTAAATGGATATGTTTTTCGATCTAATCTGAGTGATTTTTCGATCTAAATTGACCTGTTTAGAGGGTATTTTTGCTGTTTACGGATCTAAAGTTGTTAGTTATGAAAGATAAGTTTTACTGGGTAGTGGAAAAATAAAA
>JBJEMO010000242.1:0-4420 GCA_051879715.1 Bilifractor sp.
CATAGGCATGATTGTGAATATAATCCGGTGCATGGCCAACCAGCCTGATGTACATCTGGATCTGCGCTTCAAACTCCGCTTCCAGCTGGTCAGAGACAGCAGCCAGATGGTCATGGCCATTTTCATCATTGTCCATTGCCCGATTTTCTCGGGAACCATAGAACATACCATCTTCCTTCGTCAGTGCCGGCAAAGCCTCATGTCCCAACAGAGAAGGACCAGTAGACGCATTGAGATCAATGCCGAAAGCAATCTGATCCAAATACGGTGCAATCTCATCCACACATTCCTTGGCCCAAGGCATATTGGCAAACAAACCAGTATTACGGATAATCCCATGACGTATCGCTTCCAGAGCACCAAGCGCACACGCTGGTGTAATGCCATAATCATCTGACTGTGCAATCAGTTTCATCTTTCAGCCTCCTTTGTTCTTATTGCTTTTCTGTATTAACCTGTTGGCTCCTGATCTCGGCTTCCAGCCGTTCCAGCCTTTGCTTTCGCCTTTCTTCTGTTTTCAACTCACATTCCCAGACAATGATGACATGCCAACCCATATTCTCAAGCAATTCCTTATCTCTTTTATCATTAGAGACATTCTTCTCAAATTTTTTCTCCCAGAACTCAATGTTGCTCTTAGGGGTATATGCATACTTGCAGCCAGGATGTCTATGCCAGAAGCAACCATTAACAAAGATGACTGTTTTGTATTTCGGGAGAACAATATCAGGATGTCCCGGATACCGCTTATCATTTTTCCGAAATCTGAAACCTTTTGAAAAGAGGTACCGGCGCACCTCTGTTTCAATTGTAGTGTCCTTCCCACGGATATGACTCATATTCATGCTCCGTGCTTCAACACTTTTGATATCCATGATTAACGCTTCACCCCAAGGATTTCAGCAATTTTCTCTGCATCGTCAATCACATCAAGAATAGAACTGTCTTTTTCAGCAACATAAAACGATCGGATATCATTTTTCAGCATTTCGCGTAATTGATCAATGTCATATTTATGATCATCATTCACTCGTTTAAGTTTTCCAGCATGTTCAATGATATAGTCATATGATTCTTTTGAAATCTTACGCACCGCACTTCTCCAGGATGGCATTTTACGTCCGGTTGTATCGCCAAGTTGCTCAATATACTTTGCGGTCGGATGGTAGATCTGAACTGTGTTTTCAAAACTATAGCAATCAATCAATTCGGCATCGAACATTCCATTGCTCTTTTCTGTAATTTTTCCGATTTTCCCTGTGCCGTAGTAGTACCTTTCAAATTGCTTTGCACTGCGATCACCCTGATAGTAAATAAATACATCACCTTCATGAAGAGAATTCTTATATATATCAGGATATTCATACACCTGATACAGCTTATCCGCATAAGCAGATTTCGGCTGCAGTTTTTGTCCAAGAATAATATACATACTCATTCAACCTTCAGCATTCCATGAAAATATCCGAGTTTCTTATCATCAAGTGTACCTACAATTACGCCACGGTCCAGAAGACGATTACCAACTTCGCAGCAGGTTTCCGGAAGTAATGCACAGTTGTGACATGCTGCAAGATTCATTGAATCTGGTCCCTGTCCATCTGATTGTATGCAGACCGGATCTGCTGAGCACCACTCTGCATTATGAATTGCCCTCAGGATTGTATTTTCCAGTCTGCCTGGCTCACCTTGTCTGACCAAGCCACCCATAGACCCCTCGGAATCGCCTGAAGAGGTATAAATCAGTACACCATGCATTTTCGAACTGTCATCCATCTTCTCACAGTAGATTCTTTCTCTTAACGAGGAACTTCCATAGCCACAGTCATAGCTGAGCTGATTAATCAACAAATGCGCAAATGTATGGATCATAACATATTCCGGTTTTAAATGAGCTGATCCACATGTGACTTCATCTCTAGAGAGATAGGAATCTTTGAATGGTACATCGAGCTTGCTGATACGCTCAGCAACCCCCTCTGTCATTAACCAGTTCTCTATCTGGCTATCACTGAATTCAAAGAAAACACCTTCGCCAAATGTCATTATTGCTGGCAACCAGTTCTCGTTTCCTAACCGCAGCAGTTTACGTTTTGCAGATGGAGATATTGCATCCGGCTTCAATCTTGAGAAACCAGTAAAAGCTCTTGTCTCACGCAGTCTCCTTACCAAGCTGATGCTCTTAAAATACGGTCTGATAACTTCAGCATATTTTTCAATTGGTACATTATCAGATCTGAAATCTTCATTCTCATCCCCATATGTTCTGATAAGCGCCTGATATTCGGTGAATCTATATTCATTCTCAGACAACTGACGCTCTGTATCCTTTCCTACATCAGCAGGTTTCAGTCTTTCCATTAAAGCTCGGTATAGATCATCTGCGTTTAAATCATTTGATTTAGCAAATGCCTGAATAAGAGATTCGATTAGTTCTGGTTTCAAGGAGTTTGTCCTAAATGTTGGTTCAATATCATCTACAACTTTCTCCAGTTTCTTCTGAGCAGGGGAATCTTCTGAAGGTATATATATCGAGCTCTTCACGCTTGCAAACCACGCATTTGTTGCACCTCTGAGTAATACCCTGGGGCTGTTATCAACTTTTTCTCCATCGTCAGCACCATCCTCAATTCCAACTGGCGTAGATGTTTCTGTCAGGCAAGGATGATCCTTATCATCAATTATTCCAAGCCATGGCTTGGAGCCACGGCATTTATAACCTATTGATGCGAGTGCACCCTTGGAAAATGCCCCTGCCATAGAGCGTTTTGCACCACAAGTACATTCGTAAACGACACCTTGCAAACCTGATGATGCACTTCCAGTACTTCTTCTGATAATGCAGGTTTTAGGATCATATTTATGACCAGAGTTAAAATGGACCCATTCAGCAACAGGAAAATCATCAATATGTCCTTGCGGGCAAACCACAACAAAACGTTCCGGAATCATTTTTGTATGCGCGTTTTTCTTGCAACTGCGACCTGTTTCCCACTTGTGTGAATCGCACGTTGGTCTTGAAGAATACAATCCAGCATGCTTCATTTCTCCACAAAACGGGCAATAATACCAACCGGGGAAGCGAACCATAGGAATTGTCAGAAAACTATTTTTTGCATCCGCATTCTTTTTTCTATAATCCGGTGGCAGTCGAAGTTCATTAACTCTTAACCACTTCTGTAATCTTTCATCGTTAACGCGAAAGTCACCGGGATCATTGTATCTCCATGCATCCAGGCCAGCCACCATATATGTTTCATCCTCAGGAAATGGAACGATAGCACCAACACCATACGGGCCAAGAAGTGAATTTCTCCTCAAGGGGCCTAAATTATTCTTATCATTATTGCCTTCCATCGTTATTTCTCCTCTGGTATATACTGATTTGCCATCTGTTTTGCTACACATTCAGCATCAACATTTCTCATTGAATTAGGCACCGCAAATGTACTTTTCATCCATTTTGGGTTTTTGATATTTCCAGCGCCATACATCAATGGCTGCACATCTTTATATCCTGAATATTCATCAGGAACCGCATACCATATAGATGGTTCCATGTTCTCCCAATCCGTTAGAATCTTTGTAATCTGATTCATTGTTTCATCAAGTTCTCTTTTTTCGACAGCAAGGACTCTTTCCTTAATTACATTTCTAACATGATTCAATACTTGATCATCAGGAATATTTGGATTTTGTACTTCTTCTTTATCACCCTCAAGACGGATCATTGAGAAGAGAATTGCGGGAAGAGCTCTTTTTCTGACAGGAGCTGCAAATGGTGTAACACTGGTTGGCTCGACATTACAATAAATGCGGGAATGATAGCTTCTGAACTGCTCATAATGAGATTTATCTCTTGGCTTAGAAGGCACATAATTCACGAAAACAATTCCAGGAGCATTACCTCCATCACGTCCTACCCGGCTGGTCGCCTGAATATACTCTGACGTTGTCTTTGGCTGGCCTGTCACAACCATAAGGCCAAGACGTTGAACGTCCAGACCAACAGAAATCATATTTGTTGCCATACAGATATCAATCGGATATTCACCAGATCTATCAGGATATGAAATTTCTAGATGTGAAAGACTCTCAGAAACCTTTGAACTTTGAATACGACTTGTAAGCTCTTCAGAGCGACCTATATATCTTCTGCTCTTTCTGTATTCTTCCTGTGTTGCAAATTTTTCGCGGAATTTTCTACGACGGTACATTGAATCAAGATGATGCTCTATATCATCATGGATCCATGTTTCTGCCGTTCCGAGTTCTCGAATACTGTTGTAATATCCGATAATTGTCCAGTATGGATCACGTTTGGTTTCATCTCCATTAACGTCAATTGCCTTTGCAGCATATAAAAGCGATGAGTACAGATAAATAGATGCCATAGCATCTGAGGAAGCGCCATCTGCCA
>JBJEMO010000243.1:0-4414 GCA_051879715.1 Bilifractor sp.
AGCTCATCTGATACTAACTAAATGACATTGGTTCAGAGGTGCGTCAAGAGGACACACCAGTGATCTTTAACGTTGCAGGCTGCCGTTTACTGACTGAAAAGCAGCCCCGCCCAGAGGATTTCCTCTGAGCTGGGCTGCTTTTCATGATCATTGATCCGCTCAGGCCTGATCCTTGAGCTGTGCAATATAGTACGGAACAGCCACAAAGAGAATGCCGCCGATCATATTGCCGATCGTGACCGTAATAAGGTTGTAGAAATATCCTCCGATGGTCACGGCCTGTCCGGCAGGATCGAGAAGGGCTACTGTCAGCTGTGTCATATTGGCAATGCTGTGCTCAAAGCCGCAGGTAACGAAGGCGAACAGACACCACCATACCATGATCAGCTTGGCAGCTTCATTCTTGAGCTTGACGCCGCACCAGGTTGCCAGACACACAAGAATGTTACAGAGAATACCGCGCATGAGAAGCTGTACAAAGGGTGCACTCATCTTGGCAGCCGCACCGGTCGCAAGGAAGGTGGAAACCGCTTCCGTATTCATGCCCGAAAAATGAAACAGCAGCGCAAGGACAATCGCTCCCAGCAGGTTGCCGATCCAGCAGACTGCCCACACCTTGCATGCATCTGACATACGAAGCTTCTTCTTCAGAACGCCGCTCATCATCACCAGATTATTGCCGGTGAAGAGCTCCGCACCAGCCATCACTACAAGACTGAGGGCTACACCGAAGGATGCACCCATGATGATCTTTGTGCCAGGGGCCCCGTTAAGAAGTCCGCCCTCTACATTCGTCAGAAGGTTTCCAAAACCAATGTACATTCCTGCCAGTGCGCTGAGAAGCAGATATCCCAGCGGATTCTTCTTCAGCAGATTACTCTTTGCGACAGCGCCGTTCGACAAAGCATCAAATTCCTGCCCAAACATATCACTTATCTCCTCCTGTTTGATAAAGTTTTGCCATACTTATACTTTATCTGAATTTACAAAAATTTGCACGCTTTTTCCAGCAATCTTGTGCACAAATTTCCCAAAGACCTTTTGGTGCTTTTCACAAAAATCCCGACTTTTTATGTGCAGACCTGATATGTGAACCCTGGTAAAAAACAATCCCTTTATGGATATGATATTGGGGTCAAAAGGTAAATGTATAAGTAATTGTCTTAAAATTCGAACATTTGCATAACAAAACCGTGAGAATTTCAAGACAATTTCATGAGCATACATCTTTTGACCCTGACACCATGGATATAGACCAGGGTAAAAAAAACGGCACAGACATAACTCATCTGTGCCGAACCTATCCTATAATACTTGTACAAACCGTACCGTCCACCTCAGTATTCGTCGCAGTCCGGTCTAATCAAATCCCCTTTCAGAAAAACAGCTTCATTCGTCCTGATCTTCCTTGTATACACGATAAACTCTTGGTGAGATGTGGCAGAGCATCTCGTAGTTGAAGCTTGCCGCCGGATCCGCGATCTCCTCGATCGGGATGTATGCATCCCCGTCATGACCCACCAGTGTGACAACATCCTCTACCTGCACATCAGGAATCTCACTCACATCGACCATCATCTGGTCCATGCAGACCCTGCCGAGAATCGGGGCGGACTGCCCGTGTATCAGAACCCTTCCTTTGGAGGAGAGTGCCCTTGGATAACCATCCGCATAACCGACAGATACCGTCGCAATCCGGGTCACCGGCCTGCTCGTCACATAGGTGGCGCCATAGCTGACACCAACACCGGGTCCCACATCCTTGACATGGATGACGTGGGCCTTCCAGGACAATGCCGGGATGAGGTCCAGCCGCTCCTTCTTCACCTCCTCGGAGGGATAGATTCCATAGGTTATGATGCCGGAGCGGACCATATCATAGCGGTGCGGATCATCTGCCTCATACTCCATGATTGCGGCGCTGTTGCACACATGCCTGATCGGAATCCGTACATTCCGCTTCTGCAGCATGGCAAGCATGGCATCGTATTTCTCAAACTGCCTGCCACAGTAAGTCTTATCCTTCATATCCGCACAGGAAAGATGTGTAAACATACCCTCGATTTCCACATTGGACAGAGACGAGATCTCCTGAATCAGGTCGGCATCCTCCTCTGTGACCTGGAATCCGATCCGGGTCATGCCGGTGTCCAGCGCAATGTGTACCCTGGCCGTCTTGCCCTCATGGATTGCCACCGCATTGAGCTTCTGTGCATCTTCAATATTGTAGATACTTGGGCGTATGTCCCAGTTGATCATCTCGCTGTACTGCTGCGGCGAGGTATAACCGAGAATCAGTATGGGAAGTCCGATATTGTTCTCCCGAAGCTCCACTCCTTCCTCCAGGGTTGCCACCGCAAAAAAGTCCGCGATGTCTTCGAGGGATTTTGCGACACGCACCGCACCATGTCCGTAGGCGTTTGCCTTAACCACCGCCAGAAGCTTTGTGCCCGGCAGGATTCTTTTCTTTGCCTCCTCCACATTGTGGTGTATCGCAGAGAGGGATACCTCCGCATACGTTCTCAGGTATGAGTTCATGACTGATTCCTTCTTTCAGTTTCTTTATTTTTTTCTGTGTTCTCCGGCATTCTGATGGCGGAGTACACATTTTTCACATTCTTCAGGACCACATGTGTCCTGGTGTCCTTGATGCCGGGAAGCTCCATGATCTTCCGATGAATCTGGTCGAGCTCCTCCGGAGAATTGCAGGCAACCTTCAGCAGCAGATCCATGCTTCCTGTGACATAGTAGCATGAAACCACACTGTCCATATCCTGGATTGCCTCCGCAAACATATCATAATACGTGGGCTTTTCCAGCTCGACCTCCATAATGGCCGACATCATGTTGCCAACCTTCTTCTCGTCAACGATGATGGTATACTTGTCAATCACATGGTTTTCTTCCAGCTTACGGATACGCTCAATAACTGCAGAAACCGAAAGATGAATCTGCTTGGAGATATTTGATGCTGTTTCCCGTGCATTTTCCTGAAGCGCTTTTAGAATTCTGTAATCTATCTGATCCATAAAACCCCTGCCTTACATCATAGTTTTGGAAGTTTTCCAAAATATTTCTAACCGAATAAAGTATACACGAAAATTTTTCAATCGCAAGAGCAAAAATCCAGATCGATTCCCGTCCGATCTTACTGCTCCGAAGGTTGTCAGGCAAGGTACTTCTCATTTGTCTGTTTTCGTCCATAAGACTCTCTCCAGATGGCTGCATGAGAAGCACCCTGCCTTGCTGCCCAGAAAGTGCAATACAGCAATACATTGCAATATAGCAATACATATCTCCAGGATTGCTCTCTGGAAATTCTCTTTGGAATTTCTCTCTGAAATTTCTCTCTGGAATTTTTCTCTAAGATTTTCTGGTAGTCAGAAACTGTACTGCAACACCTGCAGCAAACATCACCAGCAGTATGATATGCTGCAGATGGCTGTTGCCTGCAAGGTTGGTCTGCAGCGAAGCCAGCGCGGACACTGCTGCTGCAGCACCTGCCCCTGCCGTAAAAAAAATAACCGCCGGACGCGCAAACCTCACGCCTAGCAGTCCTGCTCCGATAAATCCCGCCACCATCAGCACATACAGAAGAACCGTCCAGTATTTTCCGGAAGGCAGGGGAATCTTCTGCACCAGGGAAACAGCCAGTATGCCGCAGAAGATAAACACGCCGGCAAGATACAGCTTATAACCCAGCAGCGAAAGGAGCAGGCCACATACCACTCCGATAATCCAGCGTGCATACACCGGATCGCTGATCAGCTTTGCAGAGATGGTTGTGCCCAGATACATACCGATGACGAAACCGAAAAAGGATATCCAGAACCGGAGCAGCCTGAACCCGAAAAAGCATTGAAGGATTCCCAGGATCAGGCTGCCAATCACGAGGGCCTGCGCAAGCCCTGACATTAATTCAGTTCCTGCATTTGCCACATTTACCATCAGATATGTTCTCCGGCCTTGAATACATGGCCGCACTTCTCGCACTTGGAGTCCTCAACGAGAATGCACTCCTTTGTGAATACCTCGACGGTTTCGCCACATACCGGACACTTTACCTCCTGCAATACAGGGGTCTTCTTCGCGCCTTCACATCCATCCAGAACTGCCATAGTACACATCTCCTTTCACACTAGGAAAAGCTGTCATCTTCTGTTACTTCTTAACCCCTATCATAATACAAATCGGGTGGAAATCAAAGTACCTTTGCCGTCAGTTTTCCCGCGACACCAACTAAGAGTTAATTTTCAGAGGTGTGTCCGGATGGCACTGTAACAACTGAGATTCTGATCACACGCGTTCAAAATCTCATAAAAAAATCCTGTAAGTATAAAACTTACAGGATTTTCCAAGAGCGCGAGACGGGATTCGAACCCGCGACCCCAACCTTGGCAAGGTTGTACTCCAC
>JBJEMO010000244.1:0-4413 GCA_051879715.1 Bilifractor sp.
GTGTCAGAGGGTTTCACGCAGACAATATCTCCGGTCCAAATATCTTGCCTGTTTTCTGTCAGGCGGGACGGCCATTTCTGTTCCGCTCCTGTTCAGTTATATAAGTGCTTTAATGATTCTGCCGGATATTGTACCTGCAGCTGCCATGGGAACGAATGTGCTGACACCTCAAATATGGCTTTCCGACCTTTATTTTTCGAAACCTGCCGCCTACCTTCTGATTTACATGGCGCTCGATTTCCTGATGGGCGGATTTTATGCATGCTTTGGACTTGTACTCAGCTTATTCGTTCAGAACTGCTTTGTCGTGTGGAGCGCCGGTTTCCTGCTGCAGCTGCTCGTTCATACGCTGGTGGGTAGTGCGAATATGACAATGTATTATTCAGCCCTGAACTGGATGAGACCGGGGGTGGGAATCGTTTACCCCGGCATTGTTCTATTATGGATCCTGTTGCTCGGGATCGTGCCGGGGGTTCTTTATCATGCGAAAGCTGGCAAGAAAGATTTCATTTAGACGTCAGATGATTCTTTGGATTCTGATCCTTGGTGTCTGCATCTATGGTTCTGTAAAGGTGGCATACGACATCGGGTATCTGTATGTGGAAAATGGGGTGAGGGTCTGTATAAGCGATTTCTTTATGTTTTCAACAGCACCTGTTTATGCCGATCTCCGTGTATTTCCCATTTTGCTGCTGATCCTGATTCTGTGGGAGAAAAACAGACAGACATACGTATATCTGTATCGATACCCATCAAAAAAATGGCTGGCAGGACACATTCTGAAATGCAGCCTTGGGAAGGCTCTGGTGTGCTCCCTCACGTGGACCGGAACGATATGCCTGATCGCGGTCACAAGACACCTTCCGGTAAATAACTGGGACGATCCCTGGAGCATGTATGCCTTTATAACAGGGAATACGATATCTTATCCATACATTTTACCGATTGTTTCTCTTTGTGTATGGGACGGCGTCTGTAAGATCCTGTTCTACGAATTACTGTATGAAACGCTGCTGCGTTCTACCAGATATACAGTATTGGTATGGATTCCCGTTGCGGTAAATGCAGGAGTCGGCTCGATGATGTATCTGGCGAAAGAGCAATGGTTCTATATCATGTATGAAGAATCCTTCTGGCTGTCCGCCGGCTGTCAGTTCGCCGTTCTGTCCGCAGGCTGTATCGCGGTATATGGCGTATTATACAGAGTCGTGTGTCATGGGGATGCCATGATCTGAGAGGGAGAGGTGTAATCATGTCACCACGAATGCGCAGAGGCCCTGATCTGTTCGAGGCTGTTTTATATCTGGCAGGCACATTTTTTACAGCGGCAGCTGCCGGATTTTCCCAGAACAATATGTATGTTCAATACAGCCGGATGTATGGCAAACCGTGCCGTATATCTGTGCTGTCCCTGTGGGTGGAATTTTTCCGGGGAACCCGGCCGGCGATCAGCACATTACCGGGGGAACTGACGGAACCGTTCAAACTTCCTGTGCTGTGGTCTTTCAGTCTGATCTGCTTCTTTCTTGTCATTGGCAAAACCGCCGAAAAAATGCGCGGCGCTGCATACCAGCAGATTCTGCGCACAGAAAGCAGGAAGAAATGGGCAGGAAAAATCTGTCGAACACTGGCGGTACAGACTCTCCGATGGTACGGCTGCATTCTGGCTTCCACTGGGATCGTTGTTCTCTGTTTTAAGGGAACTTTACTGCCTGCGGAAACGGATGCTTTTCTATACCTGAATGACGTTACGAACCATTTTCTGTCGCCGGTTTTCCTGTGCCTGGTATTTATTCTGAGCATCGTTTCCCTGATGGCCATAGCTTTTTTACAGGCGGCTGTCACCTTTGGCCTGTCATCTGTAACAGGAGTTATGGTATCTGCCGCAGCAATGGCCGCCTCGGTCTTCTGGAATAAATGGTTTTTCCTGTGTCAATACGTGCAGTTCGTCAGAATGCAGCCCGAAAGTCTGCTGCCCGGATATTTTCTTGCAGCACTCATGATATCCGGCTGCACCCTTCTGATTTACCTGCGAATTCACAGAATGGATTTTCTGGAACTGTAGGCAGAATGGATTTCCTGGAACTGTAAAGCAGGATGTGTTTCCCGGAACTGTAAATATTTTTGGCAGCGTGTAATTCAGTTAAGACACACCAACACGTCGCTTCTTAATTCTGAATGGACAGGAGTAAATGATGTATCTGGAAGTCAGTCATGCCACAAAACGGATCGGACCTGATGAGGTCCTAAAGGATGTTACTTTCTCGCTGGAGAAGGGAACGATCTGCTCTTTGATCGGGAGCAACGGCGCGGGAAAATCCATACTGATGAAGGCAATCTGCGGATTGATTCTTCTGACAGATGGTTCTGTTGCCGTGGACGGCAAAGTCATCGGAAGAGATATTTCTTTTCCGCCGAATCTCGGCGCGATGATTGAACGTCCCGGTCTTGTTCCACAGGATACCGGCTGGCAGAATCTGCGTGAACTGGCATTGATAC
This sequence comes from Bilifractor sp., assembly GCA_051879715.1. GTDB lineage: Bacteria > Bacillota > Clostridia > Lachnospirales > Lachnospiraceae > Bilifractor. Next base: position 2,500 of record JBJEMO010000244.1, read on the forward strand.
GCGGACGTATCGGTGATCCGGAAATCGAGGATGCCATGAAACGCACGGGTATTTATGATGCTGCGAACAAGAAATTCCGTAAATATTCGATGGGAATGAAGCAGCGTCTGGGAATAGCCGCAGCCATCATGGAGAAACCGGACCTCCTGATTCTGGATGAGCCTTTTAATGCGCTTGACGAAGATGGATGCCATATGGTACATCAGATCATCCATGAAGAAAATGAAAGAGGGGCACTGATTATCCTTGCCGGTCACGAAGCAGAAGATCTGGAAAGTGTATCAGACATCGTCCTGATGATGAAAAACGGACAGGTTACTGACAGACGCATTCTGAACAGGAATCAGGACAAAACAAACTGACAGGCAGGTAAACAGACTGCGTGCCGCTCACGTCAGCCGGCCACCGGCTTCTGCGGTTGGCTTCAGGTTGATGAAACATCTGTATTCCTGGACATCCTGTGCAAAGGTGGCCAGGCAAGGCGATGTCTGAACTGTAGCGATATGCGTAATGTCATAAGGCGGGATGATGATGAAAAATAAAAAAGTGAAAAAAATATCTGTCATTTTGATCTGTTGTATTGCTCTGATCTGTGTCTTTGGATGGCGATATCATATGGTCAATAAAGAATGGCAGAGATCTGAAGTAACGAATGTCCCCATGGGTGACACTTTCCGTAATGATCAGATGCAGCTGACCATCGAAAAGGCATCTATGATGTCCGAAGCAGATTCCGACGAACAGATGAAAAAGACGGGAGCGTACATGATGAATGCAGACACGCATTTCCGTATCATCAATATCACATTACGCGTAAAGAATACAGGATCTGAGCCGCTTTCTTCAGAAACGATCTTCTGTAATCTGGTTACTGGTGCATATGCCAATGCGTTTATGATATCTGATGATGACCGGCCGCTTTTTCCGCTGGAACCAGGCAAAGAAGTAACCGTTACCGGAAGCTCATATGTGCCATCGACAGCATTCAACAGCAGCCAATGGAAAAATATAGAAAACCGGAAATATTGTCTCTGCCTGTCTGTGTATCCGGAAGTGACCAATCTGCGGTTAAATTTCGGGCAATAAACATATATCTTTTTCTATTCCGTAGTATGCATGTAGAAACCTGTAGAAAATATTGCTATATCCTCGTATATAGACCGCAGGGTTCTATACGGGGTTATTGGGTTTCATAATTGACTTTTTTTGCTGCACGTTCCCTGTTTTCTTCTCCGGATTTCGTATACTTCTTTACCGTTTCCAGGTCATTATGCCCAAGAGCATCTGCCACCAGATTGATGTCCTGAGTGTTCCTGTACAGATTCGTAGCATATGTGGATCGCATGGAATGTGCATGCATACGTTCGCCTCCGACCGGCACCGCATATTTTTTTACAATACGCTCAACAGATCGTACGGTTAAGCGGGTGCGGTATCCCGCAGCTGGGTCTTTTGTGCAAATACTAAAAATTATCAATATCTATGGGCTTAAGACTAGAAAGAAATTCCATTGTTACTTGATCTTGAGTAACCCCAAAGACCTGAGCAAGATATACCAGGAAGATTTTCAGATCATAAGCATAAGACAAAACCGTTTTTGTAGAGCGATTCATGCCAAGCATATGATCAAGAAATAATCCAAATAAGGAAGGAAAATCTTTCTTTATAGCATCGATTTTCTCACGGTCGAGATTCCGTTGCTCAAAAGCATATCGAGTAACAAAGTCTGACATAAAAAATCCTCTCACAAAAAACGGGTTTACCTATGTTGGATGTCATTATACCCTTTACTTCCATCTCAGTACCGACTATATGCTTCTGGGGCGGGAACTTGACAGGGATTCCGTCCGCGCGAGCCATCTTGAACTGTCCGCGCAGATGACGGAGCTTGCCGGCAAATTGTAAATCAATCGC
>JBJEMO010000245.1:0-1958 GCA_051879715.1 Bilifractor sp.
CTGACACTTCTTGGTCCAACACTTCTTGGTACCCCTCTCTGGAGGTATTAGCAATGAATAACGAACTGACATTGGAACGTTTTCGAAAGGCACAGGCGCAGGATTATCAGACGGCGCTGGCAGAGGTCCGGGCGGGACAGAAGCGCTCCCACTGGATGTGGTACATCTTCCCGCAGATTCACGACCTGGGGCGCAGCAGCATTTCCCAATATTATGCGGTCCAGAGTCTGCAGGAAGCGCGGGATTACCTGAAGGATCCTGTTCTCGGCAGTCACCTGGTGGAGATCAGCAGCGCGCTGCTTGAGCTGAAAACAGACGATCCGTTCGAGGTCTTTGGCCGGCCGGATGACATGAAGCTTCGGTCCTGCATGACCTTATTCGAAAAGGCGGATCCGGAAATACCTGTGTTTTCCAGGGTTCTTGATAAATTTTACGCCGGAAGGCGGGATACAAGGACTCTTCAAATTCTGCAAAATGAAGCGCCCGCGGCCCTTGGCGACCGACAGATCTACAGCACACCGATCGGACCGGTCTGCATGTCGAAGGCAGAACATGATGCCTATCTGGAAGAGCTGGAAATGCGGAAGAGATAGAAGCAAGTGCCGAGATCCCCGTTTTATCCGAGAAAGACTGCCTCTGGAGGACAAGCACGACTATAATGGTAACTGCTTTCACCATCTGGACCGCGCCATCTTTCTGGCGGAGGAGATGGCGCGCACTAACTATGAAAATCAGCTCCGTAAGGGTGATACCTTTGACCTTGCAGCGGATTGCGGATTTACTCAGATTTCATACAAGCCTGAAAGATTCTGCACAAACTCCGCAAAGCGCGGAAGCGCAAACGCAACTCTGCCATACGCTTCCGCATTAACGATCCCGCGGTTCTTCAAACGAACACGATAGACATTAAAAAGACTCGAATCCATCTTAAGAAGAGAACGGACATCCTTCGTTCTGCCGCTCTCACTTGCTGCGATGGCACGACAAACCTTTCGGTCCATGTCCGACATCTCCATCCACATCCTGGAATAGGCTGAACCCGCAAGCTTCGCGTCATACTCCGGCAGAATATCACTGACCGAGCTCACCGGCATCGCATCCCAGTAAATATAGCCCAACACCTGAAAGGCAAATGAATAACCCTTCGTAAGCGCAGCCAGTTCAAGGCTCTCCTGCGCACTAATCTTCAGAATTTTCTTATACGACTGTGCAATCGCGGCCATATCAAGCGGGCCCAGGATAATTTTCGGAGCCCTGTATAGAAAAGTCATATTCTGCTCATTCTGCAGTGTCATGATATTCTCATACAGTCCCGTTCCAAGAAAATAGATCGGCCTTTCTTTACCGATCAGAATCTGGAAAACGCTGGCAAATTCCTTCATTTGCGGAGTATTCGTTACTTCATCAATTGTGACCAGAAGTTTCTTGCCGTGTTGCTGAAGAACAGCAAGAACCCTGTCGATTCTGGAAAGATCTGTCTCTTCAGGCACGGAGGAGCTGATGCCGACATGCCCAATAAAGGGGATGGTGAATTGAGCCTCCACAGACATTTGATGAAGCTTGCTGCTGTTATAGAGCTCTGAGGCAATCGTATGTACAATATCTCCTGTCGGGGTGCATCTTACAACAAGCCAGTCCTTTTCTTCGGCCAGCATATTGGCAATCGACGACATCAGGACTGTCTTTCCAGACCCGCGCACCCCCATGATCAGAAACAACTGATCTGTCACCGGACTCTCATGAAAGGTTGTCAGAATCCTCTCCGTCTGCTCCGGCCGTTCAATATATTCTACCGGTTTTCTGCTGAACGAGATCATGAATGGATTTTTCTGTCGCGTACTCATACCAGTCCGCCTCTCTGTTTATCTAAGTTTATCTAAGTTCAATATCATTATATAAGTTTATCTATCTTTTGACAAGTCCTGTCCTGCACGGCAAAGATATCCCCTATATTCCGC
>JBJEMO010000245.1:2058-4336 GCA_051879715.1 Bilifractor sp.
ATCTATCTTTTGACAAGTCCTGTCCTGCACGGCAAAGATATCCCCTATATTCCGCCCATCAGAGCCTCCGCACACCATCCCCATTGATGAAGGCTTCCCGCATCATCCTGAAAAGAGAGGTGCCAGGGGTGTCAGTCGTCGATATTGATATCACCCATCCCTGTAACGGCCTTGATTGTTTTCTTCCCGTCGCCGACGGAGATTTTCTTATTGCCGCTCAGGGTGTCTTCGCCGACCGTGATATCGCCTCTCGCTGTGGACGGAGTGATCGTGTAGTGATCCACGGAATCCGCAAGATTAAGAGTAATATCTCCGTTGCCGCTCTGCAGATCGAAGGCATCAGAGCTTGCGTCCTCCAAATCGATATCCCCATTGCCGGTGGTTATTCCGATGGATTTTCCGGTGCAGTCTGACAGCGTAATGTCGCCATTGTCGGATGATATGTCAAGGGATTCGGCAGACGCCCTCTTGTCCGGATCAATGGCAATATCGCCATTTTTCGTAGATAAGGAGATCTGCCCCAGTTCCCAGTGATCTGAGGGAATGGTAACTGTCAGCGTTCCCCCGGAAGATGCCTTCTTCTCGCCTGAGGAAGCTTCGATGACAAATGTATCATTGTCGACATGTACAGTGGGTACGGATGTCTTCGGCCCTTTATATGTCCACCCGAAATTCTTCCCGGCCTCGATCTCGATATCATCCTGTGACAGCTGAATCTGAAGATTTGAAAATGAATCCGTGCTCTCGGAAACCTCTGTGTCACCCTTCCCGATAAAGCTGAAGGAAAAGCCGTCGTCCGTAGAAAGCGTGAGACGCCCTCGCTTCGAAATCCCGTAAATGACGGCCGCAATGGTAATGGCAAAAAGCAGGATGAAATAAAGCAGACGTTTTTTCATTTCTCATTTCCTTCCTTTTCTCCGAACAATGCTTTTATAAGGCATTCAATGACGACAGCCACCGGGAAGATGAGCCAGGAAATGCCCCAGGAAAATGTGAGAAAGCTCAAGATCAGGTAAATGCAGACAACCGTCGGCCAGAATACGCTCATGACAGCGGCAATCGTCTGATTCGTGTATTTTACAGGGGAAGAGGTCTCCCGGCTCCCGCTGTACCGCCCTTCCATCCGCTGCTTGTTGTTCAGCGAAAGCAGGCGCCGATATCCGTTTTCTCTGGATGTGCTGACCGTGAGGAGGCAGGTTGCCGCACCGACCATAAGAAGCAAAATGACAACTCCGATTGCAAGCTCGTATCCTTTTCCGGAGGCCACGGCAAGGAGCGACAGCGGAATATAGCAGGTGCAGTATAATATGATTGCCAGGGTCCGCTGCAGTATCAAGGCATCGTGCATATTTCTGTGCTGCTCATCGACCATGCTGACCGTCCCGTAATCGATGCTGCAGGATTCCGGCTTAAAAAAAGCCCATTTTTTCATCTGCAGACTGGCATATACGTGGAGTCCGATGCAGGCCGCGATCATGGCAAAGAGAAAGAGAAGGCCCGTCGCTATGCCCGGCCCGGATGTCCAACCAAATGCCTGTGTGAGGATGATACCGCACGGAGAAATGATCGCAAACATCGACCCGAGTCCATGCAGAAGCGAATCATGTGCGCAGTCGTCAAGGCAGGACTGGACCTCTTCCATCGAGACCTCCCGGTCTCCGTCATTACCCGCATTGTCCTGATGAAGCAAATGGCTGATTCCCAGCGTATCTCCGAGCTCGTCAAGGTTGCCGAATTCCGCAATGACCTGCGCGATGGCTTCATTTTCTGATTTACCGTCCTGCACAAGCTCCGAATATTTATCCTCCATCATCTGCCCGAGCTCGCACTTGGCCCTGATCACTTCCTGCGTATTCGGGAGCCTTGCAAACATCGATTCCAAATAGTTCCGTATTGTATTCATTTTTCCCTCTCCCTGACAAATAAATCAACCACTGTTCGGGTCAGCTTCCATTCCCTGCATCTTTCTGCATAATACTCTTTTCCGGAATCCGTGACCCTGTAATACGTCCTCCGCTTCCCGTTCTCCGAGACACCCGGATAGGACAGTAGATACCCCTCCTTCTCCAGGCGGGTCACGGCAGAGTACAGCGTCGTCTCCTTAATGACATAGGCGCCATCTGTCTTTTTGCGGATATTCTGTGAGATCTCGTACCCGTAGGACGGCGCCTCCAGCAGCAGGTCCAGGATAATAATGTCATTACAGCCCCGGATGACATCACTGCTAATCCCCATTTCGCCCTCCTCTCTGCCCGATAGCGGACATTGATCAGAATAC
>JBJEMO010000246.1:0-4244 GCA_051879715.1 Bilifractor sp.
CTACTTTTACGGATGATATTTGCTGCACCGTTGATGTCTGCATTGACGCAGGTCCCATCTGCGGAACGGTACAGACCACGGCGGACCCGCTTTCCACTGAACTTTTCAATGTACGGATGTTCTACATCAAACTTCGGAATCGGATCATTGTCCAGAAAACTGGATTTTGACGTATAGGATTCTTCCTGCTCCACGTAGAGGATGCCCTCCTGTTCGCAGAGTGATGCCAGTATCTGGCGAAAATCGCCAAAACTGATCTGCACAAAGTTCTGATTGTTACGCCTGCCAAGGTCTGAACCACGCTTGAAGTCCGGACTATAGCCGACGACGATCGTACCAATGCCGTTATCGATGCAGTGATTAACAATATACCTGGCGGACTTACGCATAATGTCCTTTGTACGGTTATTCCGCTTTCTGGTAAGTGCATCCAAACGATGCGTCCACTTCTGGTTCTGATGGTCGGAAATCGACTGATAGTAAGCTTTCTGCTTGTTCCAGTAGCGGTTGATTGATTTGAGTTTACGCCCGTCCATAAGGAACGAGGTCCCGTTATCGGTTATACAGGAAGCCAAATTGTCTACGCCGATGTCGATTCCCATGATGCCATTGTTGGATACCGGCTCTTTGGTGGCTGCTTCATAGCAATACTGGATCTTGAAATAAGTGCCATCGTAATTCGGAAGGACGCGGACTTCCTTGATTTTCCTGTCGGCCAGACGTTCCGGGAACGGGATCTGGATACTTTTAATGTCATGAGCTTTTGCAAACTCGTGACTCATAGGTATATTGATAATGCACAATATCACTGAGTTCTTTTGGAAAAATCCACTGACAGACAAGATAAACTCTCCCTGCCTGCCGTGTGGTATAAAACAGCCTCCAGACCCGTTCACGCTCTTTTATCTATTGGCCAAATGCGCATGATGGTGAAAATCCCCGCTCGGCCGATCTAAAACCCACTCAATACAGAAACCAATTTCCAAGTTGAGACACATGCAGTTTGCGGGCAGGTGATAGGATAAGCTGAAACTTCAGCGGTGTGTTCATTTTGCCGCACTTAAGATTTTTGGCTTGCAGGAGGCACGAAAATGAACAACCTCAACATGACGGAAGGCAGGCCTCTGCCCGTCATTTTTCGCTTTATGGGACCGCTGCTTCTCGGGACAATCTGCCAGCAGCTCTATACGGTCGCCGACTCCGCGGTCGTCGGCCGCTTCGTCGGTGCGACAGCACTCGGCTCGGTCGGCATGGTGTCAGGCGTGTGCAATCTCCTGCTCGCGCTCTGCGTCGGGCTGAGCGGCGGCGTCAATATTTACGCGTCACAGTGCTTCGGCGCAGGCAGAGCAGAGACACTGAGAGCCGTTGTCCGGAACTCCATCTTTGTCACAGTAATCGTCGGCGCCGCCATGAGCCTTATCGGCATCTGCCTCACGAAGCCCGTTCTTCACGCCATGGGCACACCGGCCATGAATATGCGCTATGCGCAGGTGTACATGCGAATCGTCTGCGGCGGAATGCTGGTAACTGCATTTTATAACACCTTCTCTCAGCTCCTCCGCGCAGTCGGAGACTCCGCGACACCGCTTTATGCAGTGATGGCGTCCTCTGTCACCAACGTGGTGCTCGATCTGCTTCTTGTGGCGGTCTTCCACACCGGTGTCGCAGGCGCAGCTGCTGCGACAGTCGCGTCGCAGATCCTGTCCGTCGCCTGGCTCTACGTACGCGGACTTCGAAGACACGAGAGCCTGATGCCACTGCGGGCAGGCGGTGCGGATCCCGATGTGTCTTCGTCCAAGATGCCCAAGGTGCCAGGTTCCCATAAAAATTCTATAAACAAAATCCATCGAGGATTTACGATTTGTTTATCGGAACCTGACACCACCAGCCCCAAAATCCATCGTCCCGACAACCGCCGCATCATTAAAATGATCTGCCTGCTCGGAATTCCACTCGCGATCCAAAACGCAATGGGCTCGATCACGGGAGTCATCATCCAGCGGGCGGTCAACTCATTTGGCAGCGAAATGATGAGCGCCTACACGGTGGCCGGGCGCGTAAATGAGCTTTTTCTGCTGCCGCTCAGCAGTCTCGGCGTCGCAATTGCCAACTTTGCCGGTCAGCGCGGGGCGCTTCGACCGCATCGCAGAAGGCGTCCGCAAATGCTTCCTCGTGGAAATGCTGTATTCATTTGTCTGTCTTATGGTGATTCTCCTGTTTGGAAGAAATCTGGCTGGCATCTTCGTAAAAGACACAGATGTGATTCAGACAGCGGTGCCGGGCCTCATTGTGTACGGGCTTTGCATTTTCATCAGCTCGCTCGTCTTCCTCTACAAGGCGACACTGAACGGCGCGGGCGATGCGGTCTTCACGATGTGGAACGGCCTCGCGGAGGTCGCCGGCTCGATTCTCTTCCTGATGCTCTTTCTCCACGTCTTCCATCTGGGAGAAAACAGCATCTGGTTCAGCCATATTCCGACCGTCATCGTTGCGGCTCTTATGGCTTACCTGCGGTACCGGAGCGGAGGCTGGAAGAAGGGTCTGGAGGCCTGAAGGAGGTGGTTGGCTGTTATAAAATTCATATATCCGTCATTTTGTATTTTATAACAGTCAATTTTATGTTATAATGATTTTCGTAACAAACGATTTATTCGAATCAAGCGAGGTGCCCGGCATATGAACCACCAGATTCTGAAGGCAGTTATTTATGATGCGCACGAAACGATCCGCTCATTAGAAATTGTACCGCGAGATTATCATTTCGTGGAAAATGTAAACTATATCCTGATCGGACTGCGCCGTGCAGGCAAGTCCACGCTTCTTTTCAAGCTGATCCAGGAAATGGTCAATAATGGCATTAATTGGGATCAGATCATTTATATTAATTTTGAGGATGAGCGACTGGCAGAATTTACTCTTGCCGATTTTAATGATATCGTTGCGACTGCAAGCGAAATGACCCCGCGGAAACCATACTATTTTCTTGATGAGGTACAGAATGTTACCGGCTGGGAACGATTCGCACGCAGGATGGCAGATTCAAATGAGCATGTCTACATAACCGGCAGCAACGCAGTCATGCTGAGCCACGAAATGGAATCCCGGCTTGGCGGACGCTACATGACGATGCAGGTATATCCATATAATTTCAACGAATACATGGATGCGACAGGCGTGCAGCATGATGAACCTGCTTATCTGACAACCAGATTGAATGGAAGAATCAGAGCCGCAGCTGAAAACTACCTGCACGATGGCGGATTTCCTGAATCGCTGAAATTCCCAGTAAAGAGGGATTATGTCGAAAATATCTATCAGAAAATATTATATGGTGATATTGTTGCCAGAAATGGTATTCGAAACCCCGAATCGCTTCGTCTGTTAATAAAAAAAATTGCTGAGACTATCACCAGTGATATCTCTTATGGAAAATTGAGCGGTGCAGTTACTGCGGCCGGATGCAAGCTGAGTAAATCAGCCGCTTCAGATTATACCCGATTTGCAGAGAATGCTTATCTCATTTTCCACATTCAGAACTATGTATCAAAATTCGCGGAAAAAGAGAGTACACCCAAATATTATTTCTCTGATAACGGGCTTTTGAATTTGTTTCTGATCAATAAGGACACCAGCCTGCTGGAAAATATGGTCGGTATTCATCTATACCAGAAATTCGGGGACAGATTATTTTATTTCCGATCAGCAAAAACCGGAATCGATATTGACTTCTATGTCCCGGATATTAAAACAGCCATCCAGGTCTGCTATAATCTCGAAAATCCTGAAACGCAAAAGAGAGAAACCGGCAGTCTGGTAAAGCTTGCACATACATTTGCTGATGTTGAAACGCTGCAGATCGTTACGCTTGAAGAAGAAAGCAGACTTCATATTGAGGACACCGAAATCGAAGTCCTCCCTCTTTATAAGTTTCTGGGCAGTCACGAAAACCTGTCTCTCTGATTTTGCAGAAAAAGGTGGCAGGATCCGGAAAATATTTACCGGATCTGCCACCATCAACATGATCGTCATTTACAATCATCGGGCTTTTCCAATCCCGCCTAACAAATGGTTTACTTATTCGGTATCTTCTCATTTTTCAAGCTGTAGTACATGGCGGCTATACTGCCAAATCTGAAATCAGGTATTTCCATTGAATTCTCTTTTCTCGATTATCTTTCAAAGAAACCCGAAGTATCTCATTTTCCACTCGATGTCCTCTGCCGTCTTCGCACCGACACCATAAA
>JBJEMO010000247.1:0-4185 GCA_051879715.1 Bilifractor sp.
CCAATGAAAACTTGTTGTTTAAATGTAATCTTGTTCATATGCATCAACCGCCTTTTAAATCCCGATTTTCACTACCGACCCACCTCTTTGTGTGGAAGTTTATCAAATATAACCATCTGATATTTTCTATAGGCTCATTTAGACCCAATGTTAGTTTAATATGGTAGCATTATCTTGCCAACAGAAAAGTCGCCCCGGAATCCCGAGACGGCATGAAATATTTTCATCCTTAAATTATGATGTCCTCCTTTGCTCCGCCCTTCACCGTGATGGTGAGCTTGTCTGGAAAGACTCTGATCTCCTCGATAAAGTTCCTTACCAGCTGCTCATCATAGGTGAGCACTTTATCCTTTGCCTTTTCGACGGATTCTCGCAAAGCAGCAACCCGATCTTCGTCACGCTTCCGTTCCGACTTTTCGGTCTCAATCTTATTTTTTCTGTCTCTGAGCTGCTGGATCTCCTCAGCAAGCTCGGATGTATCTTTTCCAGTCTTGACCCAAGAAAGGACCTGCTGCTGAAGCTCGGCCAATTTTGTATTGATATCGTCAAGTTCTATCTCCGAAACTCCAGTGGTCAGCTCCTGCACATCCGAGCATATGTCGTTGTATATTCTGTCCTCATCAAGGATCAGATCCTGTACCGCTTTGACGACAGCTTTCTGAAGATCGGCTTCTCTTATCGTTCTGGAATGACAGCCGCTTTTTTTGCCCTTCTGCAGGCGTGATCTGCACCTCCAAACAATCACTTTCTCCCCTTTCAGGATCCAGTGTGTTCGCTGAAATGGCGCACCACATTCACCGCAGATCACCTTGCCGCTCATGGCGATATGGCTGCAATATTTCTGATTGAGTCTTCCCTCTCGTCGAAGTTCAGCACGCCGTGTCATTTCCGCCTGAACCTCATAGAACAGCTCTCTCGGTATTATTGCAGGATGGTCGTCTCGCACATAGTACTGTGGCATATGGTCAACGTTCTTTACTCTTTTCTTTTGGAGCGTATCAATTGTGACGGTTTTCTGAAGCAGCGCATCACCTATATACTTTTCATTTGAGAGGATCTGTTGGATATTCGTCCCCTGCCATTTTGTATTTCCTGCACCATTTCTGATACCATCCCGGCCAAGGCCCTTTGCAATGCTGATCGTGCTTCCTCCTTCAAGATACTCCCGATAGATGCGTTTTACGATCTCTGCCTCTTCTGGTACAATTTCCAGCTTTCCATCCTCTCCCTTGGTGTATCCAAGGAAGCGGTTGTAGTTTACATTTACTTTTCCCTTTTGGAATCTGTACTGATAGCCCAGTTTAACATTCTGTGATAAGGATTCACTTTCCTGCTGTGCCAGCGATGAAAGGATGGTCAAAAGGACCTCACCATTCGCGTCGAGCGTGTTGATGCCTTCCTTCTCAAAATAAATACCAATGTTCTTTGCCCTGAGCTTTCGTACTGTCTGCAGGCAATCAACCGTGTTTCTGGCGAATCGGCTGATCGACTTCGTGCGAATCATATCGATCTTACCGGCCAGCGCGTCATCAATCATCTGATTAAATTGTTCACGCTTCTTGGTGTTGGTGGCACTAATACCGTCGTCTGCATAAATCCCAGCTGACACCCATGCCGGATTCTTCTGCAGTTCCTCCTCAAAATGTTTAAGTTGGGCATCGTAGCTTTCCTCCTGTTCGTCGGATTCTGTGGAAACCCTGCAATATGCCGCTACGTGGATTTTTTTCTCATTGTTCCTTACCACCCGATTCCCGATCTTCTTTCTGGCAGGGATGATAATAACCTCTGGAGTGCTTGCCATTATTCTTTCACCTCAATTCTTTCATATACATAGGTCGCCCTCGCAACTGGATCCGTTGGAAGTTCTTCGTCCTTGTAATCCAAAAAGCGGAACCTTGTTCCAGGCTTTATATCTGTGTTCTTGCTGGCAGGCCTCTTTTTCTTCTGTCGCTTTGTCTGAACCTCTTCGAACGTATTGTCATCAATGATTTCCGGATAGAACTCATCACCTTTGTATTTTGGATTCGCGAGCATAAGAGACATGAAAGGATGGTCCTTCTGAATCCCGGAATCTCTGAGCGCCTGCGTTAAATTACCATGCTTTCTGAATGAATCAAAAGCAGCCCTCACCCGCTCTGCCTCTCGGGGCTCAATAACTGCCTCCCCATTTTCAATCCGATAACCATAAAGTACTGATCTCATTGCAATTCCTCCTTCAGCTCGAGTCCGCAGCTTAGCCGGAACCCGATCATATTTCTCGAGTACACAGCGATCTCGTCAACAAACTCCAGGAATGCATTCTCGTCCATCTCTTTTGTGATGTTGTGCTCTCTCAAGTATTTGAGAAGTCTTCCCGCCTCGGTAATGTATTTGTAATTATTGGAAACGGCCAGCGTCAGCGAAGTCTTTTTCGATCCGAGGTCATTCTTTTTATCATTCAAGTCGGCGAGCTCTTTCTGGCAGGTTGAAGTGTCGAGAACTCCATCAGCTGCAAGCTGCATAATGGCGGCCTGCTGCTTAAGGAGAGCCGAATACGCAGCATCGATCTCAGCGATTTCTTTATCCGCGTTCTCTGTATCGAGGTTTTCAAGATTTTTAATGTAGGGCTCCAGCACCTGACGTCGTGCAAAGATGAGCTTATTCATCATCGTCGTAAACGCTGCTCGGATCTTACTGTCTTCTAGCACCTTGAGCGGGCACTTATCTTTATCTCGAATGTGAGTAGGACAAGCCCATGCATCATAAAGTCCACTCTTTCTGCCGCTGCGCACAACATGCTTCAGGTGAGCTCCACAATGCAGGCATATCATTTTTCCAGTAAAAAGATGATTAGATTGATAGAAGCCGGTTCTATCCTGAATTTTTCTCTCCTTCTTCCTTTGCCCAATCAGGTGCTGTACTTTTTCAAAATTCTCCCGGGTGATGATCGGCTCATGCGTATTCTTCAGATAGTATTGTTCTACCTCACCGTGATTGTAATGATGATTGTATTCTTCATCCGTGAAGGTCTTCATGTAGAGCGTGTCTCCGATATACCGCTCATTATGAAGCATGCCTCGTATGTTAGATGCGTTCCACATTTTCCCATTTCTAGGGGTCTTGATTCCGAGTTCATTGAGCTTCTTGGCAATTTTATAGGATCCCATTCCGTCAAGAGCCATGCAAAAGACCTTCCTTACTATCTCTGCCTGCTCCTTATTGACGACCAACTTCCCGTCATCGATGTCGTACCCGTAAGGAGGGGTCCCCTGTTTATAGGTGCCACTCTTCATTCGGACTCTGATTCCCCATTTTTCGTTTGTGGAAATGCTCCTCGACTCGCTCTCTGCAAGGCTGCTCATGACTGCCAGCAGGAACTCGCTGCCCATCGTCTGTGTGTTGATGTTCTCCTTTTCAAAGTAGATTCCTACACCGCAGGCTGAAAGCTCCCGTGTCATATTCAGACAGTCGATCTTGTTCCGACTGAATCTTGAGATGCTTTTTGTCAGAATAAAATCGATCTTGCCCTGCCGTGCATCTTCAAGCATCTTTGTCAGCGCCTCTCTTCTCTCAGTAGAGGTGCCGCTGACTGCTTCGTCGTAATAAAGTCCGGCGAACTCCCACGCGGGGTTGCTTTTGATATAGTCCTCATAGTGTTCCCTCTGTGTCGTCAAGCTTTCTTCCTGTTCAGCGGAGCCTGTTGAAACTCTGCAGTAAGCAGCCACCTTCAGTTTTTTCTTATTGTCCTTCTTCGAAGGATCGATCGTAATTATCGTTGCCACTGTCTCGGCCTCCTTTCTGTACGTGACATATTGGCTCTGATAGGCGGTGATATCAACGAAGATCCGGCAATAAAGCGGCATAAATCGGGATATATTTTGCACGAAGGTGATGCTCACATTTGGCATATTCCTTGTCGGTAATATCCCCATTGTCTCTGAGTTCATCAAGAAGTTTGACCGCAAGACGGTAACAATAATCATTGCGGTAGTCATCGAGTGTTCTCTCTGGCGGTGTCATATCAATCGGGAGGTGTCCGCATCCAAGCTCAACAACATTATTCTTTTCATTATCCATACTGCCTCTGTCCTCCTCGTAACTATGGCAGGACTATTCCTGCAATCGTATACGGACACAAAGGCAGCATTTTTGTGTTCAGAGGCGTGGAAGATTAGCTGAAAAAGCTGGAAATGGCAAAAAAATTTC
>JBJEMO010000248.1:0-28431 GCA_051879715.1 Bilifractor sp.
ATGCCAGAATTGGTTGTCAGGCCACAGAAAATCAAGGTTTTCGGACGGCCTGGGGAGGGGGTTCTGCTCTATACTTCAATTACAATTTATGAGGGCCCTGAAGGATACAGGGCGAGGAGGAATACATGAGTAATTCAATATCTGCCGCGCCTGCGGCAAAGGAAAAAACGAACTGGCGGACCGGTGCGTTTTATGGCATGGGTGAGGTTGGCTGTCAGATGTCCTGGTACATGATCAGTACCTATCTGACGGTCTTTTACACAGACATCCTGGGACTGTCCGCTGCCGCAATCTCGATGATCTTTATCATTGCACGTGTCTGGGACGCTGTCAACGACCCGATGATGGGAGTCATTGCCGACAAGACGAAATCACGCTGGGGTAAATTCAGACCGTATTTGCTCTTTGCACCGATTGCCCTGTCTATTTTCAATCTGCTGACCTTTTCGACCTTTAATGTGTCGGGTACCATGAAGGTTGTACTTGCTCTCCTGACGTATATTGGTGCGGGGATGTCTTACACAGCAGTCTGCATTCCTTATCAGGGTCTGGTAAATCTGATCGCGAAAGATTCTCAGGTCCGCATGAACTATGCTTCCTGCCGCGCGGTCGGATCCGGCGCTATCGGTATTGTACTTTCTGCGGTATCCATGCCGCTCATCCTGTTCTTCGGAAAATCAGAGACACCGAACGCGCATGGCTATTTCATGACCGCCCTGATCGCGTCCATCGCCCTGCTGCCCTGTTTCTGGACCTGCTTTGCCGGATGCAAGGAGAGACCGGACGAAGTCGCTATGACCGAAGCAAAACATACGCCGCTCAAGGAAGCACTCCCGGCGGTATTCAAGAACAAGAATATTGTGATTACCATTCTGTCTACGTTCTCCGGAGCGATCGGAGCAATGGCCCGGATGTCCATGCTGACCTTTTATATCCTGTACGTGGTAGGCAATCCGATGATGATCGCACCAATCTTTACAACCATGACGGTCTGCCAGCTGATCGGCAATGCATCCCTTCCATGGGGTACAAAGACTTTCACAAAGAAGGGCTATATGTTGATCACGACGTTTATTCAGATAGCCGCTCTGGTTGGAATCTTCTTCTTTGGAACAGATATTCGTCTGCTGTTTGTATTCTCCGCAATTATCGGACTGTGCATGTGCAACGGAGCAATTGCACCCGGCATGATGGCAGATTCCATCGAGTACGGCGACTGGAAATATGGGGTGCGTGAGGTCGGCCTGACATTCTCCTTTGTCGGATTTGCCGTAAAACTGGCTACCGCTGTCAGTGGTGTAGTAACCGTACAGCTTCTGAATGCCATCGGATATGTTCCGAATGTAGAGCAGACGGCTTCCGTCAAGTTGGGAATCAATGCGATTGTCAATCTGTTCCCGGCAGCAGTTATTCTTGTCTCGGCAATTGTTATTTTCTTCTATGATCTGTCTCCGAAGAAAATGGATCAGATTTATGCAGAACTTGAAGCCCGCAGAGGAGCAAAGGCGGAGAAAAATGCCAAAGCAGAGGCTGAGACAGATGCGGCTATTGAGGCAGATAATGAACATCTGTAAGTCACTGCTGTCAGAGAATTCGCGTTTGATACGCTGAAAAACGTAACGCAAAAGATATAAAAACAGTTGAAACAGAGATAAGTTGATCGTATCAATATTAATAGTATAATGAAAAAGGAGCTGCGGCGACGATTGGACTTTGTCACCGCAGCTTTTTGAAAATATCCGGTATAAAACGGGGAGGATTTAAATGAGCAAAGTAGTAGCGATTTCCTTCGGACGAAAAATGTCCAACACCGATGTAATGCTGAAGGAAGTATTGATTAAATGTCAGGAGGCGGGACATGAGATTCAGTTTATCCGGCCGGACGATCTGAACATTGAGCCGTGCACGGGATGCTGTGCGTGTGTCGGAGGGATCATGAGCGGCAGATCCAACGGCACCTGCATTCACAAAGATGATTTCCACATTGTAGAGGATGCGTTCTACTCCGCGGATGCGGTGCTGATCGGATCTCCGGTTTACGAGACATCTCCCTCCGGTACCTTCAAAACCTTCTGCGACCGCATGGGACCGAGCCATGATCTTGCCTTCCTGACGGAGGCGAAAAAAGAGCGTATCGCGAGCGGAAACCCTCTGCTTCCTGATGAGAGAGTGTTCAAACCGCGCGTCGGCTGTCTGCTTGCGGTCGGGGGCGCGAGAACCGAGAACTGGACCATCATGACGATTCCGGTGATGTATGAAGCAATGATGTCCACCGGCGTAGATGTGATTGACACACATGTGTATTACGGCGCCATGAATGTTGAACATGTGCTGGGTGTTCCGGAACAGATGGAGCGGATGGATGAGATGGCGCAGCATGTGATCGAAGCGCTCGCTGCATCAAATGATGAAGAACGGACAAAATGGAGAGGATCCGGCGATTATGTATGTCCGGTCTGCCATCAGAGCATGGTGCGCGTACATCAGGGCTCTGACCTTGTGGAGTGTGCAATCTGCGGTACCAACGGAAAAGTTCTCGTAAAAGACGGAAAAATTCGCTACGAGTGGCCGACTGCGGAACAGGCAAGATCCCGCATGACATACGCGGGGAAGCTGGAGCACAGAAATGAAATCGCAAACGGCGCTGTTACCCAGAAGAAGGTAACAGGGCTGAAGGAACTGAAGATAAAATATATGCATGTGGGGGAGTAACATGCACCGGCGCGGTAAGTCATATCCTCTTATATGATAATGACCTTTTGTCAGGTATGCAGAGAATGAACAGGTCAAAATAATCCCTTCAATCAGGTGATTTGAGAAGATGATAAGCCAGCTGCCGCATGATATCCTCTTGTATGAAAATGTTGATTTGTTTTTGAGACGGACGCCGTCCTATTCGGGAATACGGAAAAGCGTACGGCAGAAAGTAAAGAAACAAAAGATATCATACAGGAGGCAAAGATGAAAAAAATACTTGGGCTTAACTTTGGACGTGCACATGGAAACTGCAGAAAATTTCTGGATGCGGCCATGGAGGCAGCAAAAAAGGAAGCGGAAGGCAAGGATGTCGAATTTGAAATTATCGACTGCATGAAGCTGAAGATTACGCATTGTATCGGATGCGGAGCCTGCTCCAGAAAGCTCCAGAGCGGCGTTGAGCAGATCAGCTGTATTCAGAAGGATGATTTTGAAGCACTGTCGGACGCAGTTCTGGCAGCTGACGGAATCATTCTGGCGGCACCGGTGTATGTGCTTGCACAGACCGGTCAGCTCAAGAATTTCATCGATCGTTTCGGACCGGCACACGACAAGGCTTATATGCTTTTCGAAAACGCCCTTCGCGAGGATACGGAAGGTTTTGTACCGCTTCCGGAAAACTGCCTGAAGAGACATCTGGTTTCTTATATCTCGGTCGGTGGTGCTACGACGCAGAACTGGGTATCCTATGGCCTTCCCAGTATGAACCTGTTTGGTATGAGTCTGAACATGAAGGTGGTAGACCAGCTGGATGCTTATGGCTCTTATGTTCCAGACCGCGCAAGGATGCTGACGGAGCAGTCAGAGCGTATGGGACGCCGGATGGTGGATGCCCTGGATATGAAGACCAGTGAAATCACATGGGAATCCGATCCGGGTACCTGTCCGGTATGCCATTGCAATGAGGTGACCATGATGGGACATAATAAGATCTCCTGCCCGATCTGCGGCATTTATGGTGAGCTGAAGATGGTAGACGGTGAGATCAAGGCTGTTTACTCTAAGGAGCAGCAGGACAGAAGCCGCCTGAAATTTACAGGCGTAATGGAGCATCAGGTAGAACTGAACCGCCGCGACCGTTATCCGAAGTTTGATGAATATGTAGCAAAATTCCGCGCAATGCAGGATGAGATGTAAGGATTATCACCCGGTCATATAGCGGCATTTGGGTCTAATTATTTTCCAGCTCCCCAAGTCACAGTAATCGGAAGAACTGTGGTCTGGGGAGCTGGTGCTGTATATACTGCAAGGAGGAAAAACAATGCATACAGAAACGATTGTACTGAATGAAGAAAGAAATGTAACTCTGACAGCAATGGTGCAGGATGTGGGCGGAGAATACCGTTCGGTTCTGAACCGGCCGGCAGTTTTGATTCTGCCGGGCGGAGGCTATCAGTTCTGCTCAGACCGTGAAGCGGAGCCGGTCGCCTTTCCATATCTGGAAGCCGGATTTGATGCTTTTATCCTGCGGTACTCTGTGAAAGAGAACGCGGTATGGCCGAATCCGCTGAATGACTATGATCAGGCAATGGGACTTATTCGGGAAAGAGCGGAGGAGTGGCATGTTCTTCCGGATAAGATAGCGGTCATCGGTTTTTCTGCAGGCGGACATCTTGCGGGAGCGGCTGCGACGATGGCAAAAAACAGGCCGAATGCCGCGATTCTCGGATATGCGGTTCTTCGCGGGGATACTACGCACGAGATCATGCCGGATGGTCCCTCGATCGTAGAGGCCGTGGATGAGAAGACCTGCCCTTGCTTCCTCTTTGCAACCCGTACAGACAATGTCGTCCCGATTCAGAATACGCTGGATATGATGAACGCGCTGAATCAATACCAGACATCTTTTGAATGTCATATCTATGATTTCGGACCGCATGGTTTTTCTACTGCGGATCACAGCATCCAGTCGATTTCAACGCTGATTTCGGATCGGGCGAAGAACTGGGTCGGCGACAGCATCGGATGGCTGCGGGATGTGTTTGGGGAATTTACGGAGCAGGGACTTACGAAACCCAGATGTAAGAGCCATATCAGCGACGATCACGAGGCGTGGCTTTCTCTTGACTGCACGATCGGCCGCATTTTCGGCAATCCGGAGGCAAAAAAAGTGCTGGCGGACACGATAGAGAAAATGCGGAAGGAGATTGTCCCGTTCAGTCCGGAACTCACTTTTGAAGATATGATGGGAATTCTGAGTTCTATGAAGCTCAGAGACCTTCTGGCAGAGCGTGGAATTGACAAGGATCGTTTTGACGAGCTCGATGAAAAGCTTGGAAAGGTGCCAAATATCTGAGTGAAACACGCAGATATGGCAGGAAACAGGACCAGCAATACAGATCATCAAAGAAATAAAACTAATCGTACAGATCTCAAAAGACAGGAGAAATCAGGAGGAGGATAGGCATGGCTGTCACACTCACAGAAGAGCAGCACGACCGGGTGGAAGAGCTGCTGGCCAGCATGACGCTGGAAGAAAAAATAGGCCAGATGAACCAAGAGTCAGTATCGATTGTCGGAGGATTTGACGTGCCCTTCGAACAGTTAATTGAGATGATGACTGACGGAAGACTGTCGAAGGAAGAATTCCAGAAAATCATGAGCACCGCAAAGACCGATTACCACGAGGATGCAATCCGGAAGGGACTGGTCGGGTCTCTGATGGTACAGGATCCTGAGAAATGCAACGAACTGCAGCGGATCGCGGTGGAGGAAACCCGTCTGGGAATCCCGCTGCTTTTTGGACTTGACGTCATTCACGGGTTCCGTTCCGTCTATCCGATCGCCATTGCCGAGGCGGGAAGTTTTGATCCGGAGCTGATGGAGGAGACCGCTTCCATGGCGGCGCGGGAATCCAGAGCCTGCGGCGTGGCCTGGCACTTTGCGCCGATGCTGGATATCGCGAGAGATGCGCGCTGGGGACGCGTTTCCGAGGGACCGGGCGAAGATCCCTGCCTTGCTTCTGTCTTTGCCAGAGCAAAGGTCAGGGGACTGCAGAACGATCATTCCTCCCCGGGACAGTATGTAGCTGCCTGTCTGAAGCATTTTGTGGGTTACGGCGCGGTGGAATCCGGAAAAGATTACAACACCGTGAGCATGGCAAATCATGTTCTGTTCAACAATTACCTGGAGCCCTTCCGGGCCGCAGTTGAAGAAGGCGCGCAGACGGTCATGGCTTCTTTCAATGATCTGAATGGCGTTCCAAGCACCGTTAATCCGTGGCTGCTTCGTTCCATCATGAAAAAACATTACGGATTTCCCGGGTTCATCGTAAGCGATGCCAATGCCATCAGAGAATGCGTTGTCCACGGGATTGCGGAAGACGAAGCGGATGCCGGACGTCAGGCGGCGGATGCCGGACTTGACATGGACATGGGAACAGAAATATATCTGAACAACCTGAAGAAGCTGATAGAAGAGGGAAAGCTTTCGATGTCCGTCATCGACGATGCCTGCCGGAGAATTCTGGAGGTCAAGATGTGGCTTGGGCTCTTCGAACATCCGTATACACCGGAGGAGGAAATCGGAAGGTTTGATACACTTCCCGAGAAACACGTGGAGCTGGCGCTCAGAGCTGCTGAGGAATCAGCAGTTCTGCTGAAAAATGAAGGTGATATTCTTCCTCTCGCCAGAGATACAAAGATCAGTCTGGTCGGAAATCTGGCGAATGATAAAGAACAGATCATCGGTGCATGGGCGATGAGCTGGAAAGAAAAGGACTGTGTTACGATTCTTGACGGGATGAAGAGAGAGTTTTCGAACGTCAGATATTTCCCATGCGGAGGTCCGGAGGGCGGGATCAACGAGTCGGAAGCAGAAGAGGCATGTTCCTATGGCGACGTAATCGTCGCAGTGCTCGGCGAGACAGTCGCTATGTCTGGTGAAGCCTCCTCTCGTGCGGATATTACGCTTCCGGGAGCCCAGAGACAGCTTCTGGAGAAGCTTCTGGCATCGGGAAAGCCGGTAGTGCTTGTACTGATGAACGGAAGGCCGCTGGCGCTCGGCTGGGAGGCGGAGCATGTTCCCGCAATATTGGAAGGATGGCATCTGGGAATTCAGATGGGAAATGCCATTGCGCATATTCTGTCGGGAAAAAAGAATCCGGAAGGGCGTTTATCGTCCTCTTTCCCTGCAGTCACCGGGCAGTGTCCGATCTATTACAATCATCCGAATACAGGCCGCCCCGCATCGAACTTCAAGTTCACCTCCCGTTACCTGGACGCACCCTTCCAGGCGTTGTATCCGTTCGGTTTCGGATTAAGTTACACAACCTTCGCTTTGCGTGATCTGAAGGTAGAAGATAATGGCAACGTTCTTGGGATTTCTGTAAAGGTGAAGAATACAGGGAAATGTTCCGGTCGGGCGACAGTCCAGTTCTATATGCAGGACGTCACAGCATCATTGGTGCGTCCCATCCGTGAACTCAAGGGGTTTGCGAAGGCGGAGCTTGCATCTGGAGAGGAGAAAACAGTGACATGCGTTCTGGAGAAAAAAAATATGGGGTTCTGGAATAACGAGGGAAAATACCGGCTGGAGGACGGTCTCTTCCGTATCTACGCAGGTCAGGATTCGACAACGGAGATGATGCAGGAGATCCGGCTTTCCTTTGAAGGAGTAGAAAGAGAGCAGGATTATCCGGTGATTTGATTTTAAAATTATGATGTGTTCTGGAGCCGAAGACTCCCGGACTCTCTGCATCTCGGGAACCGCTGGCTCCCGAGATCGGGCTGCTGAATGGTTATCATCATTTAGTGGCTTATCAGAATTTTAACAGAAAGAAAACACAGGAGGAATCCGTGATGGAAGAAAGAAAAATTAAGAATCCAATTATTCCGGGTTTTTATCCGGATCCGTCTATCTGCCGTGTGGGAGATGACTACTACCTGGTGAATTCCAGCTTTGAACTTTATCCGGGAATCCCGGTCTTCCACAGCAGAGATCTGGCGCACTGGGAACAGATCGGTTACGCAATGACGCGTGATAACGGCTTTCATGTGGGAGCGAATATCTTTGCCGGAGGAGTCATGGCACCGACAATTCGCTATCATGAAGGGACTTTTTATATTATCAACGCAAATTTCGGAGACAAGGGGAATTTTATTGTAACCGCCAAAGATCCGGCCGGACCCTGGTCTGCACCGCACTGGATCACCGATGTGCCTGATATCGACTGTTCTCTGTTTTTTGATCATGATGGAAAATGTTATCTTGTAAGCCCCGGTGACGACCAGGAGCAGGACAACGGACGGGCAATTTATCTGACTCCTTATGATATTGCCGGATTTCATGTGGCCGGTCCAAGAACAAAAATCTGGAACAGCGCACTGCGGAATGCCTGGGCGCCGGAATCTCCGCACCTGTATCACGCAGGAGATTTTTACTATCTGATGATCGCGGAGGGAGGAACCGAGCACAACCATTCTGTGACGGTGGCCCGATGTAAGAGCGTTGACGGGTGGTATGAGGGAGATCCTGCCAATCCGGTTCTGACACATCGGAATCTGGGATGGAATTATCCGATTGAAAATATCGGCCACGCAGATCTTGTGGATACGCCGGATGGAAAATGGTATGCGGTTGAGCTGGGTGTCCGGTTGATCGAGGGGCAGCATATGAATCTGGGAAGAGAGACCTTTATCTGCCCGGTTGAATGGCAGAGAGGCTGGCCTGTCTTCAGTCCTGCGACAGGAAGAGTTGAGTCTGAGTATCTGGCAGATTCTTCTCTTCCGTGGACAGAGTACCCGGAGGAAAAAAAGAGGGATGACTTTGAAGAAGACAGGCTGGATCTGTGCTGGAATTTCTGGGGCACACCGTATATGGATTTTTGGAAATTGGAGAACAGTGCGTTGCACCTGAAATGTCTGGAGCGGCCGATGGCGCGTGCCTTAAAGCCACTAGATCCGCAGCATGTGGATATGAGCCGGGATGACAATGTGAGCTTTCTCGGAAGAAGACAGCGGAAACGTGATTTTCGCTTTACGATTTCAATGGATTTTACCGCACACGGGCAAGAGTCTGCAGGAATGGTCATCATGCAGGCTTCCAATCACCAGTACCGGCTGGAAAAACGCTGCAGGGACGGAAGGCAGATGCTTACGCTTGTACTGGTTACAACCTGGCAGAAAGGGCTCCCTTTTATGCCGGGATACGAGAGCAGGACGACGGAACAGATTCTGAAACAGGCGGAGATAAAGGAAACACCGTTGATTATGAGGCTGGAAGCGAAAGGACAGGATTACACATTTCTCACGGGTCCGGACGAAGACCACCTCGAAGTCTTCTTCGAGCATGCGGACGGGAGAAAAATCAATCCGGAAGAGGTTGGAGGAATGGTTGGTACCATGCTTGGAATGTTTGCTTCCGGAAATGGAACTGAGACCGATAACTGGGCAGTCTTTGACTGGGCTGAGCTGTTGTGAATAAAGGTTCCGCGGATGTCGCCGGTGCAAACCGTATCGCATGTTATCTCTATCAAGTTTCAAAAAACACGTGAAAAAAGAAACTAGACATAATAATAATGGCGTGAAATATCAAATGTTGATCTGTTTCCACTAATTTATCAAAATATTTATCAGATTTTTAGATGAGAAGCAGTGTAAAATCAATACAGGTTGAAACAGAATACAGCCATTCAGTTTTATGAGAGGCTGCCGCACATATAGCACATAGTGAATCATTTATCCGATTTCCAGGCATGACAGCTGCAGAAATGCGGTTACAGACGCCTTTGATTCACGGAATTGCCTGGTGCGGCGGCCTTTTCACTTTTTTCCTTTTGTTGTCAACTTGCGTTAATAGGATGTATGGTAGAATGAAGGTTAATGATTTTTTGGATAGTAACAAAAACCTGAACATGACAGAGGGCAAGCCCTTCGGACTGATCATGCGCTTTGCGCTGCCGCTGTTTATCGGGTCTGTCTTTCAGCAGGTCTACAATATGGTGGATTCGATTGTGGTGGGTCAGTTCGTAGGGAAAAATGCCCTGGCAGCGGTAGGGGGCTGCGGTGCCGCCTACAATCTGATCATAGCTTTGGTCACAGGATTTTCCACAGCGGCATCGGTTCTGCTCGCGCAGGCATACGGAAGCGGAGACAATGAGCAGGTGCGGAAATCATTTGCCACTTCAATTGCAATGATCATGGTCACAGGGGGCGCTTTAATGGCGGTCGGGCTGGCTTCTTGTGGAGAACTTCTCTATCTGCTCGGGACGCCTTCGGATGTGCTTCCGGATGCAACAATATATCTGCGGACAATCTGCGCAGGGGTTCTGGCAACCAGCCTGTATAATGCAATGTCGTCGTGTCTTCGTGCGGTCGGAGATTCTGTAACTCCGTTGGCGGCCTTGATCGTGGCATCGCTGCTGAATGTGGCACTGGATGTTCTGTTTGTCGTTTTTTTTGGTATGGGTGTATTCGGAGTTGCCATTGCAACAGTGATCTCCCAGTTAGTTTCCGGCCTCTATTGTCTGGTTTATGCGCTTTGCAGAACAGACGCATTTCATTTTAGAAGGGAGGAGCTGAGCAGCAGCCAGTTTTTTGACAGGGCAATCATCCATGAGATTTTTCGAATCGGAATCCCATCGGCTTTGTCGTCGGCAATCGTTGTCATCTCCGCTATGTTCATGCAGAGAGCGGTCAATCAGTTCGGATCAGATGCGGCTGCTGCTTACGCGGCGGGAAACCGTACGGAGCAGATCTTCATGTGTTTGAGTTTTTCCATAGGGATGGCAATCGGAACCTTCTGCGGCCAGAATATTGGCGCCAGAGAATATGAACGCGTGAAAGAGGGAATGCGCTGCGGTTATATGATCAACCTGATTTACACCGTCGTTATGGGTGTGATTATGTTTTTCTTTGCTCCGCAGGTGATCGGAATCTTTACCGACAGCAGTCAGGTGGTGAAAATCGGTGTTCCGATGGTCAGGATTACGGCAGTTTTTGCGCCTGTCCTGGGGTTTGTGTTTATCTTTCAGAACTTTCTGAGAAGCGCTTCGGATATTGCGCCGACGATCTGGATGAGCGGGTGTGAAATCGGAGCCAGAAGTGTTCTCTCCTTTGTATTTGCGGCTCTTGCCGGATATTTTGGTGTGTGGTGGGCAACACCGATCGGATGGACAGGATCTGCCCTGATTGGTTTGCTTCGTTATCGCAGCGGAAAATGGAAAATTAAATGTGAGGCAGCGCAGAATCGTTTGAAAGATCAGAAAAGAAGCAGTGAGTAGGAGAAAACACGGTTAAGGAGGAGAATGAACATGAATAACTATATTTTACCATTTCTCTGGATGCGTGGAGAGAAGGAAGAGATCATCCGGGAGGAAATAAGTAAAATCGATTTCTGCGGGATCAAGGCGGTTTGCGTGGAAGCGCGCCCGCACAAAGATTTTTGCGGCCCCGGATGGTGGCATGACATGGATATTGTCATTGATGAAGCAAAGAAAAGAAACATGAGGATCTGGATTCTGGACGATAAGCATTTTCCGACCGGCTATGCTAACGGATTGATTGAATCCAGATATCCCGAAAGAAAAAAACAGTATCTTGCCTGCACGGTCTGTGATGTATTCGGATCGAGGCGGCCGCATGAACTGCGGGTCAGCCGCATGATGAAGCCGACGATCGGCTTCTGGCAGATTGGACAGCCGGTCAACGAGAAAGAACGGGCAAACAATCGTGTCGTTTCAATCGTTGCTGTGCCATTTGCAGAGGGCGGGAGTTTTCATGAGAACGGGATCGATCTGACCGGGCTTTACGACGGAAGCGACTGGATACGATTTGAGCTTCCGGAGGGACAGTGGAGAATTCATGTGATTTATACGACCCGAACGGATGGAGGAAATGAGAGTTACATCAATATGATTGACGCTGTGTCCGCGCACACGCAGATTGAAGGCGTCTATGAGGCCCACTACCAGCGTTACGGAGATCTTTTCGGAACGGTGATCGCCGGCTTTTTCTCGGACGAACCGCAGCTGGGTAACATTACGGACCAGAGCAATGATACCAGGCTCGGAAGACCGGGGATGCCGCTTCCGTGGAGCGTGGAGCTGGCAGATATGCTGAAGGAACGCTGGAGGGACAATTATTTTGTTTATCTGGCACTGCTCTTTGCGGACAGCGCGGACCACAGGCTGCAGCCGCAGATCCGGTATGACTATATGGACTGCGTCTCCAGACTTTATGAGAGGGATTTTTCCCGTCCGATCGGAGAATGGTGTCATGCGCATGGAGTCGAATACATCGGGCATGTGGTAGAAGACAACGGGCTGCACAGCAGGCTCGGACTTGGCGCGGGCCACTGGTTCCGCGCCATGAGCGGACAGGACATGGCGGGAATCGACAGCATCGGCGGCCAGATCGTGTACGGCGCGCCGGTACAGCAGCGGATGACCATGGGATCACTTACGGCAGACGGAGAATTCTTTCACTATACTCTCGGTAAACTGGGAGCCTCCGGCGGCCATCTGGACCCGAAAAAGAAAGGGCGCACCATGTGTGAGCTTTTCGGTGCCTACGGATGGAACTTCGGAGTGCGGGATATGAAGCATCTTCTGGATCATCTTCTTGTAAGAGGCGTTAATTACCTGGTGCCGCACGCATTTTCGATGGCGGAGTACCCGGATTTTGACTGCCCTCCTCATTTTTACGCGCGCGGCAACAACCCGGAATTTCCCTTCTTTGCGGAATTGATGAAATACGCAAACCGCATGTGCGGGGTACTTAATGGAGGGAAGCATCCGGCGCGGATCGCTCTTCTCTATGACGCAGAAGCGGACTGGACAGGAAAATCGATGCCGATGCAGAAGGTGTGCAGGGTACTTATGACACACCAGATTGATTTTGATATCGTCAGCTTGGACATGCTGGCCGATCTTCCGGCATGGAATGGTAGCGTCGGGGGCGGAAAGCTGAACATTAACGGAGAAGAGTTTGACACTCTTCTTATCCCTTATGCACAGTACCTGCCGGAGCGTCTGCTTGCATTTTGCAGAAAGGATCCCGGATTTCCGGTATTTTTCATCGGAGGGTATCCGGAAGCTATTTTGATGGACGAGAGAAGAATCGCTCCGGAGGATGACACCTGGAAGCAGAGATTCGGACTTCTTGCACCAGAGAATCTTGCCGGGGAGCTTCAGGCAAGGGGATGGGCGGAACCGCTTCTTGATCAGGATTTTCCGGATCTGTCTGTATACTTCTATGAGAAGGATGGAAAACAGATCCTGATGCTCTTTAACGAATCGGCGGACCGGAACTTCAGGGGCCGTGTAAAACTCCCGTTTTCGGGTGATGCCTTCTATGAGGATCTTTTTGAAGAGATCCGCCTGACAGTGAAAGCCGATGAAGAGGGGCGGGCGGTGGTAGAGCTGCCTGCAGGAGGCAGCTGTCTGCTTGTAGAGAAGAATGAGGAAGAAGAGGAGTCTATAATATACCGGCCGCTGTCAGATATTCTGGCGGGGGCAAAAGGGGTTTTTGATCTGTCCGGTGAATGGATGGTTTCAGCAGTGAAAGCCATCGACTATCCGGCATTTGGAACAGAAAAGGAAGAGAAGAGCTTAAGACTTTACAGTGAAGATCATCCGGATTTTTCCGGCGTAATCCGTTACCGGAAATCCTTTCATCTGAAGGAAAATTGGCATCAGGGATATCTGTCAGCGGAGCAGGTATTTGATGTTTTCCGCGTGACGGTCAACGGAAAGAAGGCCGGCATTTGCCTGACGCCGCCCTATACAGTGGATCTTCGGGGACTGCTGCAGAAGGGAGAGAACGAGATCATCTGTGAGGTTGCAACCACCCCGGCGAGGGAGCAGAGAAAGTATACCTCGGCACCGTTTGATTTTTGCCATGAGGTTACAGATCCGACCGGCATGTCCGGTAAAATTCGTCTCTACCTCATGTAAAGGAGCAGTATTTCATTTGATTCAGGAGAACAGAGAACAATGATCGGAAAAGAAAAGTTCAGAACAGAAGTATATGATCAGGCCAACGGAGTGGAGAATTTCCGACAGGAGATGGTGCTGGTCTTTGTACTGGAGGGAAGTCTGGAGGTCAGTGTTGAAAATAAGATCTCACATATGAAAAAAGAAGATATTCTGATTGTGAACGCCAATAAACGGCATGTGCTCCGTTCGGCAGGAGAGGTTCTCTTTATGATTCAGATGTTCGACACCTCGCTGATCTCCGAAACCATGCAAACCCGCGACGTTATTTTCTGGTGCGATTCCTCCGTGTCTGAGAACGGGCGCTATGAAGATCTCAGGATTCTTCTTCGCAGAATGCTGAATCACTACATTGAGACGGGAGAAAATTCTGCGAGTTTCAGTTATCTGAGCGATTGCTATGCGATTCTGAACAACCTGACTGCAAATTTTATGATAAGGCCCGGAAATGACATCGGGGCAGATGCAGAAGAAGGTGACCGCTACGAGGAGAGGCTGCAGCAGATTAACAACTATATTTATGCAAATTATGATCAGGCGATCAGCATGAAGGATCTTTCCGAGAAGCTCTTTCTGTCGAACGGGTACCTCTCCCGGTTTTTCAAGAAGAACTATGGGATGAGTTTCGCAAGTTATCTGACCAATGTCAGGGTGTACCATGCGGCGGATGATTTGCTTTATACTGACGCACCGATCACGCGGATTGCATATAACAACGGTTTTACCTCGGCGGCACTTTTCAATAAAGATTTTAAGAAGGCGTATGGAGTGACACCTTCGGAGTTCCGGAAGAAGTCCACGTCTTCCGATAAGAAGAAGGAGAATGAGGCCCGCTGGAAGACGCTGGAGAAAAAACTGGAAAAGGTACTGGTTGAAAAAACGGAGAAAGACACAGAGGATGCGCATGTGGCGATTTGTTCGGGTAATTTTTCTGCACAGCAAAGTGAGCCGCTGCAGATGTTCTGGGACAAAATCATCAATTTCGGATCCGCAGCTGCGATACTGAATTCAGCGGTTCGGGAACAGCTCCTGATTCTGCATCAGGCACTGGGATTTGAATATGTGCGGTTCTGGAATATTTTTTCCAGAGAGCTGTATATCGATCCTACGCAGGAGGCGGACTACCACTTCAGCCAGATCGATTCTATACTCGATTTCATTCTGGAGCAGGGGATGAAGCCGTTTATCGAACTGGGGATGAAGCCGGATGTTCTCCACTATGAAATCGGAAGAATCAGTCCCGGAGCGGAGGAAAGCGGGTGGCCGAAGCAGGAAACCATGGAGATGTGGGAGAGACTGATGAGAGCCTTTCTCCGCCATTTGTCAAACCGTTATGGGCAGGACGCACTTGACGACTGGAAGATGGAGCTCTGGTATGACGAGGATCTGAGAAGAGAACCCGACAAGTACAACGAGGTGTATCTGGAGAAGTTCCGGGTCACAAAAAGACTGATTAAGGAATGCAATGAGAAGATCCAGTTCGGCGGATACAGCATTCGCATGGATGTCGGCGCGGAAAGAAGAGCAGATTTTCTGAAACGGTGGAACCTGGAGGAAAACAGGCCTGATTTTATATCGATCATGTATTATGGATATGAGAGAGGCGGGGACGGACTCGATGAATTCGCAAAAAGGACAACGGACAATGAGGCTCTGCTGCACATGCTGACCCGGGAGAAAAAACTGATCCGTGAAGCCGGTTTTTCTGATGTTCCGGTGTATGTGAATGAGTGGAATCTGACACCAAGTGTACGAAATTACATCAATGATACAACCTTCAAGGGCGCATATATTATAAAAAATATTATCGACGTTTATGGTCTGGTGGACGAGATGGGCTATGGGGCAGGCAGTGATCGTGTGTTCAGCTATTTCGATACTTCGGAAATCCTGTTCGGAGGGACAGGGCTTCTGACTAATGACGGAATTCTGAAGCCGGCTGCCTTTGCCTTTGATTTTATGAATCACAGGCTTTTTCCGTATTATCTTGGGAAAACCAGGAATTATCTAGTGACGACTGACCGGCATGACAACTATGCGGTAGTCTGTCACAATCAGCAGCGGTTGAATTACAACTACTACCTGACAAATGAAACCGAGCTGGACCGTTCAAACATGTGGAAATACTATGAGGAGCGTAAAAAAATCAATATCCGGATCCGGATATCAGATGCTGTCGAAGGGGAGTACACCGTCAAGATGTATCGGATCAACGATGACTATGGGAGTGTGCTGAAGATCTGGGAGGATCTGGATTTTGAGAAGGAACCGTCGCGAAATGACATCAAGTATTTCCGCAGAGCCTGTGAGCCGAACATGACAATTTGCAGAACAGAGGCGATCGGCGGAGTACTCATGATTGAAGAGCAGCTTCAGCCGAACGAGATCGCCGTTATACGGATTCACAAAATAAGATAGGTAGAAGAAAGCACCCGTCAGATTTATAAAAGCGGATGGACGGTCGAAGACCACGACCGCAGAGAGCTGTCTGAGAAGCAGACAAAAACCACCACCAGACCTGTCATATTTTGACCTCCTTTCAGATAAATCTTCGCATGAAGTCATTTTTTGATGGAAAAGGAACAAACTGCGGAGAATATAAAAAACAGCACACCTGATACAATGATCACAGTTGGAGAAGGAACAACTGTTTTTCACGAATCATTAAAGGAGGAGAAGAATGAAACTCGGAAAGATGGCAATGATGGGACTCGCCGGGGTGATGGCGTTTTCCATGGCGGGGTGCGGGAGCAAGGCTTCCGATACATCTTCAAACGGAGCTGCCGCAACTTCTAATGCGGTTGTAGCAACATCCGGTCAGGCGCAGGCGGACGCAAATGCGCAGGCCGCAGGAGTTTTGACAGCAAACACTGACCCGGCCAATACAGAGGTGACAGACAAAAACATCACGATTGGACTGGCTTCGGAGCCCTCCGCAATCTGGGGAGCCGGCAACGGCACAACGGAAAATGAGGAGCAGATCGTCAGCGGTGCGATCCTGGATACCCTGGTTGCCAAGGATCAGAAGACAGGTGAGATTATTCCGGAGCTTGCAACGGAGTGGAACTGGACGGACGGAACGCATCTGCAGTTTACACTTCGTGACGGAGTGACAATGACTGACGGATCTCCGCTGACGGCGGACGACGTTGTATATTCCGTAAACGTATGGAAGACTGCTTCGGCCACCTCGGATACCGGACGTTTCCTGGTCGGAGCCACGAAGGATGCGGACAACAAGGTTACGATTGAGTATAACATTGCCGCTCCGGCCATGCTGGAGATGATGACGATGACCAACTTCGGAATCGTCAGCGAGGATGAGGTAAACGCAGCCGGCGGACTGGAAGCATCCTGCAAGAACCCGGTGATGGGATGCGGAAAGTACAAATTCAAATCCTGGAATCAGGGACAGAACATTGTCCTTGAAAGAAATGATAATTACTGGAACAAGGATTACAAGGGATACTATAAGACGATTACCTTTACATTCACCAATGATGCGGCGGCACGTGAGATGGCTGTGGAGTCCGGCGACGCGCAGGTGGCATACGATATGCCGGTATCACAGGCGGCAACCTTCAAGGATAACGACGCCGTACAGACCTGCGTATACACCTTCGGGCAGGTGGCACACCTCTGGTACAACATGACGGATTCTCATCCGACAAAGGAGCTTGCGCTGCGTCAGGCGATCGACAAGGCACTTGATTTTGACGCGATTGCACAGGTCGGAACCGCGGGATTCGGTAAACCGGCGCTTGGCTATTTTGAGGATGACAGTCCATATTACAACCAGACCTACACGACAGAAGAAAGGGCTGTCGATATCGATGGAGCAAAGAAGATTCTGGAGGATGCCGGCATCGCAACCGACGGATCGGTTGAACTGACCGCCATCGGCCTTCAGGATGTAAACCCAATCTATACTGTTATGCAGGAGAACCTTTCCAAGATCGGTATCACCCTGAAGATCGATATTACCGATACCCCGACCTTTGTACAGAACGCATTCGGTGGAAATTATGATCTCATTATGGTTGGAGAGTACACCGCCGAGAGATATCCTACACTGATGTGTTTCATGCAGCAGGCGACCATTGATTCCGGATTTGTCATCGGCGGACCTAAGGTCACCACACCGGAGATCGACGCGGCAATCACACAGCTGATCGAGGAGACCGATACCGCAAAGGCGAAGGAAGAAGCAGGAGCGCTCGAGAAGACGATGAAGGATCAGTGCATTGTTTCCAATCTCTATCCGGAGATGAAAGCATCGATTCTGGCAAAGAATCTGAAGGGATACACGACCAGAGAGCGCGGTTTCCTGGATGCCACCAACTTCTACGAGGCGGAGTAAGCAGCTGTCCCCGGAAGGCTGCACAGATTCACTGAATAACAGATAAATTCAGAGCTGAATCTTCCATAGGAATCATCGTCAGAGCACCATGGAGGGGTCACCTTCACGGTGCTCTGTTTTTGAGAAAAAACAGGATTCATCTTTTATCAAACAGGAGAAAAATCATGTTCAAATACATCATTAAACGTATTCTTCTTCTCATCCCGATCCTGATTGGCGTTTCGGCAATCATCTTTGCCCTGAAAACGGTCACCCCCGGTGATCCTGCCAGACAGATTCTGGGCAACAATGCCACGCAGGAGCAGATCGATGAGAAAAGAGAAGAACTGGGACTGAATGATCCCGTGCTGGTACAATATGTAAGATATATCGGCGGCGTATGTCATGGCGATTTCGGCAATTCCTACAGAACGGGCGAACCGGTTCTCTCAGAGATTCTTCCGAGGCTGAAAACCTCCGGAATAATAACGCTCGGAGCAGTTGCAATCGGCGCGTTTCTGGGAATCATTCTGGGAATCATATCTGCTCTGAAGAAATACACATGGATAGACTCACTTGTTCTTGTCATCTCGATGTTCTTCCAGTCAGTGCCGGAGTTCGTTGTCGGTCTCGTTCTGATCCTGGTATTCGCAGTAAAGCTGCATGTCCTTCCGACATCCGGCATAGAAAATCCGCTTGGCTATATCATGCCGATGCTTTGTATCGGACTTCCGTCCATTGCGAGCTATACCCGTATTACGCGGTCTTCCATGCTGGAGGTTCTCGGTGAAGACTATATCCGGACGGCAAGAGCCAAAGGCCAGACCGAACATAATATTACATATCATCATGCACTTCGCAATGCGATGATCCCGGTGGCACAGTCCGTCGGAACTTCTCTGGGCAACTCGATCGGCGGCGGCATGGTTGTTGAGACCGTCTTCGGAGTTCCGGGAGTCGGTAAATATATTGTCGACTCTATCACACAGAGAAATTATCCATCCATTCTTGGAGGGGCGCTGATCATCGCCATTGTTCTGGTTGTGATCAACCTGTTGGTAGATATCGCGTTCGTATTGATTGATCCGAGACTGAAAACGACAATTATTGCCGGTGAGAAGAAACAGAAGAAAGCCAAACCGGCGGTTGCTTAAGGGAGGCAGATAAAAATGGCAAAAATGCATACTCCCGCGATGGAGAAAATTGAAAGAAAGAATGCAAGACGTAAAAGACCAAAGAGGATTACCCCATCCTATGAAGCATGGAAGCGTTTCCGCAGAAATCCGACTGCGCTTGTCGGACTGATCATTGTTGCGGCACTGATTGTGATCGCGATTCTTGCGCCGGTGATTGCTCCTTATGACTATCAGTCACAGGACTATACGGCAATGATGCAGAAGCCGAGCGCCGTCCATCTGTTCGGTACCGATCAGTTCGGGCGCGATATCTTCAGCCGGTGTATCTATGGCGCAAGATATTCCCTGCTGATAGCGGTTTTCTGTACGCTGGCGGCGCTGTTCAGCGGCGGATTGCTTGGTATCATTGCGGGATATTTCGGCGGTAAAGTGGATACGATCATCATGCGGATCATGGATATCTTCCAGGCCATCCCGATGATCATGATGGCAATGTGCATCGTAGCCGTCCTCGGAAATGGTATTCCTCAGCTGGTCGCTGCAATTATGTTTGCTTCGATGCCTACCATGGCCCGCAACAACCGTGCCGCGATTCTCCGGGTGCGTGGAAATGACTACATCGAATCCTCTGAGGCAATCGGATGCAGCAAGTTCCAGCTGATCATGAAGCACATGATCCCGAATGCGGCCGGTATTATGGTCATTTTCTTTGTCGGATTCCTGGCGGTTTCGATAATGATGATGTCTTCCATGAGCTACATTGGCGTCGGTCTTGCTGCTCCTACGCCGGAATGGGGACTGATTCTGAACGACGGAAAATCTTATCTGACATCTGCACCCTATATGATGGTATTCCCGGCGCTGATGATCATGGTTACCTGCTTTGCATTTAATCTGATGGGCGATGGTCTCCGTGATGCATTTGACCCGAAGATGAATTAAGGAGACGGCGAAAATGGGTGAGAGAATATTAGATATCAGAGATCTTGTAATACATTATGAAACCGATGAAGAGGTTGTTGAAGCCGTAAATAAAATCAATCTTTCTCTGGAAAAGGGAGAGATCCTTGGCCTGGTTGGAGAGACCGGAGCCGGCAAGACCACGACGGCTCTTGGAATCATGCGGCTTCTGCCGCCTAAAGTAGGGCATGTTATTCAGGGAACCATTAATTTTGAGGGAAAGGATCTGATGAAATGCTCTGAAAAAGAGATGCGTGCTATCCGGGGCAAGAAGATCTCCATGATCTTCCAGGATCCTATGACGGCACTGAACCCCGTAAAAACCGTCGGCGATCAGATCGCCGAAGTAGTGGAGCTTCATGACAGTTGCTCGAAGGCAGAGGCGTTGAAGCGTGCACAGGAAATGCTTGCCATGGTAGGAATCGTCCCAGAACGGTATAAAGAGTATCCGCATCAGTTTTCCGGCGGTATGAAGCAGAGAATTGTGATTGCGATTGCCCTTGCCTGCGAGCCGGATCTTCTGATTGCTGATGAGCCGACCACGGCGCTGGATGTAACGATTCAGGCACAGATCCTTGACATGATGCGAAAACTTCAGAAGGAGAAGGGAACTTCGATGATTCTGATTACCCACGATCTGGGTGTGGTGGCAGAGATGTGCGATCACTGCGCAGTAATGTATGCGGGGGAGATCGTGGAATACGGTACAACCGAGCAGGTGTTTGATAATCCGAAACACCCATATACCAGGGCATTGTATCAGTCTATTCCAAGTCTGGACAAGGAAGTGAAGCGTCTTCACGTGATTCCGGGAATGGTCTGCGATCCATCCGATCTGCCGACCGGATGCAGCTTCTGCGACAGATGCACGGAAAAGAAGGCGGCGTGCGCCGAACATGATCCGTGGATCGTCAATGTAGAGGCGGGACATTATGCGAAGTGTTTCCAGTACACACCGGAATGGGAGGCGGACAAGAATGAGTGAGAATCTTCTGGAAGTCAGAAATTTAAAAAAATATTTTTCCACTCCGCGCGGGGCACTCCATGCGGTTGATAACGTCACTTTTAATATTGAGAAGGGAAAGACGATCGGAATCGTCGGGGAATCCGGATGCGGAAAATCAACACTGGGGAAAACTCTGATGCGTCTGCATGAGCCGACCAGCGGTGAGGTTCTGTATAATGGCGTGGATATTGCGGGCATGCCTCTGAAAAAATTCAAAAAGGAGTATCGTTCTCATATCCAGATGATTTTTCAGGATCCGTATGCTTCTCTGGATCCTCGTATGGACGTATTGCAGCTGATCGAGGAACCGATCAGGGTAAATAATAAGAATCTGAGCAAGAAGGAGGTAGAGGACAAGGCGAAGGAGATGATGGAGCTGGTTGGTCTGGCAAAGCGTCTCGAAACAGCTTATCCGCATGAGCTGGACGGCGGTCGTCGTCAGCGAATCGGAATTGCCCGCGCGCTCTCACTGAACCCGAGTTTTATCGTCTGTGATGAGCCGGTTTCCGCGTTGGATGTGTCCATTCAGGCGCAGATTCTGAATCTGCTGATGGATTTGCAGGAGCAGAGAGGTCTGACTTATATGTTCATCACGCATGATATGTCGGTGGTAAAGCATATCTCAGACGATATTGCCGTGATGTATCTGGGGCAGATGATTGAAAAATGCCCGGCAGATGAAATTTTCCGTGACACGATTCATCCCTATTCGCAGGCGCTCCTGTCCGCGATTCCGATTCCGGATGTGCACGCGAAGCATGAACGGATGGTACTGAAGGGAGAACTTACCTCTCCAATCAACCCTAAGCCGTGTTGCCGGTTTGCCAAGAGATGCCCATATGCGACAGAAAAGTGTCGTCAGGAGGAGCCTAAGCTTCGCGAGATGCGTCCGAATCATCTGGTTGCGTGTCATTATGCGGAAAAGTTTGTGAAATAACAGAACAGGAGGCTTGCATGACCAATAAAGAAATTATTACAGCAATGTATAAAGAGTTCTTCAATGAGCATAATGTAGATGCAGCACGGAAATATGTCCGGGAGGATTATAAACAGCACAATCCCGGCGTTGCACAGGGAAGAAAGGGACTGATGGACGGCTTTCGTCAGAAATTCATCGATGAACCGACCTTCCGGCTGGAGATTCAGATGATTATATCGGAAGGCGATATGGCGGCTGTCTATCTGAAAAATGTGGATCCGGAAGGCAATACCAAATGCAGAGTGGTCGATATCTACCGGATTCAGGACGGGCAGCTTGCGGAGCACTGGGACGTGCTTCAGCCCTGCTGAGGTCAAAATATGACATCTTTTCTGACCTGGCGAAAAAAACAGGCAGGAGGATGTCATTTTTTTTCGCGGGATGGGTTTGTAAAGGAAATGCATCCGGCATCAGACTGCAATACAATAATGCCAGAAATCAGGAAAGAAAACAGGCTGAGGGAAAGTGCATCGGCAAAATCAGAAGCACTGAAGCTGAAAATCAAAAAGTTCAGCAGGAAAAATAAGAAGTACAGTAATAAAGATGTGACAATTGAAAAGCTTTGACAGAACACATGGACGAACGGTCCGGAAATGAGGAGAGATATGGCGGATTTTGAAACCCAGATCGTAGTAATTGCGGGTGGCCCCGCAGGATTATGCGCAGCTGTTCAGGCTGCTGAGGATGGCGCGGATGTCATCTTGATCGAGAAAAATGCAGCAGTCGGCGGTGCGGCCAACATGGGAATGGGCCCGTTGGCAATCGGTTCCAAATACCAGAAGAGACAGATGTATGACATCACTGTTGAGAAGGCGCTCAACATGTTTATGGAGTACACCCATTACAATGTAGACGCCCGTTTGATGAAGAGATATTTTGAACAGTCCGCTGAGACGATCGAGTGGCTCGAGGACATGGGCGTGGAGTTCGAAGGCGCTTATAAGTACTTCACAAAGAGCGAGCCGACCTGGCACATCGTAAAGACAGATCAGGGAATCGGACCGCGCGCAGCTTCTTTTATGAATAAGGCACTGTTTGCAAGGGCACAGGAACTGGGCGTAAAGGTTATGCTTGAGACCCCGGGAAAGAAAATTCTGAAAGACGAGAATGGTCATGTATGTGGTGTCCTTGCCACAGATAAAGAGGGCAAAGAGATCACGATCGCCTGCAAGGCGGCAATCATTGCTACCGGAGGTGCCGGCGCAAACCCGAAGCTGATCAAGGAAGAGACCGGATATGAGTTCGGAAAAGACATGTTCAACTTCGCAATCCCGGGAAATGTCGGAGACGGAATTCGTATGGCATGGGAAGCCGGCGTAGACCATGTGCCGGTACGCATTGAGCAGGCAGCAAACTTTGAAGGAATCGATGAACTTCCGCAGAGCGTGCCCAATGTTCTGATGCAGCCGAATCTTCTTGTAAACCTGTTCGGCAAGCGTGTCATGGATGAGGAACAGATGCAGAACACGACATTCCTGAGCAACGCGGCATCTCATCAGAAGGAGCGCAAGCTGTTCAGTATTGTAGACAGTTCCATTGTGAAATACTATATGCGCAACGGCGTGGATGAGATTTCCATGGTTCGTACAAATCCTGATGTATCCGACTTTATCGAGGGAGTGAAACAGGCAGAGGAGAGCGGCAATAAGGGACTCTATGTGGCTGACAGTATTGAGGAGCTGGCGGAGAAGACAGGAATCGATGCAGACAATCTGGTAGAAACCGTCGAGGAATATAACGATTACTGCGACAGCACAGATGAAGAGTTCTTCAAGCGCAAAAAATATCTTCGCCCACTTGTAAAAGCACCGTACTATGCGGCAGCCATTCGTCCGGGCGGATATGGTACGGTCGGAGGCATCCGGATCAATGAAAACTGTGAGGCATGCGATAAAGACTTTGAGCCGATTCCGGGTCTGTATGCTGCCGGCGCAGATGCCTGCAACATTTACGATGATTCTTACATGTTCCTGCTTCCGGGCAACTCCATGGGATTTGCTGTCAACAGCGGCAGGATTGCAGGTATGGAAGCTGCGGAATTTGTAGAGGATGAAGACTGATTATTAGGAGTCGGTCTGCGTCGTGCGGGGCGTATAAATATATAGGTTTCCCGCGCGGCTTCCATGCTTCGGAAGAAGAACTTATACAGGTATAGGACAGCCATGGCTTTGAAGAACATAATATTCTCAGACCATGGCTTTTTTGAAGAGGAGAATGTAACGATGGCTGTCATCACAATTGATGGAGTAAAAATTGAAGTTCCGGAGGGGAAGAACGTCCTGGAATGTGCATTGGACGCGGGAATTTACATCCCGCACCTTTGCCATCACAAGGATCTGAATCCGCTCGGCTCCTGCCGGATGTGTATCGTGCAGGTAGAGGGACATGATCAGGTAGAGCCTTCCTGTATGCTGAAGGCAGAAGACGGGATGGTGATCGAGACACAGAATGAAGAGATCAAGAGACTTCGCATGCTTGCACTCGAACTGCTTCTGGCAGGACATCCGGAGGATTGTTCAACCTGTCCGAAATATGGGCACTGTGAGCTGCAGGTATTGATCCAGTATATCGGACCGAAGACCGGACGCATGAAAATGCGTTCCAAGGGATTCGCTGTCAATGATAAAAATCCCCTGCTCCTTCACGATATGAATCGCTGCATTCTCTGCGGACGATGTGTCCGCGCCTGCGATGACCTTCGCGGCGTCAACGTCCTGCATTATCAGAAGAGAGAGGATCTGGAGGTTTATACAGGAACCCTGAAGAACCGGCTTCTCAAGGACGCCGACTGCCGTTTCTGTCAGGCATGCGCAGAGGTATGCCCGACCGGAACGATCCGGGATATCCTGGCAACGACGGAAAAGAGCAAGGAAGATTACGTAGTTCCCTGCAAGGCAGGATGCCCGGCACATACCAACATTCCGGAATACCTCCGTTATGTCAAGGAAGGTGACTATGATGCGGCGACGGCCGTGATTCGTGAGAAGCTCACCATGCCGAAAACTCTTGGATATATCTGTACCCATGCCTGCGAGCTGGAGTGCAAGCGCAGACTGGTCAATGAGCCGATGTCCATCCGGAATCTGAAGCGGTACGCGACGGAGCACGAGACAGGCAGGTACTGGAGAGGAAAAGGCAAACAGCTTCCGGACACCGGCAAGAAGGTCTGTGTTGTCGGCGGAGGTCCTGCCGGACTTACCGCTGCGTATTATCTGAGAAAACAGGGCCATGACGTAACGGTGAAGGAAGCACTTCCTACAGCGGGTGGCATGCTTTCGTATGGAATCCCTTCCTATCGTCTGCCGCGAGAGTTGGTACAGGAGGAGATTCAGGTCTTCACGGATCAGGGAGTGAAGATCGAGACCGGTGTGCGGGTAGACAGGCCGACAGAGCTGCTTAAAGAGTATGATGCGGTTCTGATGGCGATCGGTGGACACAATGGCGTACGCCTTCCAATGCCGGGAAAGGATCTGCCGGGAGTTCTGGTGAATATCGATTTTCTCCGCAAGGCATCGATGGGTCTGGAAACCGGAATGGGACGCAAGGTCATCGTTCTCGGCGGTGGAAATGTTGCCTTTGACTGTGCGAGAACGGCAAAGCGTCTTGGAGCAGAAGAAATCCATGTCGCCTGCCTTGAGGCAAGAGACAAGATGACCTCTGACGATGAAGAGATCGAGCAGGCACAGGAGGAAGGGATCTTTGTTCATCCGGCGCAGACCTTCGAGGCGATTACGGGTGAAGAGCATGTGACCGGTGTTGACTTCATGAATGTAGAATCCTTTACATTCGATGAGAACCATCGCGCAATTATTAAGAAGGAAGCAGGCTCCGAGCACCATATTGACGCGGATACTGTTATTTTTGCGACAGGACAGAGACCGGATATCACTGAGGATGCAGGCCTTACCCTTGGACGGGGGAACAGTATCACGGTTACAGATATTGTAAAGGATAAGAGAACTTCAGTGGAAGGAATCTTTGCTGCCGGTGACTGCATTTATGGTACAAAGTCAGTGGTTATGGCGATTGAGTCTGGCCGCGAGGCTGCCAGCCAGATTGACCGTTATCTGGGTGGCGATGGTGATATAGAGGAAGAACTCGCTCCGAAACAGGCAAAGAATCCATACATCGGAAAGATTGAAGGATTTGCATATCAGCAGAGACGTCAGCCGAAGATTGACCCGGCAGAGATGCGTCAGAACAACTTCAGCCTGTTCGACCATGGTCTGTGTGAAGAGGATGCTTGCGCTGAAGCCGGCAGATGTCTGCAGTGTGATCTGCGGCTGCAGATTTCAACACCGAAGACATGGGCAGACTTTGCAAAGGAGGCAAAATGATGGGAGCTCTTGCAAATGCGAAACAGGCAGGCCGCGAAGCGGTTCTTGCAAAGATCAAAGAAGCCGGACTGTGGGAGTACGGGGTAAAAAAGGAAGCACTTTCCGATAAATTCGAACGCGCAGCAGAGGGCGCGGCTGTGGAAGCCGGACTCAACAACGCCGACACAGACAAGGTTCTGCTTGGCCTTCTGAAGGACACACCGGAAAAAGTGCTGGAAGGAATTGCTGTAGCAGGATTCCTTACCGGGACAGAGTCTCTATCTCTTTATCTCCCGGAGAGTGAAACAGAGCTGACGGAAGCGTTGAAGGATAAGGCTGAGGCTTACGGCATTCAGCTCTTTAATGAGATCATCAATGTAAGAGCAGCTGGAGATGCGGTACTTCTTCATATCGTGACGGCTGCAGATCTTGCGGATCTTATGGACGGCTGTTATCAGAAAGGAGTCTATGTATCTGTAGACGGCGCACCGCTTCAGAAGAAGGCCGCCGATACCGGAATCGGTGAACTGGTATCCTTGGGATCGGCAAAGGCCGTAAAACTCGGATATCGCTATTATACTCCCACCGAGGCAGAAAGTCTGACGGCGGCGGATGCTACTACAGGCCTGATCCATGTTCTAACGGACAAGGACTGCATCGTAGCGGAGACGAGAGATCAGATGACCGAGTACCGCAAGGTCAGCTGCGGCAAATGCGTTTTCTGCCGTGAGGGACTAATTCAGCTGGAGTATGAGCAGAAAGAAACCACACAGGCACGCGGTAAGATGGAGTTCCTTGATCTCACAAAAGAAATCGGCGATGCCATGAAATTCTCGTGTCTGTGTTCCGTCGGACAGGAGGCGGCAAAAGCTGCTCTTGACGCGACAGAGAAATTTACGGGAGAGTACGAGGCACACATCAGGAAGAATAAGTGTCCGGCCGGTGTATGTACTGCTTTTGTACATATTTATATCGACCCACATACTTGTACGGGATGTGGAGAGTGCCTGGATGTGTGCCCGGCAGATTGTATCGAGGGCAAGGATAAATATATTCACATGATTGATGAATTTGACTGCACCAGATGCGGTAAGTGCATTGAGGCCTGCGAGGAAGGCGCTGTCATTCAGACGGCCGGAAAGCTTCCGAAACTTCCCAACCGTCTTACAAAGGTCGGAAAATTCCGCAGACATTAATTCGATGTGAATCGTTGTGTCCGGCTTTCTGTATCAGGGGACAGAAGATGCGAAGAGACGAAATGACAGGGGACCTGTACATATTGTGGCGCTCCGGTTGCAGGAGATGAGTTGTTCGTGTATGAAAATTCTTAGTGTACATGGAGCGGAGGTGAACAGCAAGTGAAAAGTTTTCAGGAACGGCTTCTGAAGGACTTTGACATAAAACAGAAGATGGTCAATGGCAGAATGAAGAATGTTTATGTATATAAAGGAAAGTACGCCGCCTGGGATGTGAAGCCGGATATACTGCAACGCTTTCGCAGAATCCATCTGGGAGGCGGGATTCTTGCACTGCTGCTTCTCCTGTGGGGAGCTTTCCAGAGCGTACCGGTTAATGCCTCCCACCTGACAGGATTTTTTACCCTGGTTTCCTGTGTGCTGATGGCGGTTCTGTTTTATGGAATTGTCTGGTTCTGCCGGTCGGGGGAACGAATGTACCTGAGAGACTGCAGGATGATCAGAGATATTATTCTGTGGAGTGGGATCACTTATGCTCTGGCTGCCGCGGCGAATGGAATTTGCGGCTTTATTTACCTAGCGATAAATGGTGCGGGAGTCCGGTCATTGCTTACACTTCTGGCTTATCTGGCTTCCGGTGTCATTGTACTTCTGGTCTACCTGGCTCAGCTGAAGCTGGCCTACCGGGAAGTATGATAAATAAGTTTGCAGTAATTGGAGTAAAAATGGAGGGAATCTCGAAGCGGGGCTTTGGGGTTCCTTTTTTACGCGAACAGTGAGCCGCAGCCGAATGCGAAGTATTCGTGTGC
>JBJEMO010000249.1:0-4168 GCA_051879715.1 Bilifractor sp.
AAAGTAACTATGCGGCTTTCAGCCGCTGGCACCGCAACGCGGTGAATAATTCAGGTTTATTCTCTTTATTTTAGCACGGGTGAATAACAATCAGAGAAACAATATCCCTCGATCATCGTAGACCGATTCGCCACAGTCATTTCCGCAGCGGATTGCCCGATCAAGTCCCATGATCATCGCGACCGCGCCGTCGATCTTCTCCGTGGATTTTTCTTTGTCGGCCTTGATGTTGCCAGCCGGATCCCGGCGGATGAAGATGTTGTCCATTATTCAGCGGAGCACCGGGTGACCGCCGTGGGCGATCCGCCTCTCAAGCACGAGGTTCATCAGCTTCTTGGTAGGGGACTCATGTCCTTAAAGCCTTGTCCGAACGGCACCACGGTAAAGCCCATGCCCTCAAGGTTCTGTACCATCTGGACAGCTCCCCATCGGCCGAAGGCGTTATCCGGAATAATCATTTTATACGGTCAGCCATAGCTGCCCTCCTTCCTGAAAAATGGCATCAAAAAACCGGAGCACCACGATGGGGTGTTCCGGTCGATCAGCCCTAAACTATATTAGTGACACTTGTTGTTAATCCTATTAATTTACTTAATCCATACCTCGATAGTACAAATGATTTTATCGTTATCATCAGTATCAAGCTCACTGACTTCAGCATGAAACGGTTCTGTATCACCTATGATATCATATATTTGAGCAGACTGTTTTTTGGATATTTCTCCCAATTCTTCTCCTGTATCATCACAGACCAGATACGTTTCACTTTCATCATTGTACTCCAGATCAACGGGGCATCCAGTATTTACTAGTTCAAGATTTTCTTGCCTGGAATTACCCATAAAATCTTTTGCACGGGTTTTACACAACCTGCATTTAAATACGTCTAGGTCATTATTTACTTTGGAGTAGAAGCCTAATGCAATCTGAACTTCATTAAGATCTTCATTGATACAAGAAATAAAACCGCAGATTTGATGCTCTTTTCCATCAGAGTATTTTTTCACCATACTCTGTAAAGAGTTCTGTGGAACGTAACCTATTTTTTGATCATCATAAAAAATAGCAATTGCGTTTGGATCATACTGATTATCTGGTTCAAAATCAAAGGTAACAAATTTTTCCAACTCCAGCTTTTTAATGTCAAAATTT
Source organism: Bilifractor sp. (assembly GCA_051879715.1). Taxonomy (GTDB): domain Bacteria; phylum Bacillota; class Clostridia; order Lachnospirales; family Lachnospiraceae; genus Bilifractor. The sequence goes on from JBJEMO010000249.1 coordinate 1,153, forward strand.
TGATGATCGAATCCTTTTACCTTAACATCATAATAACTGTAACGTAAAATCCGACCATCATCGTCTTTGAATGGATAAGTGGAGTGAGATTGTTTAATGCTCGGCTCTAGCATCTCTGCTGACGTAGAATGATCAGTTGAATTAGTAGCCGTTTCTGATACATCACTCCGCGATTGTTCTATAGCACTTTTTGATTGTGAATTCATCAGTATTTTTCGGAGGCGGGAATAAGATCTTCCCATCCATAGGCAAAAAATTCCAAACAGAAGAAAAATCACGCCTAAGGGCATAACAGGTAAACCCATCAGAATCCAAAGAACTCCAAGAATGTAAAGAATAACTGAGAACACCTTTAGTTGACCAGCAGAATAATATTTTTTCCCAACCTTTATTTTGCCGTCTTTTATATCGCATACAATCTTTGTATCATTATCCCTTTTTTTATCTTTTTTCAATTGTCTACCTCCATCATATATAAAACCCAATATCATATGATTGATTTTAACAGACGTACTATATGTTTACAATCTGAACTGCAGTTCATGATGCTATTCACCAGTTATCCATGTCCTCCTGTGTCGCTACCTCGCAGTAGTCGCCGCTCTCATCGTTATCAGATTCAGAGAGTACATCAAATACCATGCCTTCCTCGATTATGGAAAGCGTCCGGGAGTGTTATTCTCGAGCGGACAATAGGCACAAATAAGGTCAATGTCAGCGGAACTGACACTGACGTCCAGCATGGGACATACAGTGTAAACAGTAAAGCCAAAAAGAGCATCAACACTGTCTTTCTCCATCTGATAGGAATTGATGAGCCCCATCGGATATGTTCATCGCAGGAAGGAAATAAAACCCAGGCACTGATTCCGCCGAACGGCGTGGGAAGCACTGCTTCTCACCAGAGGCTTCAACGATGAGATAGCTTTTCTGGCTTTGACGTCTCCCAAGACCGTTGTCAGTCAGTTTATGAGAATCAACTGGCGTACAGTTGGCAATTGTATTAAGGCAGCTCATGGACGCGTTGAACCAAACGTATCCGATCGGCTGCACGGGCTGAAGCGGATTTGTGTCGATGAGACATATTATCATAAGGGACACAAGTACATTACCGTTGTGTATGTCATTGATCGCAAACGGGTCGCCTGGCTTCACGAGGGATATGGCCAGGAGATCTTCAAGCTTTTCTGCGAGGCATTGACAGAGAAGGAACGGGATCAGATCGAGGTGGTGGCCGGAAACGGTGTCAGACGGATTGACTCCTGCACCAAAACGTACTTCAGAAATGCCCGACGATACATTGACTTTTTCCATGTCGTTAGTTGGATAAACGATGCCTTGGACAGAGCTAAGAACGGTTCCAGAAAAGCGGCAGAATATCGGGCTGCACTGGCCGAGAAGGAGACCTTCAATAAACGCGGACGGCATACCAGGCGGCAGGCAGAGGTGCTCACAATTATCGCAATATACGAGCAGCAGCACGCATCTCCCGAAGGAAAGGCGCAACTGTCTGATGTGCATCAGAAAATACTCGATGAAAAAAAGGCAAGAGTCGATGAGCTCAAGCATGCAAAGTACGCATTGAGGATGAACCCGGAAAACCTGTCAGAAAAGCTAAGAGACAAGCTGAAGATTATTGAGGCGTCACATCCGGATGTCTATATCGCATATCAGATGAGCAGGGAAAAGAAATATGATACTCTCACTGCAACTGAGAAATGGTGGCATCTATTCAGATATATGACTATACTGAAATCAATAATATTTTCTTCACAACTATTAGAGGACTGAGAAATGGATTATTTCACCAGTATAGAAATGTCAAAAGTCTGGGGGATATCCAGCCGGAGAGTTTCGCTGCTTTGCAGCGAAGGTCGTGTCGCGGGAGCAGAGAAGAAAGGTAAAACCTGGCTGATTCCCAAAGAAGCAAAGAAACCAGAAGATCCGAGACGAATAAAGAAACAGGGGGAACAGGTTAATGAATAAGCAACAGCTGGCTGCGAAGATCTGGGAGTCCGCGAACAGAATGCGGTCGAAGATCGAGGCAAATGAGTACAAGGATTATATCCTTGGCTTCATTTTCTATAAATATCTTTCCGACAAAGAGGAGCACTGGCTCCTGGATAGAGGATACGATAAAGACAGCATTCGGGAATATGTAAACGAAGAGGCTGACGATCAGTATTCCAGCAAGTCCAGTGCACAGCAGAGTCTCGGTTATTTCATTGCTTACAAGGATCTCTTCTCCACATGGATTCACATGGGATCGGATTTTTCGGTAGATAATGTTCGCACGGGCCTGTCTTCCTTTAATCGACTGATCTCTGAATCGCATAAGAAAGTTTTTGAAGGCATCTTCAATACACTGGAAACAGGATTGTCAAAACTGGGAGAGAACACAAAATCTCAGATAAAGGCTGTCAGTGACCTCATTCAATTGATTGATAAGATCCCAATGAACGGTAAACAGGATTACGATGTTCTCGGTTTCATTTATGAATATCTGATCTCCAATTTCGCTGCCAATGCCGGTAAGAAAGCAGGAGAATTCTACACCCCTCACGAGGTGTCTCTTCTCATGTCTGAGATTGTTGCCAATCATCTGAAAGGACGCAGCGAAATAAAAATCTATGATCCTACGTCAGGATCCGGGAGCCTCCTCATCAACATCGGCAAGACTGCGGCAAAATACATGGGCAATGCAGATCATATTCGTTATTACGCGCAGGAGCTCAAAGCCAATACATACAACTTGACCCGTATGAATCTGGTTATGCGCGGCATTCTGCCGGACAATATCGTAACCAGAAACGGTGACACATTGGAAGAGGACTGGCCATATTTTGATGATACTGATCCGACGGGAACATATGAACCGCTCTATGTGGATGCGGTCGTTTCTAATCCGCCCTATTCGCAACGATGGGATCCATCAGGAAAAGAAAATGATGCGCGTTATGCGAGTCAAGTCCAAATTTGTGTGTAAATTGCTCTTAGGTACCTGCGGTGCCAAGGG
>JBJEMO010000250.1:0-28390 GCA_051879715.1 Bilifractor sp.
AAACGTAGTAAATATTTTGAATCTGGACCGGATTATTTTGGGATATGATGCAGTTTACCTTCCAGATCATTATGTTGCTCTAATAGAACAAACTGTAAATCAGCACCGATTCGAAAATTTCAAACAAAAGCTGATTATAGTGAAAGCTGCAAAAGGAGTGGATGCCCAATTATACGGAGCAGCTTGTGTAGCTTTAAATGCCATTTTTCGTGGAAAATTGTTAATTCAATAACATCACATTAGTTTATATTGTAGCTATATTACTTGCTATGAAGAGTCTCTTGGGTTTGTGCAGTTTCAACAAATTCAAGAGCTTTTTCATGTGTTTTTAGACGTTTTTATTATAGTACATTGACTTTACAAATTGCCTGCACTATGATGGACTCAGAATTCAAACACGAATTATTGGTATGGACTTTTCTTTTTTCGAAGGGGGCTCCTATGGATTTTATTGCAGTTGGTGAAATGGTTATCGATTTCCTGCCTGGTAGTGAAAAGGGCAGTTACATTCGCAATGCAGGTGGGGCACCAGCAAATGTTGCTATTTCAATAGCAAGGAACGGGCTTTCATCTGGAATTTATTGTAAGGTGGGCGATGATGATTTTGGCCGTTTTTTAATAAAGACCTTGCAGGAGAACCATGTGACACCGTTATCTCCGGCGCTCTGCGGTACAGCAACGACAACCATGGCGTTTGTTTCCTTAAACGAAAACAATGAAAGAAGCTTCACCTTTGCAAGAAAACCTGGCGCAGACATGATGTTAAGTCCTGAGGAGATCAAGGATGCAGACATTGCCGGATGCAAAATACTTGAAGCAGGATCTTGTTCTCTTTCCGCTGGTACATCCGCCGATGCCACAATGCTTGCGTTAAAAAAAGCCCATGCGAATAATAAAACTGTTGCTTTTGATATTAATTACAGAAATCTGATGTGGAACAATGACAAAAAAGCCTGCACAAAAAAAGTACAAGAAATATTACCATTCGTTGACCTTCTAAAGATTTCTGAGGAAGAAGTCGATATGGTTGGCGGGCATGAGAATATTCCTTCCTTTATGGAGCATTTTGGAATCACATGTACGGTGCTTACACTTGGTGGAAATGGAGCAGAATTCTTCTATAAAGGAACCCATACCCTTGTACCAGGATGGCATCTTGGACCGGTAAAAGATACCACTGGTGCTGGTGATGCCTTCTGGGGTGGTTTTTTATCCAGATTAATAATCAACAAATGTGATCAGACTAAAAAGCTTTCCGAACCAGTTCTTTCTGATGCAGTTAAGTATGGGAATGTGAGCGGTGGTCTCTCCGTACTGTCGAAAGGAGCAATTTCATCTCTCCCAAGTCGAACAGAAATCGAAAATATTATAAAGGGGGGCAATATGCATGAATAATCAAATCTGGAATCAAAAGTATATTATTTCTCCATCTCTGATCACGTTAGATATGTGTAATCTGGAATCCCAGATGAAACTTCTTGAAAAATCCGGCATTCAAATGCTTCACATTGATATTCTTGATGGACATTTCAGCCCCAGCATGCCTCTTGGTCTGGATACTGTAAAGCAGTTACGCAAAGTAACTTCCTTGGAATTTGAAGCACATGTAATGACAACTGATCCCCAATTCTACATAGATGAGTTAATTGAGGCTGGAGTGTCACAAATTGTTTTTCATATAGAAACCTGTGATCATATTGATGGCACATTGAATTATATACACAGCAAGGGAATTCGTGCCGGAGTAGCACTTAAACCCGCTACTCCGCTGACTGATCTCACATATATTCTGGACAAATGTGATGCAGTTCTGCTTATGCTGATTAATCCAGGCTTTGCACAAATAAAAGGAGAATCACAGGTTCCCTATGCAGAAGAAAAGATCAGTGATCTGCACCAGATGATTCATAAAAGAGATCTGCCAACAAAAGTCATTCTTGATGGGAGAATTTCCAAAGACAATATTCTCCACTATGGAAACTCCGGAAAAGCAAACATTTTTGTAGCAGGGAGCACATGCATCAAGCGGGATACAACAGAGCATATGTGTTCCTGCCTGCAGGAATTAAAAGCCCTTGAAACCACTCTTAATTTGCAGAAAGAGGTGAGCAAATGAATTATTATAGCCAAAACTATGCTGCCACCTGTCATCTGGTTCTTGATGAACTAGACAAGGCCCTTGAAAGCATTGCACCTGAATCCGTCGAGAGCTATGTACAAGCCGTATTAGATGCAGATAAAGTTTTCTTCATAGGCGTTGGAAGAGTCATGCTATCCCTTCAGGCAATTGCTAAACGATATGCACATCTGGGAATTGACGCGCATTGCGTTGGAGAAATTACAGAACCTGCCATCACTGATAAAGATTTATTGATTGTCGGTTCCGGTAGTGGATCTTCTCTATATCCTGTTGGTATAGCGCGAAAAGCAAGATCAATTGGAGCAAAGATTATTCACATAGGATCTAATCCAAATGGAGATATGAAGGAGATTGCAGATCTGATGGTCCGCATACCTGTCCGAACCAAATTTTATCTGGACGATGAAATTGATTCTGCGCAACCAATGACCTCCCTTTTTGAGCAGAGCCTTCTCTTGTTTGGTGATATCACAGCAAAAATGCTTATTGATGAGCGAGGCATTGATTTAAAGAGTCTATGGAAATACCATGCCAATCTGGAATAATATCTCTGTTGATTCAGTATATATCAAGAGGTGAAATAAACGGTGAAGGATATACTAAAATATTGTGGCAGCATACAGCAGATGATTTACGCACGCCCGCTTATTTATCAGGAGGGACGTGCAGGTGGATCCCATGCCATTGAAGTAAAATGTGGTGATCTGCTCTTCCACGTCATGACTGACAAATGCCTGGACATTTCAGATCTCTCATATAAAGGAATGAATATGACATTCCTTTCCAAACCAGGATTACAGGGACGTAACCATTATGATACCAACGGCTTGGAAGCCCAGCGAAGTATCATGGGAGGACTATTTTTCACAGCAGGTCTTGAAAACATTTGTGCTCCATGCAACATAGACGGAAAAGATTATCCGATGCACGGCCGTATTCGCACAACACCCGCCGAACACGTTTCTTCTGACATCGTGGAGAAAAATGGAAAACTTTATGTGATAATCAGCGGGGAAATCCGGGAGGCTGAGCTTTTTGGAGAGAATATGGTGCTCAGGCGAACCATTACTGCCAGTTTGTCAGACCATAGTATTTCTGTGGAAGATGAAATTGAAAACCAGGCCTTTCACGATGAGCCACTGATGATATTGTATCATTGCAATTTTGGATATCCTTTTGTAAATGAGCATACACAATTATCCATCCCAAGCTGCAACACAAAGGGAAGAGAAGCCTTTTCCGAATCTCATGTTGACCGATGTCAAATCATGGATAGCCCAAAAGATAATGAGCAAGAATATGTATTTATCCATGACCTATGCAAGGATAAAAATAATAACGGAAATGTGCTGATCACTAATACTGAAGCACATATAGGTTTATTACTATCATTTTCCATGACCAATATGAAATATTTCATGGAGTGGAAATCCATTGCTTCTGGTGATTACGTCCTCGGTCTGGAGCCATCTAACTCTCCGGTCTATGGAAAGGAATATGCAATCAATAACCATACTCTACAGTATCTGCATCCATTTGAAAAAATAAAAAACACTCTTTGCTTTTCAATTATTGAAGGAGAAGAACACCTTATAAACACTAACAATATTATTCGTAAGATTCAGGAGGAACAGTCATGAAAAGATCCGAAATCAATAACGTAATAAAAAAATTTCAAAAGCTACTTGCAGAATGTCATTTTATGTTGCCACCTTACCTTGACTTCACACCTGAAGACTGGGCAATAGCAGGTCATGAATACGATGAAATTCGGGATAATGAATTAGGCTGGGATGTAACAGATTATGGAGAAGGTCATTTTGACACATTAGGCCTTGCTCTGATTACAATACGTAACGGCAGTCTCTACAACCCAAAATATCCAAAACCATATGCAGAAAAAATAATGATGTGTGATAGTGGCCAGGTTTCACCTATGCATTACCATGAGAATAAAATGGAAGACATCATAAATCGTGGTGGAAATGATATCATCTTTACTTTTTACAATGCGGACAAAACAAAAATTGCCCGAACCGAGTCTGATGGAAGAAAAATCTTCGCTTTAGACAAAACGAATGATGTTATGATCTATAGAGACGGAAGGCATTATTACGTAAAGCCTGGTGAAGCAGTAAGAATCCATCCAGGTGAATCCATCACACTCGTTCCCTTCCAGTTTCATGAATTTATTATTCCAGAAGGTGGTCCCTCACTAATCGGTGAAGTGTCGAAGGTAAACGATGACCATACCGATAACTATTTCCTTAATCCACTAGGAAGGTTTCCAACCATTGAAGAGGATGAATCCCCTTATCGATTACTGTGTACGGAATATCCCAAAGCCAGGGATTAATATGATAAGCGTAGCTGCGTTCTTTGACACATGCGCACATAAAACGAGGAAGAAAAATGCGGAAAGTAAAATTCGGTGTTTTAGGTACAGCGGGTATATGTGAACGGGCGTTACCTGGTATGATGGCTGCTAATAATATCATACGGTGGGCAATCGCAGGAAGAAACCCTGAGAAGGCCGAAACCTTCAGAGCAAAATATGGGTTTGAAAAAGCTTATGCCAGTTACATGGATCTTTTAGAGGATGAGAATATTGAAGCTGTTTACATTCCGCTCCCAAATACATTACATTTTGAGTGGGCAGTCAAGGCCATGGAGCATGGGAAACATGTGATTTGTGAAAAGCCAATGACACCATCCGCTGAAAAAACACAGGAATTATTTAAGACGGCAAAAAAGAATGGTGTAATTCTAATGGAAGCCTTCGCTTATCAGCACAGTCCTTATATTGAAGCTCTGGACAAAGAAGTTCAGAGTGGAACAATTGGGGACGTACGATATATTGAGTGTGCCTACATTACATCCGATTATGATGTGTCCAATATTCGTATGCGGAAAGAAACTTGCGGTGGCTGTACATACGATCTTGGTGTATATTGTAATTCTCTGATTTACCGCATTCTTAAAAGAGAACCGTCAAAGGTCATGGCAAATGCATCCTTTTCCAACCAAGGAGTAGACTATCTGACCAATGTGCTTCTTGAATATGATAACGGTATCCGAGCCACCTTCACCAGTGGCATGATCCTTGCGACAGAACAGGATCAATCCATTGCCCGATTTGAAATTGCCGGAACAAAAGGTTCTCTGATATCAGGGCTATTTGATTTCAATATAAGCGGTAAACCCAGTTATATAATAAAAAACTTGGCTGGCTCACGGAAAGAAGTTATGATAGACACCCCACAAAATTACGGACTTGAGTTTATCCAGATGGCGCGCTGTGTTTCCGAAGGTGCTACACCAGCTGTATCAGAAGATTTTTCCATGGCTGTCGCAAGGACAACCGATCAAATCTTAAAAGAAATCCATTATTAAAATTCAGACAGTATAAAAGAAGCAGAGATTTTGAAGGTTTAGCAGCTTTCTCAATTTTTGCTTCTTTTGCATTCTGATAATCTGATATTCTTGCAAGAAAGGGACTGATCAGCAGGAAGTACACAGAGGTCCAATTTCTGCTCTTTTCCCTGTCAGACTTCTCAAGCTGGTGCTTGAGCACGCGAAAGAACCTGATTTTATGTTTTTTACACCTCATGATTTATATGCACCTTCTTCGTCTTAACACAAGCCCACGGTGAAAGCCGTGGGTTTTATCATGGAGTAGTCGTTCTTGCCGAAAAAAATTTTATCATGCTGCGACAAAAATCCTCTGTGATTTGTATTATAGTTGAAGGATCCTTCAAGAAAGGAATGATACGAAAGTGCGACTGAATCCAGAATATCTTGTACAAAAATATCAGGAGAACATTTTCCGGGCCGCGATGAGCATATGCCGGAATCCACAGGATGCAGAGGATGCCACACAGAATACCTTTGTGCAGTATCTGAAGTCCGACCGTGAATTTGAAAGCGAGGAGCACATCAAGGCCTGGCTTCTCCGGACCGCAGTCAACCAGTCCAAGAATATGGTCACTGCCTTCTGGCACCGGAACAAGGTTTCATGGGAAGAGTACATGGACAGCATCCCCTTCGAGGAGCCAAAGGATCAGGCACTGGTAGAAGCAGTACTCTCACTGCCCGCCGGTTACCGGATCGTCATCCATCTCTATTACTACGAGGACTACTCTGTTGCCGAAATCAGCGACATTCTCCACATCTCAGAAAGCGCGGTGCGCAGCAGGCTGATGCGGGGACGGAAGAAGCTTAAGGAAATACTGAAAGACGATTGGGAAGAAGAACCGGAGCCATCTTCCCCTCACGGGCAAATGGCCACGGAAAGATGAGACACAGCCTTGAAGATTTCGGGAGGGAACAGCCATGTCGAATAAAGAGAATTACAAAAAAGCATTTTCAGCTCTGCACACATCAGAGGGGTTTAAGGTAGATCTTTATCAGGAGGAGGCGGGCAATATGAGAAGAAATTTCAAACCGGCATTGACAGCAATCTGCACAGCGGCAGCCATCATCGCAGGAAGCTCCGCAGTATATGCCGCTGATCTCGGCGGAATTCAGAGAAAAATCCAGGTATGGACACATGGTGAAATGACCAATGCTGTTCTGGACATTGATGAATCCGCCGGCACCTACAACATCACCGATACAGACGGCAATGTTATTTCCTCCGGCGGAGGTGTAGCCATCAATGCAGACGGCAGCGAGCGCACACTCTCCGCAGATGAAATCGCAGACTATATCGCAAACGAGGTTACCACAGAAACCGAAGACGGCAAAATCTGGCTGTACTACAAGGGCCAGAAAATCGATATCACCGACGATTTCCAGGGTGAGGATGTCTGCTATCTGACACTCAAGGACGGAGACGATACCCTTTATGTGACCGCCCAGAAAAACGGTGGTGTCGCTACAAGTCCGGACAGATACCAGATCCCGGGCAAGGATTTCGATATCAATGCGGACGGGAAGTAATCTCCTTATCCAGGTTATTAAAATTCCTGGCTCTGTTATGAAACGGAACCAGACCGGCCTTGTGCAATGCCAGCATAAAGGCCGGTATAAAAATCAGCTGCAGGATGATACCCGGAACCGCATTGAGGAAGGCCCCCGCAAGAAACAGCCGGAATGTGAAGGTACTTCCTGCAGCAGCCATCAGAACTGCCATGCTGATTCCCCAGACCACACGGCCTGCCAGCATGGCGGCAATGAGGCATTTCTCTACGGCAGCGATACACTGCCACCTTGAACGGCTGTACAAGAATCCGGACACAAATCCATAGGTTCCCAGTTCAAAAGCCATCGCAACCGCAGTCGGGAAGAGCGGTGGCATACCAAAGAGTATGGATCGAAGCAGCGGACAGATGATTCCCACAATCAGCCCGTAACCGCCCCCGCAGATCATTCCGCACAGAATAACCGGAATATGCATGGGCAGGAGCATGTTTCCAATCCGGGGAATCTGCCCTGTCACGAAGGGCAGCAGCTGGCCCAGGGCAAGAAAAACGGCCGCCTGTACCATTTTCTTTACCTGCTCATGTCTCATTTCCTGTTCGTTTATCTTCTCAGATTTTATTTCCTGTTTTTTCTCTTCCATACCAGGTTAAAATCCTTTCCAATATAAAATTCTTTCCTGCGCATCGACCTCTGCCCGGATATCCGCTTTTCGTTCCGGATGCACCGACTGAAAATACCGGTTCTCCATCGGTATCCAGATGGTCTGAAAATTGACGAAATTTTCCTTCTCCCTCGTCTTCAGACGAGCCTTCTGTATATCGTCGGAAACAGTCAGAAATATCGTCAAACCATAATAAGGACTAAGATCGGGATGCAGACTGTAGCTGCCCTCTACAATCGCGAAAGAGGACTGCTGTCTTTCATAAGGACCCATGCGGTCCTCCCTGCAATTATACCGTGCAGTTATTGCAGGCTGTCCCTTTGAAAGAGGAACAAGTACCTCCGATGCCAGCCGCTTCAGGTCCATGTTCCCGGCACACAAGGTCTTCCAGTCTGCCTGCCTTCTGGCAAAGGGAAGGTAATAATCATCCGTGTGAAAGACCGGTATTCCAAGACTACTTCCAAGCTGCTCTGCCAGAGTAGTTTTCCCACTCCCGCACATCCCATCAATGCCGATCAGCCCCATTCTTTGCTCATGCATCCAATCCTGTATCACATAAAACAGCGCAGAAGCAGCAGAATCTCTCCGCCGGATCACACGATCTGACAGGGAATTATTTTGTGCGTCCATTTGTCCGTTACCCATCCATAAAACCCCAGAGCCAAACCAGAAAAATATTCCTATACCAGCTGATCCATATCACACCTTCCGGGATCAGATTTATTGAAGCATCTCCCGCATCTCACCCAGATGGTTTTTCACATTCCGGTAGACCTCTGCACCATGCTTTCCACCCAGATGTCTGCGGAAAAACTGATAGAACTCGCCTCTTTTCTCACACTGCTCAAGTCCGAGAACAATGACAGACATTGTTCTGTCATCAAAGGGAATCTCTACATTCTGTGAAAGGAACTCCCGCAGATTGACCGGTATCTCTCTTCTTGCAGCAGAAGCCGTACCCTGCATGACTTTTCCCTTTTCTGTCTCTGCTTCTGTATGATCTGATAGATTCTCCACTATCTGCGAAGTTTCTGCCTGATACACCTTCTCTGTTTTCTGCACTGCTTCCGGCTGATGCACATTCTCTGTTTTCTGCAAAACTTCTGCCTGATGCACATTCTCTGTCTTCTGCACTGCTTCCGCTTCATGTGCATCATCTGCTTTCTTCACGCCTTCTGCTCTCTGCATGGCGCCCTCCGGAATCACGTGTTCTTCTGTAGAAGCTTCTGTTTTATCTGTATCAGCCTTGGCTTCCTCTGTCTCCGCTGTTCTCGGAGTCTTTCTTCTGGATCTTCTTCTCGGGCGTCTCCGCCTTCCGGTTTTCTCATGCTCATGGCTGTCAGCATCTGCCGCTGCTTCATCCGCCGGTACTCCATCTGAAACGGCTGAATCTGCATCAACAGCTGCTTCTGCGGTATGATCAGATCCATCTGTGTTTTCATTTTCCACTGCTCCATCAAATATCTCATCTGACTCAGGCGCTTTATCCGTAGTCCTGTCGGCATATTCTTCATTCTCTGCCACTGTATCAGATTCTTCTTCAATATTTTTTGCTGCAGCAGTTCCTTCAGCACTCTCTGTCACAACGTCAGATTCTTCAATGCTTTCCGCCGCAGCATCGTCTTTTTCAGTGTTTTCTGAAGCAATACCGGATTCAACTGTTCCCTCTTCCACAGCTTCAGATTCCTTTTCGTGATCAAACTCCCCGGAATTCTCCGATTCCTCTGCATGATCCGCTTCTGCGACAGCATTTTCCAATGCTTCTGCCTCTGCTGATTCACTTACTTCCGCATCAGAAGCCTCCTCCATTTCATGCTCTACAGAACCGTCAAATATCTCATCATTCTCCAGTGCTTCACTTTCTGCCGTATCATCGGCCCCTTCAGGATGATCGTTCTCTGCAATTTCCTCACGGAGCTCTGCCCGCTTTCTCTCCCTGCGGATCGAAGCAATCTTATCTGACTTCAGCTTATAATGCACCGCATTCTTGATCGCCGGTGCACGCCGGATGTTGTTCGCTCCAAGCTTCCGGCTCATCGTAATGGACGCATCATATCCGGTATCTCTGCTGATGATCCAGTACTGTGCATCCTCATCGTCCGGGTTATAATAATAATAAAGATAGGTAAGCAGCTGGAAGTCCAATGCATTCGGTGTGCCATTAAACACCTTCAGATATACAACCTTTGCACTGCTCTCCTGAATGGTCTTTACCATATCAATTTTCAGATTATCTGCCTTGTTGCTATAAAAAACTATGACGATATCCTCATCCGTCAGCTGATCTACACCATCAAGACCGGCACTCTGGACATTCTCCAGATCGATTAAAAAACCTCGTTTCATCATTCCTCCAATCAACATGCTCCGGTATAAATCCCGATACCGGGCATTTTCCATATATATTTACAAATCACATACGATTGATAAATCACTTGTAATAGTGGTTCTTTCTGCATTAGCTGGTGCAGCGCCACTACACAGCTTCCTCAATCTTACATTGAAACAGAACGAATTTCCAGTAGATACTTACGGAATTTATGATAATATGAAGAAAGGATTTCAGGACAATTCCTCAGGTTGTATCCGGTTATATCCACTGTTATACGTATATTCTATTTTGTGATAAGATTGTTGGAAGAAAAGTTATTGACAGATAATCATGTTTCTCATCCGATTATTACTGCAGACCATTATACTGGAAATGGCAGGTATGGCAGCTCTGCGTCTTCTGCTGAAAAAGGAAATAACATTGTCTGTAATACGTGACGTGATTCTCGTAAATGCTGTGACGAATCCGCTTCTGAATGTGTTTCTTCTTCTGACAGGGCTCTACACCGCACCTGTGATCCTGTTATCAGAGACGCTTGTTATCTGTGCAGAAGCCATATTGTACCATCTGCTGGAACGGGAATCATGGAAATACTGTTTTTTCATTTCACTGGCATTAAATCTTTTTTCTTATTTTATCGGAGGTGTCTTATATGGCAATTAAATTAACCGGTCTTCTGGATATCATCAATGAACCTGTAAATAATGCGGGAAATACAACGCCGCTCGTATGTCTTGGTATTGCCATCGCAGCTGCTGCCATTATTGTAATTGCCGTGATACTGAAAAAGCGCAACAGAAAATAGACAGGTAATGCAGCACGAAAGCTATCTTTCGGAGGAGTCTCTTTTTTATAAATGACTATCTTGCAAAAGCTGTCTCTTAAAATGATTATCCTGCTGTTTTGCTGAAAGGTTGAATATTCTTCATGACTCAAAAAAAGAGACTGGCTGCTTACGCCTGGTCACATCTTTGTGTGGATGCTTTATGCTGCTTTCTTTTGTATCGCATAAAGGCAGATTCTCTGCTCTGGATCATCGTCTATCATGGCATTGCCTTCGCCTTTCAGCCTGTCATTGGTGCCTTCACAGACCGGCATCCTGTGTTTCCAGCCGGAAGGATCAGCATTACGCTTATTCTTGCAGCGTATGCCTTTGCAATGGTTCCGTCCCTGGCAGTTGTAATGGCAGGCATTGGAAATGCCCTTTTTCACCTGGAGGGCGGTTATGTATGCCTTCACGGAAATGTATCTGTCAACGAACCGGGTGTCGAAGAACCGGATCCGGAGAATAAAAATCACGCACAAAACCACAAGAACACTGATAATATTGCAGCAGGCGGTCTCTTTGTCGGCCCTGGCGCTCTGGGTATCGGACTTGGAACCATCGCAGGGCAGGCAGAGTGGGCAGGCACATTCCCTGTTTCCACGCCTATATTCCTGCTGATCTTTGGTGCAAGCGCCTTCATCCTGCTCTGGAGCATCAGAATTACACCTGCCCTTCGAAGCAAACGGGTATTCTATCATTCCATTCGGAAAGGTAAGCGGGACATAATCCTGGTCCTTGTCTTTTTCTCCATTGTGATCCGCGGCTACGGGGGCTTTCTGGTGTCAGCACCGGAGTTGAACGGACTGTCCGCTTTCCGGATCAGTCTTCTGACTCCGTTTGTGCTTTCCATGCTGGGCAAGATGACGGGCGGACTTATTGCAGACCGGTTTGGTATAAGGCGTACTGCAGTATGGTCGCAGATCGCCGCGGCGGCAGTCCTGCTCGCGGGATGGTGGCTTCCTGTTTCGTGGCTGTGCTATTTTCTGGTGAATATCCCTATGGCAGCGACACTTGCTGCACTATCAGACTGTCTGCCGGAGAACACGGGCGTTGCCTTTGGGCTGGCGCCACTGGGACTTTTTATCGGTTACATCCTGCACCACGCGGTTCCGATACAGGATGTGGTCTCCCGTCTGACCGGCGTCACACTGATTCTGGTATCTGCAGGTATGTTAGGGCTTGTGCTTTCAAGCGATTGTTCTTAGATGTACGTTATTGTAAACCGCTTATTTTTTTATACACATCCCCGCGGGCGCCTCCCAGAAGTGTCTGCACGACAATGACCTGTTGATTAATGATCGTGTATATTACTCGATACTCACCAAGTCTGATGCGATAGTAATCAGCTCTTTTCCCCTGTATTTTTCTCACATTGACCATTTCAGGGTGATCCCCAATCATCAGAATCTGAATGGAATGCTCATACTGTTCGCGTATTTTTTCATGCTTCCGAAAAAATTTTTCTGCTATCTTTGTATATTGTATGATATATCTCATGCCATTTATTGCCTTCACTCAGATAGAAAATTGTTTTGTTGAAGCGATTTCCAAATCATCATCTGACAAGTCGTCGATCGCATTTAACACTTCTTTTGTTTCATCAGCATCTGCATTTTCCACGTTCATAGTCAAACGATAATAGGGGTCCTTTTTTAGCTTGGCTGAGTATTCAGCAATCGCATTTTTCACATAGTCTGTGAGAGACATGTGAAAAATACCTGCCATGGTTTTCATTTCTGATATCTCACTTTCATCCATTTTGAAATTCACTGCTTTTGCCGACATGATCAACACCTCCTTTATCGTAAAGATAGTATATACAGAAATTAATTAAAGCGCAATACGTACCTCATTTTTTTTATAAAGAAAAAATACCAAAATCACTTATGATACTGCTCCAGTTTCTCCGCTGCCTTTTCATAGGCCGGCACCTTCACACCCAGCTGATGTGCCATCCGCACAACCGCAAAGATCAACCCGTCTATTTCTGAATTTCTGCCCGCCGCAATATCCTTCTGCATGGATGTCGTCATATCAGGATCCAGCGCATCCAGGATATCCAGATTTCTCTGCACAATATCCTCTGAGAAGAAAATCCCCTGTGCCTGTGCCAGCAGATCGATCTCATGCACCAGTTCGCAGAAAAACTCCCGGCAGGGGCCCTCTTTCTGCATGGCACCGGCACTGACTCCGTAATAGAGTCCGCAGGCACCCTGGGGTGACACATAGGAAAATTTCAGCAGTGCGTCCTTCCGGATATGGCTGCTCAGTCCACCGCCAATGCCGCACTCCTTCAGGTCCGCTTCAATCTCCTTCAGAACCGGACGGTACTCCTCCGGCCTGCGCACACCGAAGACCACCCGCAGAATGTCCCCGCTCATCAGAATCACACCCGGTTCCAGAAGCTGGGCAGCTACATAGATACAGCCATCGAGCACCGGAATGCCCGGCAGCTCCTTCTGCATCACTGCACCGGTGCCATAAATATTCAGAATCGGAATGACAATCGTATGTGCATCTGCAACCCGCCGGATAAACGGATACAAGGGTTCCAGAGAATATCCCTTCACACAGACCAGAATCACATCCGGTTTCTCATCATATTCCTCCATCGTGCAGGCGCAAATTGGCTGCACTGTAAAGGAGTCCGCGGGCCGTATCACCCGCAGTCCGTTCTGCCGCATTGCGTCCAGATGCTTTCCCCTCGCAATCAATGTCACATTTTTTCCCTGTCTGGCGAGATAACCTCCCAGCACACCTCCGGTGCCGCCTGCACCGATAACCAGATACTTTCTCATCTTTTCCACCCTGTAAAATGTAAAAACATCCCTGAACAGCATTCTCTGGCAGCTTCCGCAAATCTGATACTGAAACGGCTGTGCATAATAGCGCGCACAAAAGAGTCCGGCATGCATACCTGAAAAGTCAGCATTCTGATCCTATCAGTCAATAAACCGTTGACAGAAGACCGCCGATAAAATTATAGCACACTACACCGGCTGCAAAGTACATCCCACAATCATAAATCGTTACAGTTCAGAGCCTGTTACCGTTCAGAGGGTGTGTCAGGAGGACACTTCTCATTTGTCTGCTTCCGTTCGTAATTCGTAAACAGAAAGTATAAAATGTATCAGGAATTGTTTCGCTCCCGCACTTCTGCTATGATGAAGGCTGTATGGATATATACCAGAAATCCAGTGCTCAATAGCATGCAGCGCAGGAGGAATCTTCCTATGAAGTACCATCTGAATAAGACCAACTATCATGATTTTTCCATTTTTGAAAAGCATAAGCTTCCAGGGCGAAGCTATTTTATCCCATACCCGGACCGTGCCGCAGCAGATTCTGTCACCCTTAAGGATAAACGGTATCGATCCCCAAAGGTCATCTGCCTGAATGGTGAATGGGATTTCCGTTTCTATCCTGACCCGAAAGACCTGCCGGATGTACTGGACACAGACCATACTGCCTTTGACACAATCGATGTCCCCTCATGCTGGCAGTTCCGCGGCTATGATCGTCCATTCTACGTGAACGTGCGCTACCAGTTTCCCTATAAACCGCCGGTCATCCCTGAAGAGGATAAGGTTGGTCGTGTTTTTTCCTGGATCGGAGGGGACCAGGGGATCCGCTTCCGCTATAAAGATCCCGGAGAGCAGTACAACTTTGTAGGTGTCTATCGGAAAGCCATCACGATCGGGGATCCCGGAAAGAATTACATTATTTCTTTTCTCGGTGTTGCCTCCTGCATGGACCTCTATCTGAACGGGAACTTCGTCGGTTATTCAGAGGGCTCCCACAACACGGCAGAATTTAATCTGTCAGGAAAACTCCTGGAGGGTGAAAATGAGCTCCTCGTAGTGGTACACCGCTGGTGCAACGGAACGTACCTCGAGGACCAGGACATGTTCCGCAACAACGGTATATTCCGTGACGTTCTCCTGCGGGGCAGTGATCCGGACGATGTCTGGGATTTCAAAGTAACGACCCAAAAGCACGGCAGCACCTATTCCCTCTCTGTGGACGTTCAGACCTTCTCGGATACGAAAGTACAGGTGGCACTTGAAGGACCTTTGCAGCCTGCGCTGATAAGCAAGCCGAAAGGTGCATCTGAAACCGGGACAGATCAGACGGCGCTCTCTGAAAATCCCGGACAGGCACTTCCACGCCCGGGGTCAGCGGATACCGAAGCGTACACGGATAGGACAATGCACACGGCCACTATACAGACAGAGAAGGACAGATTGCATCTCAAATTGTCCAGATCCGCCGCAGCTGTCTCTGGCAAGGCAGCCTTTTCCTTTGACAATCTCTCCGTTCTGGAATGGAATGCGGAATATCCGGTCCTCTATAACCTTTATATTGAGACTCCCGATTCCTGTATCAGGGAAAAAATCGGATTCCGGACCGTGACCATAGACAGGGATGTCTTTTGCATAAACGGCCATCCGGTGAAGCTGCACGGCGTGAACCACCACGATACCACAGCTGCAAACGGCTACACCATGACGCCGGATGAGATTGAACAGGACATCCGTAACTGTAAGGCTTTCAACTTTGACACCATCCGCACCTCCCACTACCCGCCCGACCCGCTGCTTCTGGAGCTGGCGGACGAATATGGTATTTACATCATAGACGAAAACGATCTGGAGGCGCATGGAAGCTTCGCGCATCTCTTCCCGCCGACCTACAACACGATCTCAAACGATCCGAAATGGGCGTCCCACTATGTGGACCGCGTCACCCGCCTCTATGAACGGGACAAAAACCACCCATCTGTCATCATGTGGAGCCTTGGCAACGAGGCCGGTGGCGATTACTGCATGGATGCCGAATACGATTTTCTGAAGAAGCACTCCGATCTGCCGGTTCATTATGAGAGCTGTATACACAGCAGGCGGCAGGCCTACGATGTAGGAAGCGAAATGTATCCGCCTGTCGGCAAGGTACACGCTGTCGGTGAAAAGAAGAGAAAGCAGACACGCCTCAATAGCCGCCCGTATTTTCTCTGCGAGTATGCCCACGCCATGGGCGTCGGACCGGGAAATGCAGAGGCATACTGGGAAGAGATCTACCGGTATGACAACCTCATGGGTGGATGCGTGTGGGAGATGAACGACCACGCTGTGCTGGAGACAGCGGACATCGCGCCCTCTTCGTGGAAGCATCTGGATTATACCTATGGCGGTGACCATGGTGAGTGGGAGCACGACAAGAATTTCTGCGTTGACGGACTTTTTTATCCGGACAGGCACCCGTCCACAGGCGCCTGGATTATGCGCTATATCTACCGTCCGATCCGAGTGCACTTCCTTGGTGGAAATCAGATTGAGATTTTCAATACAACCGGATTTACTGAGGGTGCAAGATACCGCCTCACCTTCCACTGGAATGACGGAAGTAAGGATATTGTGATGCCAAGTGCGGGTCCACTGTCACGAGAGACACACAGCATTCACATCGGAGAGCCTGCAGATGGCAATATCCGGGCTATTGTAACAAGCGAGGACACGCTGACCGGCAGGCAGGTTTCCGAGGAGGAGCTGATCGTCCGGACCTTTGTCCCGGGTATCCGTGAAGAAGATAAAACTGCTCTGCCGGACAGCTTCCGTGTCACTGGCGGTCATGTCCGGATCACACTGCCCGATGGCTCTCTCTTGCGCAGTGATGCCGAATACACTCTGCTCTACCGCGCAGATACGGACAATGACTGGAATATGAATTACCACAACACCATGCTTCCATGGCAGAAACAGACCGAGCAGTATCTCTCCACTGAAACTGTTCCTCACGGTGTACGCGTCACGACAAGGATATCCAATCCGAAAGGGAACTTTATCGTTACAGACACTTATGAAGGTACAAAAAAAGGCATCCTGGTGACAAGCACACTGCATCCTGTGAAGAGATTGCCTGCAGAGTGGACATCTGTAAATGTAGAGTGGACATCTGTAAATGGGAAACCTGTGAAGAAAATACTGTCAGGTTCTACCCATCCCGCGATATATATTCCACGATTTGGAAAATGCTTCTATCTGGATCGAAAATACGATGATGTGACGTATGTGGGAAGAACCGGTGAGAGCTATGCCGACATGAAGGAACAGTTTCCGATCGACACCGTGCACTGCACTGTAGATGATATGACTGAGCCGAACATCCGGCCGCAGGAAAGCGGGAACCGCTGTGACTGCACCTTCGCAGAGCTTTATTCAGGCGCAGCAGCAAAACCAATGGCAAAACCAGCATCAGATCCAGTATCAGAATCACCGTCAGAGCTGCCATCAAGGTCAACATCAGAATCAGCCTCAGAGGCGGAATCCAAGGTAACCTTCCAGGCTGTAGGCGCGCCGTTCGAGCTGGCCGTCAAGCCATACACCGACCGGGCACTCATCCGCATGAAGCACCGAAGGGATGAGAAACGCACCGGCACCTATGTTACGATACAGGCCTTTCAGCAGGGAATCGGCACCGGCATCTGCGGTCCCGGTGTTGCACGGGAATATCAATATCCGGCTGACCGTGACTATACATTGAAATTCCTGATAACATACTGAACCCATAATAAGATGCTGGAGTCAAAAGGTAAGTATATGAGAATTTCAAGACAGTTTCATGAACATTTACCTTTTGACCCCAATAAGTAGAGGAGGAAAAACAAATGCTTACATTAACAAAAATTCTGGCCACCCTTGTGGCTCTGGAATTCATCTTTATCTTTTATCTCGAAACCATTGCGACAGATTCCGCAAGAACCGCAAAGGTGTTCGGCATGACGCAGGAGGACCTCAGAGGAAAAAATGTAAATGTTCTCTTCAAAAACCAGGGTGTCTACAATGGTCTGATCGCCGTGCTGATCCTGCTCGCCGTGTTTGCCTTTTCCAGTAAAGCAGCTGTGGTCTGCCTGATGCTCTACATCGTAGCGGTCGCACTGTATGGAAGCTTTACCAGTAATCCGAAGATCATTCTGATGCAGGGTGGACTGGCAATCCTGACGCTCATCTCATGTATTTTCTGACAGAAAACAATCGCCCACGGCCTGTAAGGTCGTGGGCTTCGCATGTGATAACTGAAAAGAGAACGCGCACACAGAAACCCGGGAGCAAAATCACTTTGATTGACCGCAGGGGAAAAATCTACCCAATGGTCATGCACTGCGCTTTTACCTATATTTTGGAACCGGCAGCTTCTTCCATTATGCCTTCACACGGAAGGTATGTTCTCCCGGACCTGCCTCCTGATGGCTTCCATCCGGCAGAATCACATCAGCCAGGCAATTTGCAGGAATCTGAATCGAAAAGATCCAGCTCTCATTCTCTGCAGGATTTTCCGCTCCTGCCTTTGCGCGCTTCCAGCCTGACTTCACAATACCATACAGGCTCTGGTATGAGGCAGACGCTTCAGTAAAGTGCCCGCCTGGCCTTGGCGCAATACGGAAATGGTTCTGCCCATCCACGTGAATGCCGCACATGGTATCGAAGAGCCAGCGGCATACGGCTCCCTTGGAGTAATGGTCAAGTGAACCGATCCCGCCATCCGTTGCCTGGCTGCCTTCCCACGCCTCCCAGATGGTCGTCGCGCCATGCTTTGGCATAGTCAGCCATCCTGGCATTTCCTCATTTTCCAGAAGCCGATAGGCAGCCTCAATATCGATGCCGGCAAGTACATCCATTATCAGCGGCGTCGACAGGAATCCGGTTCCCACACGCCAGCCAAAATGGTCCATAGCCTCAATCAGCCTCTTTCTCGCAAAGGCTTCCTGCTTCTCATCGAGCAGGCGAAATGCCAGCGGCCGCACAAGGCTTGCCTGCCGGTCGGTATCAAGGGAATATTCCTCTGTCTCGCGCAGCGCCTGATAACTCTTCCGGCAGGCATCGGCAAACACACGGTCCTCCCTTGCACGGTCAGGATCGCCGAGCGCCTCTTCCATTTCTCCCATCAGGTCATGCATATACGCTGTATAGGCCGTGGCGATTTCCGGATGCGGCACAACACAGTCCTTCCATGTCATATGGTGCACCTCGTCCGGCTCTGCCCACTCCCCATAGGCCTGTCCATAATTTGATATATACCGGTTCTGTTCATGGTTCAGTCCGGTTCGCTTCGCCATCGGATACCATCTCCCGCACCGACGCTCCATAAAGACGAGATACCGGCGCATCCCGGGAAGGAATTCCCTGACAGTATCCTCATCCTGATACTGCTTCCAGAGTACATAGGGAATGATAATGCCGGCATCCGCCCACCCGACACTGCCGTCCATGCACTTCATGTAAAAATCCACACCACCGGGCGGCGCAATCTGCGGCAGACAGCCGTTCTCCTTCTGCTGATCATACATGTCCCGCAGAAATTTCCGGAAAAAGGTTCTGCACGCAAACAGAAAGGATGCGGTGGGTGCAAAAATCTGCGCGTCGCCTGTCCAGCCGTGTCTTTCCCTTGTCGGGCAGTCTGTCGGGATATCCAGAAAGTTATTCCGGGCACTCCAAAGCGTATTGCGGAAAAACTGGTTCAGCAGAGCATTCGAGCAGCTGAAATCACCTGTCTCCTCAAGATCCGAGCGGACTGCAATCGCCGTAAAATCCTCTGACTCAAAGTCCACATCCGTATCCACCAGCATGTACTGAAAACCAAAGTCAGCAAAGGTCATATGGTAGGTATTTTCTCCCTCATGGCAGATGTAGCGAACCTCCTGCAGCGGGGTTGTGATCCTCCTGTTTGTGCACTGGATATTCTTCTGGGTGAATTCGCCATTTTCATCCAGCAGTTCCCCGAACCGGAGATACAGGGACTGCCCTGCATGTGCCTTTACACGGAAGGCTATCATACCGGCAATATTCTGTCCGAAATCCAGCACGCGTTTTCCAGAAGGTGTTGTCAGAAGCTTCCCCTTCAGATGCTCCTTTTCACGGACCGGTACATTATCGGAAGCAGATGGAATGGCCGGGTCGGCCGTTGTTTTTCCCTTATGGCGGGTAAGCTTCTCCGGAATGACAACTGCCCTTCCCTGATAGGAGGGGGTCATGCGGCTGTCCACAATTTCGCCGTCCTTATTATCTGCAAACCGGATCGGCCCGTCATTACTCCAGTCCCAGGAGGCGTCCGTCGCCACAGTCTGTCTGGATCCGTCCGAAAATGTGATCTCGAGCTGGGCCAGAAGCTTTGTCCTCGTGCCGTACTGGTTTTTAAGTCCCCAGGCGCCGCAGCTGCCACGATACCAGCCATCCGCAAGCTGTACGGTGAGTATATTTGCATCTTCCCGAAGCAATTCCGTCACATCATAGGTCTGATAGGCGATCCGCTTCCGGTAATCCGTAATACCGGGCGTCATAACATCCTCCCCGGCCTTCCTGCCATTGAGTCTGGCTTCATACAGGCCGCAGGCTGTAATATACAGACGCGCCCTTTCCACTGTTTTCCCCGCTCCTGACTCTAATGAGAAGCTTTTGCGGAAGCAGTCCACCGGATACCGCCGCTCCGGATGCACATGATAATCCCCGGAGATCCACTTTGCCTCCCACAGCCTCCCTGCCGGAAGACCGGTCTCAAACCAGGCCTCCACCGTGTCACCAGGCATATCCTGCTCATCCCAGAGTGTCACCTTCCAGAGCACTCTCGTTCTGGGCGCAATCGGATTTCCTCCAAACTGCACCTGCATGGCAGAACTTTCTACCTTGCCGCTATCCCAGAGCACAGGTTCCTTCCAGCCGCTGCGCTCCTTATCCTTTGCATCCGGACTGTCTGCCAGATCGTTAATCGGTTCTTTCTCTCGAGGCAGCTGACACGCAACAGTTGCAGATGCATTTTCCATAACTGCAGCATGTTCTGCAATCGCATCTGTTTTAATCGCAACAACGCGAAAGGCCGTCTGCTTTATGCCGCCCTCACAGTTCCAGGACAGAAGCGGCCTCCTGAAATCTACACCCATGGGATTGATCAGATGTTCTGTTCTCAGATGAATTGCACGCATATTATGACCTCCTGCTATCTTTCTCGTTTCGTTCCCGGATTTCCTTCTGTTCCTTGTCGATAACTTTTTCCACATTCAGCCGCAGCAGAAGCAGGATCATGACAACACTCGTAATGATCTCCAAACCGACAAAACAAAATGTGATCATATTCTGTACCGCACCGCTCTGTGTGGCTGCAACGGTAGCCCCGTTCACCAGCTTTGGTGCGACATAGCCTGTTCTTGCCAGAAGCAGGTTGAAGATACCTGTGGAAAGTCCCAGACACACTGTAATGATGATGGTATTCACAGAGGTAGAAAAACCATCAATCCGGTATCCGCATTTCCATTCCATATGATCGAGTACATCGGCCAGCAGAGCCGGGAAAACATATGCGCAGGGCAGACCGCCGATATTCTTGATGAACTGTCCGGTCAGCACAACCACCAGGTTGTGGGGATCCATGCAGCAGATTGCGCCTCCGATTGCATAGAGGACAAACCCGGCAGCCGTGACATTCCGCTTGCCGAATTTTTTCGCCAGCGGCCACACAGCAAAAATGCCGATACCCATGGGAATCCCGCCGATCACGGACACCAGAGTCTGGGTGATCCCGTCGTTATAGGTTCCGAGAACATAATTGCAGAAATATACGAGCGAAATATTCTTCATATTTGCGCCGAAGGTATACAGAAAATAATACGCCATAATAATGACCCAGTACCGGTCATGGAACGCTACCCGGATCTGCTCCCGGATCGGAACACGTTTTACTTCCTCCTCTTTGTGCTCCAGGGTGATTCTTTCCTTCGTGAAATAATACTCTATAAGGGTAAGCGGCAGTGCAAGGATGGAGATCAGGCTCATCACCAGAATCCATTTTTCCTGATCAACACCGAGTCTTGGAAGCACAAGCATCGGGAAGATAAGGGCGACAATAATGCCGGACACCATCACGGTGGAAATATTGGTAAAGACCGACAGAACGCCTCTCTGATCTGTAGCCCTGGTAGACAGCGGAACCATCAGGCTGTGCGCCATGTTGTAAATCGTATAGGCGAAGGAATAGAAGAGGTTATAGGAGATCATCACCCAGATGACCTGCACCGTTGTATTCCCGCGCGGCACGGTAAACAGAAGAATACCGGTGATTGCAAGAAGCGGTGCACTGACAAGGAGCCATGGTCTCGCCTTACCTGCAGCCGTCCGCGTCCGGTCGATGATCTGCCCCATTATGATATTCGTGATGGCATCAATAATCTTGCTGGCAATGGGAAAAATCGCCAGAAAGGCACCGCCCCAGATACGGGTCAGACCCAGTACATCGGTATAGTACATGTTCAGATATGAAGCCAGCACCGCATTGAGCAGCAATGCACCTGCAGGTCCGATCAGATAACCCAGCCACTTTTCCTTTGGCTTCACATCCTGCGCCGTAATCCGGCTCTGCAGGACTTTCGCTCCCCACATATCCTTTGTCATAAATCCCTTTCAGTGGTTTTACCCACTACCTGAAGTGGTGGGTGAAACCGCATCCTCCATTCTTTCCCGATCAACAGTTCTGATTCACATGCACGCTTAGATTCACAATCTTCCGGGCAGACACTCTTCCCATCCGGTATTTACCTGCTCCATCCGGCATTTCCCGGTATTTACCTGCTCCATTCAGTATTTCCCGGTATTTACCTGCTCTATCCGGCATTTCCCGATATTTACCTGCTCTTTGATTATTCTTAATATAAATGATCCATCGCATAGATTCTTGCATATTTGTGTTTATTCATATATTTATGTGCTTTCATATATTCAGTTGGTTCGTAGGAAATTATCCGCAGGTTCACATATAAATCCCTTACATCCTGCATAACATGATATTGGAACCAAAAGATAAATACATAAGCATATATCTTTTGACCCTGACATCATTACAGACATTGTCACGCGTACGCCATCATACAGAAGGGAGACTCTAAATGCAGCAAAAATATTCCAAAGAGGATATCCAATATCTGGTCCGAAACCTGGCGAGTCTTGCAGGCATTCCGGTACGTATCTACGAAAACGGCCAGCAGACCTTTTATTTTTCCATCGTAGATCTACCCGTAGATCCCATCTCTCCCTGGCTCTCCTCTGTTCTCCGGATCAATCAGACAGTCGGCTATTTTACGACTGAGTCTCTGCTGCATTTTGGCATTCTCAATACTTCCTATGGAAAAATCGTCTGTGGCCCCACCAGCCAGACGCCGCTTTCCGATCAGGATATCCGGCATCTTGCCTTTCTGTGTAATGTACAGAAGAACGCCATTGCCGATTTCGTAAGTGGCATGCATAGTCTCACCCACATGCCACTTCTGTCCCTGATCCAGATGCTCCTTCCGATGGCCTTCATCCTGACAGGCGAAAAAGTCAGCCTCCGGGACGTTGCCATCGCATCCTCCATGCAGGAGGACCTGGCAGCAAAAGCAAGAAAAAAAAGCGCCGATCAGCGCTTTGAAGACAGCGACCAGCCCTCCGGCAAGGATGCACAGCTTGACAGCGCCCCGCACAACACCTACCGCCAGGAACAGATCATGCTCGATCTCGTTGCCTCCGGTGATGTGGATTCCCTGCAGAAATGGGCGGAAAATACCCCGGCTATTGCTGGCGGTATTGTGGGAAAGGACCAGCTCCGGCAGTACCGCAACACCTTTGTGGTCTCTGCGGCGCTTGTGAGCCGTGCAGCCATCCGGGGCGGAATGACGGTGGAGGAAGCATTTTCCCTCAGTGATAATTATATACAGCGCTGCGAACTGCTCTCTTTTTCAGACCAGATTCTGAATCTCCAGTATCATATGGTTCTGGACTATACAGACCGCGTGCACAGCATCCGACATGGAAAAAACCCCTCCAGACTCGTTCTGGATGTCACGAACTATGTACGGGCACACATCTCCCAACCCATTACAGCCGAGGAAATTTCCGATGCACTTTTCATCAGCCGTCCCTATCTCTCCCGAAGATTCAAGGAGGAAACAGGATCCAGCATCACGGATTTCGTCCTGCAGCAGAAAACGGAGGAGGCTATGCGCCTTCTCCGCTTTACCGATAAATCTCTTACCATGATCAGCCTGTACCTGGGATTCTCTTCACCCGGACATTTTTCCCGCGTGTTCCACAAGTACGCAGGATGCTCTCCCTCTGCATACAGAAAAGATGATCGCAGTTAAACAGTGAATCACAATACCTGACAGGACGCTGCCTTACTTTCCTGTAATCATCGTACCCAGTCCACGGAAAAAATGACCGTTTGCCATCTTCAGCAGGCCTTCCATCAGACCGCCCTTTATACCTCCACTGATCTGCATGCTGCGCAGTGGACTTCCAGCCGAGGATGCCATCAGCATGCGGAACTCCGGATTTCCATAATCCTTCTTTCCGCCGAATCCCTTTGCCACCGTATTTTCCACGGCCTTGTACATGATCTTCATGACGAGGGAATCCTTTTTCATCTCCATCACCGTGTTGTCCATCGTATAACTGCCTCGATGCTCTTCCTCTTCCTTATAGTAGATCCCGCTCATCCGGCGGAAATCCTCCATGGTTGGCCTGCCCTTGCAGGTCTCATACCAGCCCCCTTTCTGCCAGGCAGGTGCGTGTACAGTCTCACCTGTAAACAGCATTTGCTTCTCCCCGGATACCGCAGCCGCCACTACCTCCTGATGCAGCAGCAGATGCCTGCTGTCCGGTCCGATGGAGATCGTATAGGTGCCTGCCGGAACTACCCATCCATCATTCCAGATTGCAAAAGATTCTCCGGAAAGCGGCATGCACACAATCTTCGTCTCCCCCGGCTCCAGAAAGACCTTCCGGAACCCCTTCAGCTCACGTACCGGGCGATGTATCTTTGGATCTTCTTCTCCGATATACAGCTCGCAGATTTCTGCCCCTGGGACAGATCCGGTATTTGTCACCTTAAACTGTACCATACGATCCTGTACTTTCAGATCCTGATAAGCAAAGGTCGTATAACTTTCACCAAAGCCGAAGGGCCAGCGGACTCCAACTCCGGCCTTATCGTAGTAGCGATAGCCTACATAAATTCCTTCCTTGTAGACCGCATCCTTTGTTTTTCCAAAGTCAGGCGCAGAAACACAGTCCTCATAGAACACCGGCCAAGTCTCTGCCAGCTTGCCACATGGATTTGCCTTCCCATACAAAAGACGGTACACCGCCTCGCCACCCGCTTCACCGGGAAGTCCCATGTACAGAACAGCCTTGACCTGGTCCGCCCACGGGCATTCGACCGCACTTCCGGAAAAGAGCACAACAACTGTATTCGGGTTCACCGCGGCTACAGCCTCCACCAGCCTGTTTTCACCCTCCGGCAGCTTCATATCAGACCGGTCAAAGCCCTCTGATTCATAGCTCTCCGGAAGTCCGATAAACAGGAGGACTTTATCTTTTCCCATGGCTATCTCACATGCCCTGGCAATCAGGTCATCCGCTGTACTGCCGTCCCTCAGATAACCTTCTGCATAAGCTTCTGTTTTCAGAAAATCCATCGGCTGCGCGACTCTGGCTGCGTTGATATGGCTGGACCCTGCACCCTGATAGCGCATTTCTTTCGCCTGGTGTCCAATCACCGCTATATGGTCTTCCACTGCAAGCGGCAATATACCGTCACGGTTCCGTAACAGAACAGCCCCCTGCTCCGCTGCCTGTTCAGCGATCTGATAGTGACGCTTCTCCTCATCTGCAGCATCCACCGACAAGGCGGATTTTATATTTTTCTGTATTGGATTCTCCTGCACTGTCATTTTGTGTGAGGCACCTTCCCGCACTGGAATTTCATGCGAAATGCTTTCCTGCGTCGCTTTTTCCAGCGGGCAGCTCTCCTGCAGTGCATTCTTGTGCAGCGCGTCCCTGGTACGGAACACAAGGGTCAGGATTCTGCGGGCAGACTTGTCAATGTCCTGTTCTGAGAGCTTACCCTCACGGACTGCCCGGGCACATTTCTTTTCCATGTAGGCACTGCCGCCTGGCATATTTAAGTCGCATCCGGCCTGAAAGCCCCTGATCCGGTCGTTCATGGCGCCCCAGTCTGTCACAACCATCCCGTCAAAGCCCCATTCCTTCCGCAGAATATCTGTGAGAAGCCTTTTGCTGTCGCTGCAGTGGACACCGTTCAGCTTCGGATATGCGCACATGATGGAAGACGGATGTCCCTCCTTTACGGCAATCTCAAATCCCTTCAGATAGATTTCCCGCAGGGTCCGCTCATCCATAATACTGTCAGAATTGAAACGGCTGTACTCCTGGGAATTTGCAGCGAAATGCTTCAGGCAGGCACTGACCCCGTTGGACTGCAGGCCCCGTATATATCCGGCTGCCAGCTTTCCGGCCAGATACGGGTCCTCGCTGAAATATTCAAAATTCCTTCCACAGAGTGGATTGCGCTTGATATTCTCACTGGGCCCCAGCACCACATGAACGTGCTGCTTCACGGCCTCTTCTCCAATCGCACGCCCTACGGATTCTGTCACCTGCGGGTCCCAGCTCTGGGCAGTGACGACAGCAGAGGGAAAGCAGGTGGCCGGCCGGGAAGCATTGACACCGAGCATGTCCGCACCGCCTTCCAGGTCCTGCCTGCGCAGACCATTCGACCCGTCTGAGAGGAACATGGAAGGTATCCCGTATTGCTCAAAATCCTTTGTCTGCCAGAAATCCTTCCCGGAGCACAGCGCAATCTTATCCTCCAGTGTCATCCTCCGCAGTATGTCATCGATTTTCTTCTTTTCTGTGTTTTTATCCTGCATGACTCCATACTCCTGCTTTACCGTACATCCAGCTCTGAGACCTGCTTCGGATACTCGCGCATCTCATCCTCGCCGTGAAGCGGCGTCCATACCTGGGCGAAGAAGGGATCCACCTTGGCTCTTGCGCCATAGTTCCAGCTCTTCCGCTCACACTCCGGACACCAGTGGCCGCCCTCAAGCACCAGTCTCGGGCTCGCCTCAAAGGTATGTCCGAAGGCACAGCGGAAGGTCAGCTTCTGCGACCAGTTTCCGGTTTCCATCTCTTCAGAGAGGCATTCTCCTCCTCTGAACCTTGCCGCCTGCTTTACATCCTCCAAAGTAAGCTCTGCCTCAGGCTTTTCCTCATCATACCCGTGATCGATCCGGACAACCTTATCCCAGTCCGTAAAATGCTGCAACCTGCTGGGCTGCTTCGGAATGTCCACCCAGCGGCGCATGCCGCCCCAGTACGCATCAATCCGGTCCATCATCATATTTTTGATCCAGTGCTTTGTACCATGCTCCTGGTTCATATATTTTTCAAAGGCAGCCTGCACCATCTGTCCCGCAAGCTTCTCGCCGCCTGGCAAGTGGCAGAGTCCCTTCATGAAGCCGATGGAACCGCCAAGCTCCTGAAGATAAGCCTGGTAAAAATAATCCATGGAATCCTGACGGAAATGCAGATAGTGCTCCAGCTTGTCCGAGTCCAGATAATACTGTCCGTGGAAATTCCGGGTTGCGTAATACCTGGCATCTATCACATTGTCCAGATTCGTAAAGCCCATCGCACCATACATAGCCCGGTACATATCCCAGGTTGACACCCGGCAGCTCTCTCCGCCGCCGATGTTGTAGATGTGTCCCCAGAACGACTCCGGAAGAGATCCGTCTGCATCATACACAGAGAGGTTCCGCATCAAACGTCCGGAATCCCGGTCGGAGACATACTCCAGTACATTATCCAGACAGTTGTGGAACTGGATGGCATCCCGGATCTTTGCCATAGCCGGTCCAATGATTCCCGTCTGACGGAGACTTATCCAGTATTTCAGACCGGATTCAATGACAAGTCGCTCCGCTGCCACCTTTGATACCGCATAATAATCAAACATGCTGGGCTTGATCGGGTCCCCGACCCTTCCCCAGTGAATCGGAGGCATCCGGTCGCCTGTCTCCGCAACCGTTCCGATGTAGACAAATTTTTTCTCATTCTCTCCATGACAGTCATAAATCGCCTGGATCAGATTCTTTGTTGATCCATAATTCGTCTTCATGGCTTTCTCTGGATAATAATCCGCCGTCGGTGAAACCAGGGCGGCAATATGCAGAATCAGATCCGCATCCTGCACGCAGGATTTCACCGTACCATAGTCAAGCAGATCTCCCCAGACAATTGTAATTCCAGGCTCATTCTCGAAATCCTTCATCTTTTCGCGGTTTTTCTCCGAATCCCGCACGAGAAGAATCAGGCTGATTTTGTCCAGGTCGTGCACCATCTGCAGCAGACTTGCCATACCCATACCACCGGAGGCGCCTGTCATAAAGACACGCAGCGGGCGGCCTCGCTTTTTGGTTTCAATTGTGGCATCCTTATGCGTGATATCCACTTCACTGTTCTTTTTTGCAGCGTCATCTGTGATGCTGATATTTTGACCGATCTTTTCTGTACCATCCTCCTGATTGATGTCTTCTGAAGCATTCGTCTTTTCTGTATCTTTATTCACGTCCAATGTCATTTAGTTTAGAGATGAAAACCAGTCTATGTTTTCAAGAATCTGAAA
>JBJEMO010000251.1:0-4151 GCA_051879715.1 Bilifractor sp.
TGAGCACTTGGCTCTTTTTAATTTTTCAATTTACACCATTATACAGACGTAACCCGCCGGAGGAGTATCATGTATTTCTACTGAACAAGCCGGTGATATTAAATAAAGGGGTCTGGCATCAGACGCTGACCCTTACAGATGTTTCGGAGGTTAAAATTACAGAAAATCTTGATGTCTATTCTGATTTCTATGATTTACCATATGAAGTCAGGACGGGATTATCTGAGGAAAAATGCTAATCCCCGGGATGGAAAAGTTATATTGCAAAGTGAGTTTTTAATGCCTTAAACGAAAATGCGTCTCGGCCGGTGAGCTGAGACGCATTTTCGTTTGGTACTGCTTTAGGCCAGATGATAATTGAGCCATTTTCCACTGATAAAACGGACAATATAAATGATTCCTCTTACGCCCCAATCTGTAAACATTCCAATCCAGACAGCGACGATTCCTACGTGCATGACGCGGATGAGGAATATCGTTAAGGCGACACGACAGAACCACATGGACAAAGATGACACAATCATAGAGAAATTAACATCCCCGGCCGCGCGGAATCCGTAAGGCGGAATGAAACTCGGTACCCACAGAATCGGCTTGCAGATCGTGATAATAATCAGCATCTGGAAGCAGAGCTTTGCGGCATGGGACTCCATGCCGGCTGCTGCGATTACTGGCCGACCAAGTGCAAACATGGTAAGACAGGACAGTGTAATTGCAATTTCCGCGTAAAAGGCCAGCTTGAGGAAATAATACTTTGCCTGATCTCTCCGGCCAGCTCCCACGCAAGTGCCCACAACGGTCATGAGCCCGATTCCAATGCCGATACCAGCAACGCCATCGATGTTTTCAAAGATGGCGGCCATCGCATTTGCGGCAATTGCGGTTGTTCCTAATGTAGAAACACTGGACTGAATTGCCAACTTGCCGAATTGGAACATTCCGTTTTCTATGCCGGCAGGAATGCCAACGTACAGAACGCGTTTGATCATTTCCGGATGCGGCCGCATAGCGAAGTAGTTACGGATTACGATTGTCTGCTTATCTTTTCTCAGGAAGAAGTAGACCCAGACCATAGCGATGATTCGGGAAACCAGCGTGGAGACGGCAGCTCCTGCAACACCATAATGTAAAACGAAGATTAAGATCGCGTTTCCGCCAATATTGATCAAATTGGAAGCCACTCCGATGGTCATCGGAAAGCGGCTGTTACCGCATGCGCGATAAATAGCCCCGCCTACCTGAAAGAGGGCAAAGAAGGGGTAGGAAAGGGCCGTGATGAAGAAATATATCAGAGAGTCTCTCATAACTTCTTCAGATACAGAGCCAAATACCAGAGATAAAAGTGACTTTCGGAAACCGATACACAGGATAGAACAGACCGTGGACATAAGCAGAACTGTCAATATCAGCTGGTTTGCTGCATCGTGTGCTCTGCGGGTATTTTGCTGCCCGAGATACTGTGCGCATACGATAGTGCCGCCTGCTGCAAGAGCAATAAAAATCTGAATAATGAGCGTGTTAATGGAATCTGTTAAAGAAACCGCTGAAATGGCTGCACTGCCGACACGGGAGACCATCATCGTATCCGCCATTCCCATAAAGGAATCCAAAAACTGTTCGATCATAAGTGGGATCAGCAAGGCCCAGAGCTGGGAGTCAGTATAGAGCAGATGTTCAGGAGTGCTTGCTTTCTTCAATGAAAAATTACGATTTCCTTTTATCAACGACAATCGGTTACCATGACGCAACGTGATCATATGAAACATGGAAACTCCCTTCATTTGTGCTTTTTCTTCGTTTGAACTCAAAATCTGTGAAACACAGATTTTCACGATTTAAATATGACTGGATGATATGCACAAGATGATATTATCAAAAATATGCAAAACGCACAATTCGTAATGTTTTACTAATCTATCAGGCGTTTTTGATCCTCTCTTGTGAAAGTGCTTAACAGCAAATGTACTAAAAATCCAACGGATTTTTCTGCACATTCCAACAAAATTATGTTTGAAACGCAGATTATAATTGACTGTTACCAACATTAAATGTATGATAAGCACAGAAAGTTAAGAGGGAACGAGCTCAAACCTATCAAACACATATTTCGTCAAATCAACCAAGGAGGAAAAGATATGAAGGCATTAACAAGGTATTGTGACCATGGAGAGTTTGGTGGATACCACTACATTGACTTCCCGATTCCGGAGTGTGGGCCGGAAGACATCATCATTCGTGTGAAGGCAGCCGCAATCTGCGGAGCGGATATGAAGCATTGGTACGCAGATCTTAATGGCGAGAACACGTCGAAGACACTGAACTCCATTCGTGGTCATGAATTTTCAGGTGTCATCGTCAAGGTTGGCAAGGATGTCAAGAACTGGCATGTTGGTCAGAGAATTGTCTCTGACAACAGTGGCCACGTCGATCCGAATACCCTGGCTGTCATGAAGGGCGATTTTCTGTTATCCAGCAACAAGGTAAACCTTGGCCTTGACAACAACTATCAGCAGTTTGGAGGCTCTGGTGGTTTTGCCAAGTATGCCAAGATCCCGGGTGAAATCTTACGAATCCACCCGCAGGCAATCTGGGAAATTCCGGAAGGCGTCAAATATGAAGAAGCAGCTGTGCTTGATCCGATCGCAAATGCATATAAGGCAATTGCTCAGCAGTCCAGCCTGCTTCCGGGACAGGATGTCGTCGTGTTTGGTACTGGCCCGCTCGGTCTTTTCTCCGTACAGATTGCAAGAATCATGGGTGCTGTCAACATCGTGATGGTTGGTCTGGATGCGGATGTTCCGGTTCGTTTCCCGATCGCCAAGGAACTGGGTGCTACTCATGTGGTTAACGGATCGAAGGAAGATGTTGTAAAGCGCTGCCTTGAAATCTGCGGACAGAATAATCTGGGATTGGTCGTGGAGTGCTCCGGTGCTGGGATTGCTATGAAGCAGGCGATCGAGATGCTTCGCCCGAATGGTGAAGTTGTCCGTGTCGGCATGGGCTACAAGCCGCTTGATTTCTCTATCAACAGCATCTCTGAATGGAACAAGAGCATCATCGGACATCAGGCTTATGACAGCGAGTCCTGGCTCAATTCCATCCGTCTGCTTAAGTCCGGTGCCATCAAGGTCGAGCCGCTTATCACACATCGTCTGGGCCTGTCTCACTGGAAAGAAGGCTTTGCAGCTATGGCTGATAAGACAGCGATCAAGTGCGTATTCCACTATGATGAGCCGGATAAAGACACGAAGGAGTATGGCGAACAGGATTATCCGGATGATTACGATTTCAACGACTGAACACAAAGAAGGGCTTAACAATGAGCAAAAAGCTTTTACTGGCCCCTTCGATGGGATGCTGCGATTTGTTTGATTTCAAGCATCAGATCGAATACATTGATCAGTACGC
Source organism: Bilifractor sp. (assembly GCA_051879715.1). Classification (GTDB taxonomy): domain Bacteria; phylum Bacillota; class Clostridia; order Lachnospirales; family Lachnospiraceae; genus Bilifractor. Next base: position 3,409 of record JBJEMO010000251.1, read on the forward strand.
TGATTTTCTCCATATCGATATCAAGGATGGAAATTATGTCAAGACGTACAGCATTGGTCCCGACTTCATGAGTGCGTTAAAGCCTCATGTAAACACTCCTATGGATGCGCACCTGATGGTGCAGCATCCACAGGATATTATTGAGGACTGTGCCAGAGCAGGGGCAACTTATATTACACCGCATACGGACTGCATAGAAAGTGATGCGTTCGTGACCATCAATAAAATCATTTCTCTCGGCTGCAAAGCAGGAGTTGCCTTAAATCCGGCAGCGTCTCTCGAAGCCATTCGATATTATCTTCCTCTTCTTTCTAAAGTAACCATCATGATTGTTGATGCCGGTTACGCAGGTCAGAAAGTGATTCCGCAGATGTATGATAAAATCCGTACGCTCGTTAAATGGCGGGAAGAAATGGGACTTCACTTCCTCATTGAGGCTGATGGTTCCATGAACCGGGACGTATACAAGCCGCTTTACGAAGCAGGAGCTGATGTTGTCGTTCTTGGTCCTCCGGCTTTATGGAATAAGGATAAAGAGATCGAAAAAGCCTGGAGCATTATGCAGCATGAGGTCGATAGTGAATTAAAAGACAGTATCAGAAAATAAAACAAGCGAGGTAAACTGAAATGGCAAAGTCAAGCGCGAATATTGGAGCGAGACTGGATCGACTGCCGAATTCTAAATGGCATGTCAAGATGTGGCTGGTCACAGCCTTTGCACTGCTCGTATGCTGGTCAAACGG
>JBJEMO010000252.1:0-27370 GCA_051879715.1 Bilifractor sp.
CCCTTCCGGGAATCTTCCCGGACTGTAAATATCAATAAAGCTTCGGTAAACTGCCACTTCCACGCTCTGCCCCGATTCTATCCGCCGATGCGCAAACGCATTGATGACAGCCTCTCTTGCCGCATCCACCGGAATCTCCGGAATCTCTTTTCTCTCCAGGCTTCCATCAAATTCAACCCGCCAGTCCATCGCGTCAATGATGTACTGCGACGCCTTTTCGGAAAGATCCAATATGGAACCGGTATACCTACGGATATCTGTAAAGGTCAGCCTTTCATCCGAAGCAAATTTAGCCATCTGCAACTCATTCATTCCGGATTCAACGAAGAGTGCCGCACCGGCATTCAGAAGCCATTCGCCATCACACAATTCCAGCTTGCCCAGTACTACCGCTGGCGCTTCATTGTCAAAGCTAATCCTGCCAACCTTCCTTGCCCGTTTCAGCCATGACTGAAATATCTTCTGATCAATATCAGCAATCCTATATCCCGATCGCTGTCGTTCCCAGGAATACATTGCATTATCGCGCCTGCGTAGCATCTCCTCATACATCGGCTGTTCCATAACCAGATCTTCATCCGCGACACGGATCCGCGGAATATTGTAAGCGAGATATGGCTTTTGCGTTCCGGAAAAGCTGACAAGTATCACATCCCGACCCTCAAACGTCTGCCGGGTGATCTCTCTTTGCTATGGCACTTCTGCTTTATGTCCAGATCTTCTTTCGCAGATATTTTACAGGTACCTCCTTCGTGAGCCAGACTCCATTCACAGAGCGGTAAAACGCATATCCGTCACGCTTCATATTTCCGGCACAGACAAGATAAATTACCGGCTTTCCATGGCGTCTGCCTACTTTGACCGCAGTCTCTTCATCCGGAGACAGATGCACATACAGCCTCGACTTCGGGATCAATCCCTGTTTATCAATGGATGCCGTAAACTTTTCACCGGTTCCGTGATACAAGAATTCCGGCGGTTCCACCTTCTCCAGTTCTACATCAACCGGAATGGAATGTCCCTGATTAGCGCGGATCAGCGTATGATCTTCGTTATAGGAATACCGTTGTTTCTCATCTGTTCTGACAATTTCGTCCAGCATATCTCTGTCAATCTTATATTTTCCGGATTGATTGATTCCGGCAATCATATCATCAACATCCGCCCAGCCATGCTCATCCAGCGTGATGCCGATCACTTCCGGCTTATGGCGAAGGATAAGACTGATAAACCGGCTGGTACCAGTAAGTGAATCTGACATATCCAAAACTCATTCCTTTCCATAGACAGACGTATCTTCTGCAACCATTAATGTACGGTCTTCCGGAACACCCGTATGTGTAACAACTTTTCGGTTGCTCTTTTGGGATGTTTTCCGTGGCTGATATGTTTCATTAAAAACCATATTCAGAATCCACCGGCGCAGCGAGTCATTCTGATTGATTGCTTTATACAATTCGATTCCGGAACTCATTGTCGCAAGAATTGCGTCATTGGTAGCTCTGTCACTTTCCGCCCGTGCATTCTGTTCATCAGATAATTTCATCGCATTTTGATATTTTTCGTCCTGTCTGACAATACTAGGAAGGTCAGCAATCTGTTTCTTTACGCGATCCTCATCTGTCCATTCAATATTCCCGAAAACATCGTGAAATTCCTGCAGAATATGTGTCAATGTGTCCATTTCCGGAACATCTATCCCCGTATCCTCGCCAACCGGAACCGGAGTGATCTCTCCATTTTCATTATCCAGAAGAATCTGCATGGTCTGCTGTGCTTCTGCTCGATAGCTCTCCAGATCCACATCTTCCAGCAGTCCTTCTGTATAGTCCTCTCCCTGCGGTGATGGAAGCTTCGGTACAAGAAGACGTAAAAAGATTTCCAGCTTTTCCCACTGCGGACTTCCATAAGGAAGAATGGCGGCCAAAAAATTGTACGTCCGTACAAAGCTCTTTGCGCAGCTCTTAAACTCAATCTGTTCTTCTATAACAAGGCTTTCATATGTTTCAACACAATGATCTAAAATCGGATCCAGCTGCTCTCGCGGCGCATTGCCGAGATACAGAGATACAAACTGATCCACTTCTTTATCCGTGAAAACCTGAATGGATTCCATTGTATCAATCAGGTCATTCAGTTTATTCACATCTGTCTCTCCCGACAGAATCGTGGTCTTGTAATACCGGTCAAAAGCTTTTTTAATCACTCCTGGTTCATTCACAAAATCAAGAATAAATGTATCCTTCTTGTCCGGATGACTGCGGTTCAGCCTGGATAACGTCTGCACAGCCTTAATATCCGAAAGGCTCTTATCCACATACATCGTATGCAGCAGCGGCTCATCAAAACCCGTCTGAAACTTGTTGGCCACAACAAGGATCCGATACGGGTCATGCCGGAACATCTTCTCTATCTTAGCGCTGGGGAAACCATTCAAATCCGCCTCTGTCACCTGCCTGCCATGATCATCAGACGTACCAGAAAAAGCTACAATCGCCTTGAACGGACTTTTCCGCTCTTCCAACAAAGATGTAATCGCATGGTAATATTCGATTGCCCGGTGAATGCTGCTGGTAATCACCATGGCCCGGGCCTTGCCGCCTACCTTTCCTTTCCCGATCACTTCCGTGTGGAAATGCTCTACCATAATGGCGGCTTTTTCATGGATCGCGTATTCATTGGACTCCGCATAATAGCGCAAGATCCCCTGCGCGCGTTTCTTATCAAACTGCGGATCATCCTCCACGGTCTTCGCAAGCTTATAGTAGCTCTTCACCGGCGTGTAATACTTCAAAACGTCCATAATGAAGCCTTCTTCTATCGCCTGCTTCATTGAATAGACATAATGCGGCACCGAATGCACGGTTCCGTCTTCCAGTGTTTCTTTTTTGCCGAACATCTCCAGCGTCTTGTTCTTTGGCGTCGCCGTAAAAGCGTAATAGCTGGCATTCTTCACCATCTTGCGGCCTTCGATGATCATATTGATCTTATCCTCAAGGTCATCTTCGTCCTCATAGACATCCCCGGATAAAACCATATTCATCTTTGCCGAAAGACTGCCATTTTGGCTGGAATGTGCTTCATCAATCAGAATTGCAAAATTCCGATCCCTGTAAACATCCGAAATATCTTGCAAAATAAACTGGAACTTGTGCACGATCGTGATAATGATCTTCTTGCCGTCATTCAGCAGATCCTTCAATTCTCCAGAGCTTTTTGCCCATCCGACTGTAGAAGATACCTGCATGAACTGCCGGATTGTGTCCTTGATCTGCTTATCAAGATTAATGCGGTCTGTCACAACGATAACGGTATCAAAGATCAGTTTTCCATTGTCTGCTTTCAGGTTGACCAGCTGATGTGCCAGCCAGGCAATCGAATTGGACTTTCCGGAACCAGCCGAATGCTGGATCAGATACCTTCCGCCCACGCCGTCACGCTTTGTATCTGCCAGCAGAGAAGTGACAAGATGCAGCTGGTGATATCTTGGAAAGATCTGCTTATATAACTTTTTCCCAGTGTCCTCATCCTTTTCTTCTACTACCTGCACATAATTTTCGATAATGTTCGACAACTCATTTTTGGTAAGAATCTCTTTCCAGAGATAATCTGTCCGGAGACCATTCGGATTCGGCGGATTGCCGGCGCCGTCATTATTTCCCTTATTGAACGGCAGAAACCATGACTTCTTCCCCTTCAGCTCCGTACACATTCGTACTTCATTGTCATCCACAGCAAAATGAACAATACAGCGTTTAAAACTGAATAGCACTTCCTCCGGACTCCGGTCATTTTTATACTGCTCCACCGCATCGACCACATTCTGTTTCGTCAGTTGGTTTTTCAACTCCATAGTTATGATCGGCAGGCCATTGAGGAAAATACACAGATCCAGAGCCAGTCTGGGATGCTGTTTTGAATACTGCAGCTGCCGGGTGACGCTGAAGATATTCTTTGCATAAAGTTCTGCCGCATCCGGATTATCAGCTGAAGGACGCACGTAAAACAGTTCCAGATGCAGATGCTTATAACGCATCCCATTCCTTAAAAGATCGATGACCCCATTTGTCCGCAGCTTCTTATCCAACTGCTTAAAGAATCGCTCCTTTTCCAGGTCACTGCCCAAGATCTGCAGCTCTTCCATCTGCTTTGGCTGTGTCTCTTTCAGAAAACGAAACAATCGCTCCTCATCAAGCGCATAAGACGCATTATAAGTGTTGTTATACCCCTGCTCATATCCGTTGACCTGAACCAGATGGTTCACGATCATTGTCTCAAATCCGGTTTCTTTTGTGTTACTGGGCATCGTTCGTCACCGCCCCTTCTTCTATGTCCGACTCTTCTATATCTTCCTCCGGCGTATAATCCGGAATCTCAATTCCCCGCACATCCATCTGGCCTGTGACAACATCGGAAATCAGGCGGGTACGGTATTCACGAAGGAGATTGATCTGTACTTTTATTTTTGTCGTGAGAAAATCTATCTGTTCTGACTTCTTATCCAGAAAATCAGCAATTTTAACTTGTTCGTTGTAAGGCGGAACAGGCAAATAAAGTCTCAAAAAATCCGGCGCATATAATCTTCTTCTGTGTTCAGCTATTCCATACGAGTAGGCTTCAAATATGCTGATTGTCTGAGGCGTTTTTAAAAGGTACTGCATATATCTTGAATCCACAGGAATAATCGTCTTATAGACACAATATGCCGGGCTAACAATTCCATCATAGTCAGAAATCCCATAGCTTCCGTTCCGTGCCCGCATAATATTCATAACCAGGTCACCCTTGGATACCTTCTTATATCCAACTAATGTCTCCGCCGGTTTAATTGTTGCATATTGTTCATCTTCTGTTAATTCGTGCATCGGTTTGACGCCATAATGCTTCGATACACTCAGAAGGATTTCATCCCCTTTTTCGGAGAAATCAGATCTTTCCCGAAATATTCTCTTATTTTGCAAGACCTTCCATTGTGAAGGAATCTTATCAAACCCAATCATGTGAGGATTATTGTACTCCACATCTTCTCGAATCCCACGGATAGCGGCTCTTGAAGAAATAGTGGATAATTCTTCTTCCAACAGCTTAATCTGCTTCTGGTACCCGTGAATCAGCTTGTTGATCCTGGACACCTGCCAGTCCAGATAACGGACGATCTGATCCTGCTCGGCGCGAGGTGGAACAGGAACATAAATATTTCGCAATTCATCCCACTTAGTCGTCCATAAATCAGCAACCAATCCGTGCCCGTTCCTATAAAATTCTTCTACGAAATAGTGACTGCGCAAAAGATAATGATAGAATCTTCCATTCAACTCATAATGCGGTTTTAACACTGTAATAATCAGTGAGCACGAACCATCATATTTCGAAATTCCGCTTGATCCCTTCCTGTCAGAGCGGCTGTTAATTGCAAAATCACCCTTGCATATCAGTTTCCTGTTATCGCCATTGTCTGTTTTCACAGCTGTATCCAGTTGCGGTACAATGCCCATTTTCCCAACCGACAATGCTGGGTATTCTTTGTCAGATACTTTCGTATTCCGCTCTGCAAATAATTCACGCATCTTTGTCGCACGCCATCCTGCTGGTACCTTATGAAACCATACCGCCTCTGGCGTGGCTGAATATGTTTGATATTTCATCCCTCAGCCTCCTATGATCTCATCCAGAAGGCCGTCTGTTTCCTTCTCCACTGCTCTAATATCCGCCGTAATTTCCTCCAGCGTGCGAAGCTGTACAGGCTGATAGAAATATTTCGTAAAGGAGAGCTCATAGCCGATTTTCTCCGATCCAGGCTTGATATAAGCAAACGGTGCGTAGGGCTTCACTTCATTCTCTATAAAAGCTTCGATCCCTCCTTCATAGGATAAAGGAATCTGCTCTTTGTCTGTATCCGGCTTGACAGGTTTTCCCTTTTTATCCAGGATGGGATCGCCGTTTTCATCTAGCTGAGGGGTATAGACTGTTACTTCCCAATATCCGAATTCTCTATTGTCAAAGATCTTACTGTACCGACTGTCAGCTTTATCAAATGCCATATACAGATCAAGAATCCGCTCACGGATCTCCGGCGTGATCTCGCAGTTTTTCTCACCCAGATTTTTGCGAAGCGGCGATTTAAAGGAAGTTGCGTCTATGAGCTGTACTTTGCCCTTCCGGCGTTCTTCTTTCTTATTGGCAAGAACCCAGAGATACGTCCCAATGCCGGTGTTGTAGAACATTTTCTCCGGGATTGCAACGATTGCCTCCAGCAGATCCTGCTCCAGAATATACTGTCGGAGGTTGGATGGTCCCTGTCCGGCCTTTCCAGTAAACAGAGAGGAGCCATTATGGACCTCCACAATTCTGGTTCCCATCGGCGTATCCTTCTTCATCTTGCTGATGTTGTTCGCCAGAAACAGCATCTGCGGATCGCCAATATCAGGAATCAGTGAAAAGTCTTCACCGTGATAATTGATACGGAAACGCGGATCCGTGATCTCATCCTTTTTGATATCGCCCCATGCTTTCAGATCCGTCTTCCATGGTGTCCCAAAAGGGGGATTGGACAGACAGAAATCAAAGGTTTCTCCAGCAAAACCATCATTGGAAATGGTTGATCCAAAAAAAATATTATTGGACTGCCCACCTTCGCCCTTGACCAGCATATCGCTCTTTGCGATGGCATAAGTCTCATCTGCTACTTCCTGCCCATAAAGATGAATGGATACACTCTTGCCATATTCTTCGGCCACTTCGCGGATTCTTTTCTCGGCAACTGTAAGCATTCCGCCTGTGCCGGCGGCTCCGTCTATCTTCCTACCGTCTTTGATACGAAGCCCATAGCGCAAAACATGCCGGGAAAGCCCAGAAAACAAGGCTTTCTCGGCACTTTCTATGGCACTCGTTCCATTGACCGGTGCGGAAAATCCGCTGTATGGGTTGCAAGCTCTCGCGTAGTTCATAAGCATTTGCACCCTCGTGCATTACTCCAAAAAGGAATAATTAAAATGTATATGTATCGTTAAATCGTTTTCTCTGTGAATATACCATTCACAAATTCTCTCTCATCATCTTTCATCCTTGAAACAAACTTCGCATAATCAGATGCATCTGTAGGGATCTTTAGTCCGTGTTTTGTAAGACTGATATCATCACGTGAAGTAACGTTTCCCTCATATGTCGAGCCATGATTTAAACAAAGGCAAAGATCTTTCGTATCCCCTGCCTCGGGGTAAAGGTAGTAACCTGTCTTGGAATCAAATCGAAACATGTATGCAAGTAACTGTAAATAATCCTTATTGCCAATATTATCGACAGGTTTGTACTTTGCATCTGCTATCACTCTTCTGTTGGCATCTCTACTAATAAAATCCGGATAGATTAATCCTATATTCCCATTGAACAGGCGCTGGGCTCCTATTTCGCCCTTATTCATTGGATGATAAAATAAATCTTTGATGAGAGAGTTTACATATTCTTCCCATAGCCATGCTCCATCGAATAGGATTCCATATATTTGTCTTGAACCGGTTCCTATCTGATGCTTCTGATGACGTAATATTAAAATGCATAATCTTTGAAGTGAAGCGTACTCGCGGAAATATGCATGGTGAACTTTATGCTTTTCGTTTCGACCGATAATCCTCTGCCTATCATGCTGTTCATATTCCGGTGTCACATCAATAACGAGTTTTACCTCGTCTTTCGCCTTTGCAAGAACATTATTTCCATAAGGTTTTCCCTTGATAAACTCGATAGTATGTCGAATCAGTTCCATCAAATCGTTGTCATAAGAAAACTCTCTCTGACTGTATGCAACATTTCCGATAAATGGCGTATTCTTCTTAATGTGCCGAGCAACATCTATGGTTCCTTTTATGTTCCCATCGTTATATCTATGACGGATATACTCCTTAAATAATCCTTTTCGCATTGCAGACTTAAGATATCGTGGAAACAGGAAGAGCAGAAAATTAAACAGCCTATTATCTTGATTTGCATCTGTTTCCAGATCAACAATATTGGGAAAATCCATCACACGTTCAAGAAGATATTGAAAAAAGAAGTCTTCCTTACCTCCAAAACGGGATTCAATAATAAGTCGCTCATCTCCCAAGCCTATGAAACCCATTACATTTCCTGAGCAATATGAGTCGTTAACGCTTTGAATAATCATCTGGTCCCGCGTTATATCCTCTGCATCCGCTACAAATTCAGGAAATACGAACACCCCTTTATGCTCGAGCTGACCTAATGACTTATCACATATTCTTCCTACGAGATTGCCAATATTGGAGAATAATTCTTTATTATGCCAGGAATTATCCCTGATCTTCAGAAGTTTCATTCAAATCTCCTTGAATGTGTTGCTGATAGCCATAAGCCTTTGCAAACCTATTCATAATTCCTTTCTCATCGTACATTCCTTGAATATATTCTTGCAGAAGCGGCTGAAGATAATCTGTCCACAACTGATCAAAATCAAGTGTCTTTAATTTGAGAAAATAAGCGGCTCCAATCTGATAATTTTCATTCAAATCCTCAGTGTTTATAATCTCATTATTTAAGGCTGTCATCCTCCTTATTGCTTCGGCTTCCAGCTCCTCATTCTCCAATGACGAGAGCATTTCAAGGCAATCCTCTGCTTTTAATTCTACAAACCGAAATCGCCGGCGCATAGCAAAATCAAAACTGTCCACAGATCGATCGATATCATTCATCGTTCCTATAATATAGACGTTCTCCGGAATATAAAATTTTTCATCAGGATTAGAATGCAGATTAGAATACTGTGTTGAAACCTCACCAGCTTTTCCTCGATATCCAGGATCAATCGCAAAGAAAAGTTCACCGAATATTTTTGAAATTTCTCCACGATTGATCTCATCGATGATAAAAACATATTTCTTTAATTCCGTTACTTTTGTAACTGGTTTTGACAGCTTCTTCTTTTTCTTTAAAATCTCTTTATAAAGAGCAAGATCATAAGAAAACCGTTGCTGTGTAGTCTTTATTCCTATGAAAGCAGTGATATCACTTATCTTTTCAAAAGTTTTATTTGATTCAAGCATTGATTTGATTTCATCAATACTCAAACGTATTTTATTTACAGATTCATTTCCTGGAATTGAAATATCTATGTGCGTTTCGCTTATTCCAGTAATGTAAAACTCACTACCTTTTGTAGTCTTAAACTTATCTACCCCAAGTTCGACATCTTCAAAAAAAGAATCCATGGCATCTTGAGCAAGAGCCTCCTGCTCAACAACTTCCTTCGATTTCTGTGAATCCTCATAATTCTTTCTTGCGCGATCAACAAATCTTTTAAAGATGCCATCCTGCAGCTCAAATCCCATAGAGCCATCGCTATTTACCTTCGGCCTCAAACCTTCAACAAAATCCGAATAATCGTAACTCGGATGAAATTGAACGAACTCAACTTGCCTTTTCTGTTCTTCGGAAAGTAGCGTATAATCATCGAAATATCCATTGCTAATAATGTCAGCCGCTATTTCTTTTGCAAGATATGACTTGCCTGTTCCCGGAGCCCCTCTGAATATCAGGTTCTTCGACGAAATCAGCATCGAAGAATATGGATTTAAATAGCCATTGAACTGTTGAACCAGTTCCTCTTTTACAGCTTCTTCCTTCTCCTCGTCTTTATTCTCCCTTTCATCCTTATCACGATAGGTAAGAATAAACTCATCGCCGGGTTTTCCAAAACGCTTCAAGCATTCTTGAACAAATATAATAGTAGAAAAAATATTCCAGCAGTATATGACAAACAAGCGGCCATTATCATATCCATATGTTAAATACTCAATAGTATTACGATGCTTTCTGAATTCTTCAACGCTAGAATATATTCCACAAATCATTTCTTTATCTGGACCGTACTGACAGATTGGGAAATTTTCTTTTTCCTCAATAGACATTTTAGCGATCTGCTTTTCAAACACTTGAAAAGCGATCCGGGGCATGGTCTGATTAGATTTTCTCCGTTCTCCTTTGCTGTAAGCCCGCTTTATAATATCTCCATTTGAGCGTTTCATATATACGTCGAGAAACTTGTAATTGTCTCCGAGAGACAGATTGTCTATGGTAAACCGCTCATCTGTAGATTTGATATTATTTGCTGTAATTGACAATTCAAATTTTTGCTGCGTGCCAGTTTGTCCGTTCATATATTTTCACCCACTTTATAATATGTTCGTCAAAAATATGCTCTGACACCCATTTATTCTCATCACCATAACTTTATTTTTTCGCATAAATGACCTCATCGTTCATTTTCTTTATCGCTATCTGCTCCAGCTGATAAGCCTGATATCTTTTCCCATTCGCTTCAAGCGCAAGAGAATTTATTTCTGCCTGAACAGCTTGATTCTTAAGAATCGGAAACGCAATCTGACTGACATGGTTATCGTCTATTTCGTCGACTACGGAGCCATAGGTGTATCTTGTAATCAGCTCATGGCCGTAATCGGAAGACAGGAATACATTGATATAGCCTGCGAGTTGATTCGAAGCAGGCACAACTCTGATAATGTGCTGGTTGGCAGTCCAGTTCTCCCAGTGCTTACCTACAAGTGCAACCTTGCCGATTGTACCGCTACATGTAATCAGAGTCATATTTTCATGAAGCTCTAATTGCTTTTTTATCCTATCTGCGTGATGGACGATCGAGAGATATTTTTTATTTGAAGGATCAAGCTCCCATAGCTGTTTTCCTCCGATAAATACCCGTCCGTGCCCCTCATCAACATAGACACGTTTGAATCTTCCCGGCAAAATGATCTCTTTGCTTATCCTCGGATCACCAACTGTCGTTACTTCTGCAGCGTGCTTCTTGAGATGATCTACAATCGCATCAACAACTGGCACATGGTATGAGCCGTCAAGCCGTCCGTCCAGATCGCTGAGCTTGACAGAAAATGTATCCACAGGCGCGTTCTTTTGGTAATATGCCGCATGGCGATTAAATTCCTCTATTGGAGGCAGCGCAAGCTCCTTGACGAGCAATTCATTTGCTTTGTCGAGCAGATCATTTGATTCATCGCGCAATTCAAATGAACGGACGATTAGAGAGTTTATTTCATCCTTGATGCTGATTGGTGCATCTGGAATTGGAACTGAAGCCAGATGTTCTGCTTCTATATGAGTGACAACAGCCCCATATTTATTCGTAAGCAACATTTTGTTGCCAACTTTTGTTTTTAAATATGCATAAATAAATCCTGCGTCATTGTCTCGCTTACTGTTGATTCTCAACAAATCGTGGCTGAATATGCAATTATCAAGTGTCCGCGAAACATAAGACACATTGCCAATAGTACCTGAGCATGTAAGTAAAACTTGCCCTTTATGAACGCGAAGTGCCTCAATGTTTGTCTTCGTTAATTTTGAAAGATAGCCATCTGGCTTTGGCTTTATGTCGAGCATTGTGGAAGGCTGATAAATCGGATAGTCAGAGTACTTTACCCATATCCTTTTGAATCTTCCACAGGTATATCCTGAAGCTAATCCGGAACTGCCGCCAACAGGAACAAGCGAATATTTTCCCGCATTTATCAAGTTTCGCGCCTGTATTGCTTCCGTGTCATATACGCTTGCATCAAGACGACTTCCTCTTGCTATTACATCAGAAAGTGACACAGAGCACCATTTTAACGGGTCATCTTTGATTTTCACGTCTTGAATAGCAGCTTCAGGCGTGCTGTAATTGAGCGCAAGATTGCTGCTTACCATGCCAATCCCTCCTCAACTTTCCACTTAGCAAAAATGCCCGGAACATCAGGAGTCTGGTCATCCTCTACCTTTTTTGTTTGCTGATGGCTGACAGTTTTCCTGCCTTCACTTGTTTCATCTAAAACGAGCACATTATTCGTGTCAGGAACAAGGATTTCATTTCCTTCTGCATCACGCTTGAAAATGGGATTCCCACGCTTATCATGACCAATTTTGTCAACCATTGCCATAAAAATATCGTAGTCCGCCATTTTGCCGCTCTTTTCCTCCTGATCCTTCTGCTCCTGCGTCTTCTTCTGCAGGAACAGCACGGAAGTCTGCGTACCGTTGTGCGGCTGGAAGGTATCAGCATTCAGATCAATGCTTGCAATAATCCTATGATTACGGATGAGCCATTCACGAATATAGCCAAGTCCCGGAGAACCGAGAATCGAATCCGGAAGAACAATTCCCATACGCCCGCCCGGAACGAGGAACTGAGTGCAGCGTTCAATAAATAGAATTTCTGGAGGAACGGACGACTGCAGGCGGTCTGCCATCGTCCATGTTCCCTTCTTCTTATCGTTCGTCCAGATATGGGCAAGCTCAAACTGTTCAAGAATGCTTCTGTCCTTGATAGGTATTTTGCTACCGAATGGCGGATTCGTAACGATAACATCGAAAAATGCGATAGTCTTGTAATTCTTGATATCAGATTTCTTTACGCCAACTGCCTCTGAAAGCCGCGTCCTGAAATCATCAGACCACTCGTGGGGCGGAAGCAGTGAATTTGTCTGCAGGATATTGCCGCTGCCGTCATTGTTCATGACCATGTTCATCTTTGTGGCTTTTACAAGATCCGGATTTATATCAAAGCCAAAATAATTCTGTGAAGCCATCTCAGATATTTTATCCTGAAACATACGAAGAGTATCATTGTCCCATTTTTCTTTTGGAATTCCGAGAGAATCAGAAATTTGTTTTTCAAGTTGGGAAATTACATGTGTCATGGCCTGTACAAGGAATCCACCCGTGCCACACGATGAATCCAGAACCCTCTCATTCATTTGGGGATTAATCATATCCACAACCATTTTCATCACGTTACGTGGTGTAAAAAACTCACCCCTGTCTCCACGAAGATTAGCGCCTACAATTTCCTCATAGGCTTTACCTTTTATATCGATATTTGTGTTAAGCAAGCTGTATGGCTGAAGTTCACTGACAATATAAGCGAGGCTTCGAGGCGTCAGTTTAATTTCATCATTTGCATCAAAAATTTTTCCGTGGCGCTTCTTTACGCGCTCAAAAATTTGAGAAATACGTTTCTTTACAGTAAGCTGTCCATCCGGATTGGAGCGTTCTTCTGAAGTGGTATAAAACTGTAGCGGATTTGGAATGTTTCGCTCATCTTCAATCTTACAAAATATAACTTTTAAAAGTTCAAAAAAGGCAGGTTGCTTCTGTAGTCCATCGTTAACATAGATATGGTTATGACAAGTTCTGAATACAAAAAGCAAATTATCATCGGATGCATTTTTAAGACTTTTTCGACTAGGTCGGTTAATTTCATCCAGATTACCATCTGCAGAAGGAATATCGTTATATTCCATGAACTTAATCTGACCTGAGTCATCGGTATATTTTTTAAAGACATACTTTTCTATACTGTTCGTCCACATTCCCCACTCGCAATTAGGGCATACAGACATATATGACTGCAACTGACCGATTCCATCCTTCTTTCCGTTGGGACTAACCGTTTCCTTTTTGCACTCAATAATGGTCTTGGCATTATTTTGACCTTGATCAGAAACTGGAATGTCTTTATCCCAAATCACAATATCCGCACGAGGTTTATTGGATCCTACTGCTAAAGTGTATTCAATCTGGATCTGTGCAGGAGAATACTTATGTTCATTTACAAGGCGCTTTTCAATGGTCTGGCGAACATATTCTTCTGGTGTATCATTCCTGAATTTTCCGTCTATGTAATCACAGATTTTTCCATCAGGAATTACAATGACTCTTTGAGTAGTACTCATTTTATTTGTCCTCCGTTTTCTCTATATCATCGGGAATGAACTCCATCATCTCGTTCGGTGTGCAGTTCATCGCGTTGCAGATACTCTCAACTTTTTCTAATGCGATGTACTGTCCGTTCTTTATTTTTGTTATGATGTTCGCCGAAATGTGCGCTCTGTGCATCAACTCAGCATTTGAAACTTCTCTTTCTATCATCATATGTAGCAAAGGCTTATAACTGACTGCCATCCCATTTCTCCCTATAAATAAAGACAAAATATGCCAATATACTAACAGTATGTCACACATCTATGAATTAATCAATGTTTTCGTGTGGTTCAACCACTTTTTATAGATTTTTTCTTGCATCAAAATCACTATATGTTCCAAATGAAACCATTATTTATAGATATTTCCTTAGTATCTCAACATCCGCATCAATATTACGTGGGCGAATCCTCTCGAGCACTTTCTTTTCTACTTCAGGAGTCCAGTATATTTTCAGTTTATTCTTGGCTCTCGTAATGGCCGTGTAAAAAATATTATGCGTAATAAGTTCATCCACCTCGTCAGTGATTACGATTTTCACCGAGTCATATTCGAGTCCCTGCGCTTTATGGATAGACACGGCATACGCGATCTGGAATGGAACAATGGTTCTTGCTGTATTACCATCATCATCTTCATCCGTACTTTTGACCTTGTAAACGGAAAACCGAACGATGGTATTATCATTAACCGGATTATCTATGATCTCTAATGGCATAAATCTTACGGCATTAGGATCTATTGTGGTATTCAACTCAATGTCAAACTGTATTCTTTCTTCTGGAGTACCCGTATCTATCTTTTCAATCCATACGATTTTTCCTCTCATATTGTTATAGATGACAGGATGGAATCGATTATTTTCCAAGAACAGTACAGGATCTCCGATTTTGTACTGCTGAACGCCCCATTCAACTGGCGGATTCGGGTTGCTTTCCTGCAAGAATCGATTGATGTTATTGATGCCATAAAGTCCGTCATAATTAAGGCAGAGGACAGCTTCATCATCGGCTACAGCGGTTAGCAATGATTCGTCAACCTTTAACGAGTAACTTTGCTTATCTATGATTTCCTGTACGTTATCGTCCATAGCACGTACTTTAGACCAAAGAATAAGAAGGCGCTGATTAGTGGTCCTATATGGTGTCGTGAGTTCAAAGACAGAAGTTTTCGGCAGGAAGCTCCGAAGTGCCGTAAACCAGTTTCCAAAACGTATGGAGTTAATCTGATAGGTGTCACCAACAAGCAGAATTCGTTTGAA
This sequence comes from Bilifractor sp., assembly GCA_051879715.1. Lineage (GTDB taxonomy): Bacteria > Bacillota > Clostridia > Lachnospirales > Lachnospiraceae > Bilifractor. The sequence continues at coordinate 15,047 of JBJEMO010000252.1, forward strand.
CTTTACTATCTCAAGCAGCTGACGCATATCCTTGTTACTTACGGTGCTGCATTCATCGATAACGAGCAGGTCATATTCAGGATCATTTGTGCCATATTTAAGGAAGCTCGCAATAGTCGAAAATTTACATTTCTCTGGGTCGGCAGTCACCCTTCTTTTCAGGTTATCGATTGCCGGATTCGTCTGAGCAAGAAACAGTTTTTCTTTATCCTCATAGAAATGAGAAATGTGATTAATAAGAGTGGATTTCCCGACTCCTGCGGAGCCATATATCACCGCGACCGCAGATTTAGAAAACATCTGTGTGAGAATATGTATTTTCTCTTGGCAGTCTACTTCATAGTCGCCATTCAAAAGCCAGCTTTTGACCTCGTCCGTATATTCTGGATCTTCAGTCTTGCTCAGCTCTACGAGCTTCTTAATGATCTCGCACGTATCAAGCTTGTATTCGTTGATGAACGCATAATTGCCATCAATAACAATCTTGCTTCTTTCTATATGGCCGAACCACAGCTTCCTATTGTATGTTTTTGCCAGCTGTCTGATATCACCATAGTGCTCGAGCTCTTCGATAGGAGTGAATATTCGGCCAGAGATCTCCGTATTGTTTCTCAGTTGCCTTGCCAGAAGCTCGTGCTTTCTTCTTTTTGTCGGTATGCATTCAAACAGTGCTCCAAGCCGAGGATTATGGTTTACAGGAGACTGGATAAACGGCATTTTATCAAACGGAATACTTTTATTTGATAAATAAAGGCCAGAAAGATTATTGTTGCCTGCTTCTTGCCACTGAGACTTGATGATTGCATTGTGCATTCCGAATAGAAGGTAACGAAGTATATTCTGTCCTGGTTCCTCAGATCTGATTATTCTGCGACACTTATCCAAAACATTAAAAAAATATCCTGTCTTAGCCTGAGAGCGCCATAGAGCAGTTATATCTTGGTAGGGCCTTTCTGGGAAGTCCATGATTTCATTTAAAGTAAAACGCTTCTCTGTTAAAAAGCGGCAAATCGTCCGCTGCTCTCCATACTGTATTTCTGATTTCTTTCCGGTGAGAATGAATGAAAAATTCTTAAATTCGCAGCCGCGCAATGACACTTCCCAGCCTACAATCAGGAGCACAGGCATGGTTTTCCCAAGGATTTGTATACTCTCCTCTTGAAAACGAAATCTGGAAGCATAGTTGCTCATGACCGGCAGCTTAGTAAAAGCGATCACCCGACCGGCCTTGCTTTCTCTGTCTTTTGCTGAGATAAACGTGACTTCGAAGTATCTGCGATGATTTACATAGAACGGTTTTATTTTCTGGATATAGTACTTCTCACCTGCACCTACAAAATCCACATCATATTGATTTATCTTTTCTGCAATTTTGGAATAATACTCCTGAAGAGCTGTGTCCAAATTTAGTGGGAACTTATCCAGATTATGCAGGATCGTGATGTGAAAATCTTCGTAGAGGAGATTTTTTGTTTCGAGCATATAGTCATAATATTTAAGCATTAGACGCTCGGAGCTATCTTCGTCCAGCGTATAATGCGACGCGACTATATCAAGATAATTTCTAAAACGGTAGAGCACCTTAAGACGACTATCTGTCTGAGCGTGTTCTATCGCTTTTTCTATATTTTCTTCTGAATCCTCAATATCCACATAAGGGGAATAGTATTTCAGCATCACATGCTCCACCAGATTTTTCAGGTGTGCAAGGATATCCTGTGAAATTATCCCTCTCGTAGAATCTTCTATTTCATCAAGATTCCGGCAGATCGCCCTGTCGGTGATCATAATTTCGTTTTCTATGGTGCCCATAAACATTAGTCCTTCCGAATAATATCAAATCAAATTTAGTGGCTGCAGCCCTGAACTTAAAATTCATATTCATCTCCATCATCCCAGTCATCTATAAAAGCTTCATACGGAAAAACGTTCACATAATTATCGGGATGGAGTTTGACATAATCATTTCTCAATTTCATTCTCAGTCTGCGCACTGAAGAACCGGATGTTGATTCGCAGTCCGGATCAAGAATATTGCAGAGCTCTTTAAGCGTTGCGATTGTACCGAGTATTTCTGCCTGAAGGCCAAGATCATCAAACGCCAAAGCCTGATCTTTCCATTTTCCGTTGTATAGTGCATCAATCTTGGCCGGCAAACCGCCAGCAAATACAGCTCCTGCCTGACCGTTCATAATGAATTTTTCCAGTATGCTGTCAAAGTCAATATGAAACTCCTTTAACAACTCTCTATCATGTTCCGTCAAGTGAGAGCTTTCTGCCCCACCCTCCATATTTTTCTCAGGAAGTTTAATATCTGCGTCACCGTGAGCATTTGGATATCCGATGTTGAAAAAGATACTTTCCAGCAAATCATCACAGGCAACGCTGGTGTCTGTAAACTCGATGTTTTTTGACTTTAACCAGTCTTCAATCTCAATGAATGTGTCCTGATCATACATTTTTTTATTCAGCCATGACTGGTATCTACTAGGGTTGTGCTTAGCATACAAGTATTGGGCATATTTCAGATTTATCTTATTTGGATCTTCTTCCTGTATATACCGCCGTTTCGTATCAGGCCGAGCATCTAGAATCTTGCAACTTGCCAGCGCATCTTCATAAATGAAATGGTCAATCATCTCATCAAAAAAGTCCAGTTTAGGTTCCCCGTCTGCCAGATATGGATATAGAGCATTGAAATACTCTGAAAAGGTCATAAAATCACCCACTTCCGTTTACTTCCGTCCGCTTCCGCTGCTTCCCATTTTTAGAAGGGTCGCCTTGCTATACTGGTGGCATAGAAGAAAGCGAATAGCGATACATTTAACTAAATATTTTACCACATGTCCTTGAATTCATAGCAGGGCTTTCGCCTTTTTCTAACGGTTCTGTTTTCAAGAATCAGCTGTTATTTCAGTATGTATCGCTCGCCCTGAGCATGGCGTTAAAAGGTTCACCATTATATCCGTTCACCCGGTGCACAGAGTGGCTCGAGCGGATGTGATGGTTACAAGTAAATATGTAAGTCCGGCTACGAGCATGGCGGACCAACAGAGCGAGTTTTTTACCCCGTTCCGATGGTACCGCCATGCTTTTTTCATGCCTCCGGTTCTCCTCGGCAACGGGAAGAACAGGAGGTTTTTTATGAAATTACACAAGACCAGGCGGAACCAGCGTGAGACCTACAAGTATTTTGATGAAAGCGGAAACGTGATCTGTGAAATCAAACCCGGCGAAAAAGGAGTAACAGAAGCAAATATCAGCATTCTTCACCTGATGGATGATGCCGAGGTACGAAGCAATCTTAAGTACCGTCACGGAGATCTGAAAGAGCAGAAAAAACTGGCCGAGAAATGGAAGCTGGAATATATCGAATGGTTCAGAAAGAAGTATCACCGTATGCCAACTGAAGATGAGATCGCCATCGCAATGGAAGATTCTGTTCCGGACAACTGGATCGCCTCCATCGAAGAAATGACAGGAGACGGTGATGCAGACGGACTCGGTGATAAAGCTAGCTTCCTCTACACCCTTGATGAGCATGACAAGAAGCTGCCGGAGGACGTTGAAAGGCTGAACGAGATCATTGCAGAGATGCCGAAAAGCTGGCAGGAAATCTACAACATGAAAATGGCCGGCTACAACAATAACGAAATTGCTAAATTCCGTGGCGTGACGGAAGCAGCCATCCGTAAGACACTCGGCAAGATCAAGAAAAAAATAAAGAACGATGAAAAGCTGATAAAAATCTATTTCACGGGTTCGATTTCAGACTGAAAACAAGGACGGAAGACCTGAGGAGAATTAACTCTCCCCAGGTCTTTCTTTACAGATTAAGGAGGTTTTTATGGAACACAGTTATATGCCTGTCATCTACATTTGCGCTCCTTATGCAGATGATCCGAAAGGCAATACGGAAAAAGCAAAGAAGTATGCCAGGTTTGCAACAGACAGCGGATACATTCCAATTTCTCCTCATCTCCTGCTCTCCTTCATGGATGAATCAACAGAGCGCAGGAAGGCGATGTTTATGGATCTCGTCCTGCTTGGGAAATGTTCTGAAATCTGGTTCTTCGGAGACCGGATCACTTCCGGCATGGACATCGAACTGGAACGCGCCAGAAAGCGCCGCATGAAGATCAGGCACTTCACTGAGGACTGTCGGGAGGTGACGTTATGAGGGCTCTTTGCATTGCCTATGGAAATTCCCGTCAGGCAAAAACATGGACCAATAAAACAACATCCTTTGATGACTTGAAGGCTCGTCTCAAGACTCCGATCCGCACGACTGAGACTGTCGAGGAATATTCGAAAATGGCGAAGTCGGCCCGTGACGCCGCCAAGGACCACGGCGGTTTTGTCGGCGGCTCCCTGATCGGTGGACGCAGGAAGATCGACACCGTTGAGAAGCGCTCCATGGTGGCTCTGGACGGCGACCGCATTACGCCAGAGTTCCTTGATAACTACGAGAATCTCTGCCCGTACACCTCAGTGCTCTACACTACGCACAGTAGCACGCCCGACAACCCAAGAGTCCGTCTGGTCTTCCCTTTGACCCGAGATGTGGCTCCGGAGGAATATGTCGCGGTCGCAAGATACCTCGCTCAGTCCCTGAACATTGAGTACTTCGACGAGTGCAGCTATCAGCCTAATCAGCTGATGTACTGGCCTTCGTGCCCGTCAAACGGAACGTTCGTCTACAAGGAGACGGACGGCGGCTGGCTTGATCCGGATGTAATCCTCTCTGCTCATCCAGAGTGGCAGGACCCGACGAGGCTTCCCACCTCATCAAGGGAAAGCAAGGCCAATACCACCCAGCAGAAAAAGGTGCAGGATCCGCTTACGAAGTCCGGCGTCGTCGGGCTTTTCAATCGTACCTACTACCCCATTACGAAGGCTCTGGAGACTTTTCTCTCAGATGTATATGAGCCGACGACAAATCCAGAACGCTGGCACTTAATCGAATCGAACTCCATGGCAGGCGTCGAGATCAAGGAGGACAAGTTCGTCTACTCCCACCACGCCAAGGATCCCGCCTACTTGCAGCTCTGTAATGCTTTCGACATTGTGCGGATTCACCGCTTCGGCGACCTGGATGAAAAGAAATCCTTCAGCGCGATGTGCGACTTTGCCATGCAGCAGGACGACGTAAAGCTGGCTGCTTCCGAGGAACGCATGAAGGATGCCCAGTCCGATTTTACCGATGCCGGGGATGAGAACAATGACTGGAAGAAAAAGCTCAAGTACATGTCCCGTTCCACGCTTCTCCAGAACACCGTGTACAACCTCAATCTGATTCTGGCCAATGATCCGGATTTCCAGAACTTTGCCTTCAACGAGATGGCAAACCGCATCCAGGTAACCGGGCCGCTGCCGTGGGACAGACCCGAAGGAAATGAGTTCTGGAGGGATGCCGATACGGCGCAGCTGAAGTCCATCATCGACATCCGCTATCTGCCCTTCTCCAGCAGAAACTACAATGTTTCCTTTACAAAGACTGCAGACGACCGCCACTTCCATCCCATCCGCGACTATCTGGACAGTCTGCCAGAGTGGGATGGGATCGAGCGCGTGGAGGATCTCTTCATCCGCTACCTTCTGGCTGATGATACGGAATATGTCCGGACCGTCACCAGAAAGACCTTCGCTGCTGCAGTCGCAAGAATCTATGAACCCGGAACGAAATTTGACTGCGTGCCTGTTCTGGACGGCGATCAGGGAATCGGAAAATCCTCCATCGTAAAAGATCTCGTGACTTCGGACTACTACAGCGAGACACTCTCCCTCACTGATATGGACGACAAGTCCGGCGCAGAAAAGCTGCAAGGATTCTGGGTCGTCGAGATCGGAGAACTTGCCGGAATGAAGAAAGCCGACATCGAGAAGGTCAAGGCCTTCCTCTCAACATCCGACGACAAGTACCGTCCTTCTTACGGCAAGGTCGTAGAAAGCCATCCGAGGCAGTGCGTCATTATTGCGACCGTCAACGGCGAGCGCGGATACTTGCGTGATATCACCGGAAACCGTCGTTTCTGGATCATCAAATGCCATCAGAAAAAGCAGAGGAAGGCATGGAACTTCGACGAGAACTACCGTGCCCAGTTCTGGGCGGAGGCAAAGCAGATCTGGAAGGCTGGCGAAAAGCTGTACCTCGAGGGTGACGTACTGGAAGCCGCCGAGAAAGAGCAGCGCGGCGCTATGGAGGCGGATGAGCGTGTCGGCATGGTCGAGGAGTACCTGAATACCCCTGTTCCCGCCAACTGGGACGACATGGACCTTTATGCCAGAAAGAATTTTCTTCAGGGCTCTGAATTCGGAAATCCGGATCATGGGGAACTTCATCTTCGGAACGAAATCTCCAATGCGGAAATCTGGTGCGAGTGTTTCAACAAGAACCTGCCGGAACTCAAATCATCCGACAGCTATCTGATTGCTGCCCTCATGACACAGGTCGATGGCTGGGAACGCACCAATGACAGGAAAAAGCAGGCCTTCTACGGAAGGCAGAGGCTCTATCGCAGGATTTGATTGGGACAAGATACGTGGACAGGACAAGATTTCTATATATATTCGAAATCCTTGTAACAAAAAGGAGTAGGTAATAACAACACACGCGTAAGGGTATATAGGGAGTTCTTGTCCTTTCTGTCCCCTTGTCCAAAAGAAAATTTGAATTCCCTATGGCATTAAAACAATTGATTTTAGCGGCTTTCCGGACATTTGGCTCCCTATGAAAAGACTCCTTTTCACGGGGACAAGCTCCGGACAGGCTATGGAAAGGATGATTTTTTATGAAAGAACTTGATGAAAAGTATATCGCCCGGTGCCACCGGAAATTAAAAGAATATGGTGCGCCTCTCTCCGGCTGGTATTGCGTAGAGGTGATCGACATTGCAGATGAAATGGATGACGAGGATGCAACAACCGAATGTGAACTCTGCGGCTGCCAGAAAGTGCGCTACGTCCATGTGATGCGCCATGACGACTACTTCGATGATTTCCGTGTTGGCTGTATCTGCGCCGGAATCATGGAAGGCGACATTCTCGAGGCCAAGGACCGTGAGCGCCGCTTCAAGAATCGTCAGAAACGGAAGCTGAACTTTCCGAGACGGAAATGGAGAACTCTCCGAAACGGAAATTACTACCTCAACTATCACGATCAGGGCGTATTCATCAACAAACTCGGAAATGGAAGGTTTTATGCCCGGTGTGGCAATGATAAAAGCTACCGCTACAAGGGAAGACCCATCGACAACTTCCTCTCCGCTGCTTATGCCGCCTTTGATCTGGCGGACCCGAAGGAGGCCTTATGAGAGAAAAAGATATCGAACAGAAACTGGTGCAGGCGGTGAGTGCAGCCGGGGGAATGGCATGGAAATTCACCTCTCCTGGTACGGCAGGCGTACCTGACCGCATCCTGCTTTTTCCTTCCGGACGGATGGCTTTTGCGGAACTGAAGGCACCGGGCAAACATCTCCGTCCGCTTCAGAAACGGAGAAAGATCCAGCTCAAACACCTTGGCTTTACCGTATTCGTCATTGACGACCCGGAACAGATCAGCGAGGTCCTCCGGAAGATGGAAGGAGGTACTGGCCATTGAAATTCGTACCGCATGACTACCAGAAATTCGCCATTCAATACATCATCGACCACCCCATTGCTGCGGTCCTGCTTGATATGGGTCTTGGCAAAACGGCGATCACGCTCACTGCCATCGAAGAGCTGATCCATGACCGCTTCGAAGTAAGATCCGCTCTCGTCGTAGCCCCTCTTCGGGTAGCCCGGGATACCTGGCCGGCTGAGATTGAAAAGTGGGATCACCTGAAGGACCTCACCTTTACGGTTGCTGTCGGAAGCGAAAAAGAACGACTCACCGCCCTGAAGAAATCTGCCGACATCCATATCATTAACCGTGAGAACATCCCGTGGCTTATTGAGAAATCAGGACTTCCCTTTGACTATGACATGATCGTGATCGACGAGCTCTCTTCCTTCAAAAATCATCAGGCGAAACGCTTCCGGGCACTGATGAAGGTCCGCCCGAAAGCCAGCAGGATTGTCGGGCTGACTGGTACCCCTTCTTCCAATGGACTCATGGACCTCTGGGCCGAATACCGGATTCTGGATTTCGGAGAGCGGCTTGGAAGATATATCTCCCGGTACCGACTCCAGTATTTCCGACCAGACAAGTACAACGGCCCTGTGGTTTATTCCTACAAGCCGCTGCCCGGCGCTGAAGAACAGATCTATAACAGGATTTCCGATATCACCATTTCGATGAAGAGCACCGACTATCTGAAGATGCCTGAGAAGATCCTGAACGAAGTCAGGGTGAAGCTCGATGAAAAGGAACAGAAGCTCTATGACACGATGAAGAAGGAGCTGACCATCTCTTTAAAGGACAAGGAGATTGATGCCGGAAATGCCGCTGCTCTCTCCGGAAAGCTGATCCAGATGGCGGACGGTGCTGTCTATGACAACGACGGCGGAGTCGTGAAGATCCATGACAGGAAGCTCGATGCACTGGAAGATCTGATCGAAGGTGCTAATGGAAAGCCGGTGCTGGTGAGCTACTGGTACCGGCATGATCTGGACCGCATCAAAGAGCGTTTTCCTTCTTCCAGAGAGCTGAAAAGCCATGAGGACTTTACGGAATGGAACAAGGGACAGATTCCCGTAGCCCTGATCCATCCGGCTTCCGCTGGCCACGGCCTCAATCTTCAGTCCGGCGGCAGCACCATCGTCTGGTTCACCCTGACCTGGAGCCTTGAGCTTTACGAGCAGATGAACGCCCGTCTGTGGAGACAGGGACAGCAGTCTGAAACCGTGGTCATCCATCACATCATCACTGAGGGCACCATCGACGAGAACATCATGAAGGCGCTCCGGACCAAGGACAAGACGCAGTCCGCTCTGATTGACGCTGTGAAAGCGAACCTGAAAGGAGGCACGGATGGATCCGTATGAAAAACTCGCAAATGCCATCGTCCTTCTGGCAGCGAAGGATTACCGAAGTGCTTTAAAACGTCTGAAAAAATATCCCGGAGACCGGGAAGCCAAAGCTGCTGCTTTGGAACTGGAGCGGTTCTTCCGCTACGGATGGTATTCGGTCCTCACCTCTGTAGACGGTGAGTTTCTGATAGAAAATCTGAGAAAGGAGGTTCTCGAATGACCCCAGAAGAATATCTTAAGCAGGCGTACCGCCTTGACCAACGTATCCGCCTTGACACCGAGGAAGTGAAACGGCTCCGGGAACTGTCCTGCAGTGTTTCTGCGATCTGCTATGACAGGGAACGCGTACAGGCTTCCCACCCGTCAGACGCTCCCTTCGTTCAGGCGCTGGAACGTCTGGAAGAACTGGAAAAGAAGATCGCGAATGAACTGAATCTCCTTTCCAAACTCAAAGAACAGATTCAGGAAGTGATCCGCGCCCTTCCATCCATGGACGAACAGCTGATCCTTAACTACCGGTACCTCTGCAGCATGACATGGAAAGAGATCGGGGCTGAACTTCACATCGACCGCACCACGGCCTTCCGATGGCACGACAATGCGCTCAGTCATATCACTCTGCCGGAAAATCCAGTAATTGTTTAAAAGTTGCACGCAGTACCACACGTTGCAACAAGACGCACACCACCCCTATATGTTATAGTAGAATCAGCAAAAATGAATGATACCAAGTCGCGCAGGCGGCTGAACCGAAGCCTCGAAGGAAGATTCCTCCGGGGCTTTTGTTATGCCAGAAAGGAGGCGGCAGGCATGCCAAGGAAGCCGAAACGTCCCTGTCGATATCCGGGATGCAAAGAGCTCTGTGAGGACGGCGAACAGTACTGCTCCACGCATAAGAAACTGATGGAGAAGCACTATGATGACTTCACCCGAGGCTACAACGGACACAAGCGTTACGGCAGCCAGTGGAGAAAGATCCGGACACGCTACGTTCATAAGCACCCGCTCTGCGAGGAGTGCTTAAAGCATGGACGATTCGTTCCGGTCGAGGAAGTCCACCACATCGTTCCGATCTCCGAGGGAGGAACCAACGACGAGAGCAATCTCATGAGTCTTTGCCGGAGCTGTCACGAAAAAATTCACGAGAAGCGTGGTGACAGGAAACCGGGAGGGGCGGTCTGAATCTCTAAAACCAAAAGGCTAAAAGACCGCCGGCCCCTCTCGTGTGCGTTTTTTCCGGTTCAAACAGGGGATAAAACCCAGCCGCCTGCAGGAAAGGAAGTGTAACCCGTGGCAAAAGACGGAACATACCGCGGCGGCAGGCGAATAAAAGCCGGTGGCAAACCCACTCCTGCTGCGGAAAAGATAGCAAATGGAAAGCCGGTGCAGATCATGAGAAATGACATTCCTGATCTGGAGCCGGATGAACTTGAGGCAGTGGATCTACCTGAGGGAGCTGTGCTCGAAGGCGCAGATATGCCGAAGCCGGATGAATATCTCTCTGCCAAACAGAAGAACGGCAAGCCTCTCGGGGCCGACGTTATCTACAAGGAAACCTGGCTCTGGCTGAAGCGCCGCCACTGCGAAAATCTCGTAAACAAGCGTCTCATTGAATCCTACGCTCAGAACTTCGCTCGTTACATTCAGTGCGAGGATGCGATCAGTACCTACGGCCTTCTAGGCAAGCATCCGACGACAGGTGGTGTTGTGAGCTCTCCCTTCGTCCAGATGGCCAGCCAGTTTCAGAAGGCTGCCAATCTCATCTGGATGGAAATCTACGACATTGTGAAACAGAACTGCACCGAGGAGTTTGAGGATGGAAATCCGAATGACACGATGGAGCAGCTTCTTCGTTCAAGGAAAGGACGATAAATGGATACCGTAAAACTCGAGCAGGTACCAATTGATAAGCTGGTGCCTTATGCAAGGAATGCCAGAACACATTCCAAGGAACAGATCGCACAGTTAAGAGCAAGCCTTCGTGAATTTGGCTTTGTCTCCCCTGCCGTGATCGACAGCAAATACAACATCCTCGTCGGCCACGGACGTGTGCAGGCAGCACGCGAGGAAGGCTACAAGACCGTCCCCTGCGTCTTTGCCGAGAACCTGACCGATGCCCAGAAGCGCGCCTATATACTTGCCGACAATCAGCTGGCTCTGAATGCCGGATGGGATGAGGAGATGCTCTCTGTGGAACTGTCCGATCTGAAAGATGAATCCTTTGATCTTTCCCTCCTCGGCTTTGACGAAAAAGATCTGGAAAAGCTGATGGCAGGCCCAGACGATGGCGGCGCACAAGATGATGATTTTGATCTCTCTGCTGCCCTTGAAAAGGCATCCTTTGTCGAAAAGGGTGATCTCTGGACGGTCGGCAAGCACCGACTGCTCTGCGGCGATGCTACTTCTCCTGAAGACGTCGAGCGCCTGATGGGAGGCAAGACCGCAAACCTGATCCTTACAGATCCGCCTTACGGAGTTTCCTTCAAAGCATCCGACGGGCTCACGATTGAAAACGACAGCCTGAAGGGCGATGAATTCTATAAGTTCCTGCTTTCTGCATTTACCAACATGGCCGCTCACCTTGAGAAAGGTGGTGCGGCTTATGTTTTCCACGCAGATACCGAAGGGCTTAACTTCCGAAAAGCCTTCATTGATGCCGGCTTCCATCTGGCAGGAGTGTGTATCTGGGTAAAAAACTCTCTGGTTCTCGGTCGTTCCGATTACCAGTGGCAGCATGAACCGATCCTCTACGGCTTCCTTCAGAATGGAAAGCATCCATGGTATTCCGACCGAAAGCAAACGACCATCTGGAACTTCAATAAGCCGAAGCGTAACAAGGATCACCCGACCAGCAAGCCGCTCGATCTTCTCTCCTACCCGATCAAGAATTCCAGTCAGGAGAATGCCATCGTGCTCGATACCTTCGGTGGCTCCGGTTCCACGATGATGGCCTGTGAACAGATGAATCGAATCTGCTACATGTCAGAGCTTGATCCGAAATATGCCTCTGTGATCCTCCGCCGCTATGTCGAGGATACCGGTGATGCGGATGGTGTGTATGTAGAACGTGGCGGCAAGAAGATCCCCTACTCCGACCTCGTAAAGGAAGTCGAAACCACATAAACTGCTGCGTTTCTTCGGCTTCTCTTTGGTAGTTATTTCATTTAGATTCTCTTGCTATATTCCGGGCACAGAGTGATGTATGTACTACCAAAACAAAGGAGGTACATACCATGAAACTTGCATTTAACGTTACCAAGGAAAACAAGAAGGCTTTCGCAAAGGCCATCGGAGAGATCACCGGAGAAAAAGCAGTCTACCAGTTCACCCCGACCTACGCCTTCCAGATCGGCGACCTTACCGTAAACCGGG
>JBJEMO010000253.1:0-93256 GCA_051879715.1 Bilifractor sp.
GGAAATTCTTCCTTCAGTTCCTTGGGGGTCGGAAGTTTCCTGATAAAATTCATCTGCATTTCCATTATTTTTTTCTCCTCGTCTGACAATGTAGTGACTAAACTGCCGTTTTCGTACTTTAACGCATGAAAGAGCCGGTGCATTTCTTATCATAACATATTTCATGACAAAAACAAATGCGGGAACAGATGCACATGTTCTTTGCAGATTGCATTATGGTACCGTATTAGTTATAATCATACAAGTGTTTCATACGTTAAAGCGTAACGCTTTGCTGTACTGTACAGGTCAATGAACCAGAGGAGCTTTCAATTCGAAGGACTTTTCAATTCAATGTTGTCAGGGACAAGAGATGTTTGTTCATGAAACTGCCAGGAAGAAGCTGCCATGCGATATACAATAGACCGTAATACAAAACAGCCCGCTTATCTGCAGCTTTATCTGCAGATGCGTGAGGATATTGTGACGGGTGCCTATCCTTATGGTGCCCGGCTTCCTTCCAAACGGCTGATTACTTCTGAACTGGGAATCAGTGTGATTACTGTTGAGCATACCTATGCGATTCTCTGTGACGAGGGTTATGCCGAGTCCCGGGAGCGGAGCGGCTATTATGTCTGCTACCGGGAACCGGATGTTGTGCCGGTCGCAGGATCTCTGCATTCTGCATCCGGCTCCTGGAACGGTTCCGGTGATGATGACTTTTGTGGCGCATCAGATGGCACTATCGATGCTTACGCTGAAAAGAGGCTGCGACATCAGGAACGGGATGTCCTGGACGAAACGAGCCGTTCAGGATCTTCTGATGATGCAGAAGGCATTCCCTACGGCATTCTTGCGCGTACGATGCGGAGAGTACTCACCACCCGCGGGGAAAAGGTGCTGATCAAATCACCCGGAAGCGGCATTCCGGAGCTTCGGATCGCCATTGCCTCTTACCTGGCGCGAAGCCGTGGTATCCGCATTGAACCCTCTCAGGTGATCATCGGTTCCGGTGCAGAATATCTGTACAGCCTGATCGTGCAGCTTCTCGGTCATGACCGGATCTATGCACTGGAGGACCCCTCCTACGAAAAAATCCGGCGCATGTATCAGGCAAACGGTGTCGTATGCGATATGCTGAAAATGGGCCCGGATGGTATCCGCAGTGATGCTCTCGCCCGTACAGGGGCAACTGTCCTGCATGTGACGCCCTTTAACAGTTTTCCCAGCGGCATCACGGCCTCCGCGTCCAAGCGCAGAGAATATATCCGGTGGGCGGCCGAGCGGCACGGCACGATCATTGAGGACGATTTTGACTCGGAATTTACGTTTTCCTCCAAGGCAGAGGATACGCTCTTCTCGCTGGAGCCCAAAAAGACCGTCATCTATCTGAATACATTCTCAAAGACGGTCTCTCCTTCCATCCGGATCGGATATATGATCCTGCCGCAGGAACTGACCGGACAATTTCAGGCAAAGGTCGGTTTTTATTCCAGTACGGTTCCTACCTTTGAGCAGTATGTACTGACCGATCTGATCAACCGCGGGGATTTTGAACGTCATATCAACAGCGTGCGCAGGAGACGCCGGAAGGAATTGAAGCAGCTCATATAATATTTGAGGAGGTATTGATTTTTATCATGGAAAAAAGGGAAACTTTGGGCTCGCGGCTGGGCTTCATTCTGCTGTCTGCCGGCTGTGCGATTGGAATTGGTAACGTATGGCGGTTCCCATATATTACCGGTAAATACGGCGGGGGATTTTTTGTACTTATCTATATTGTGTTTCTTGTACTGCTGGGAATTCCGATCATGACCATGGAATATGCAATGGGGCGTGCCAGCCACCGGAGTATTCTTCCTGCATACCGGATGCTTGAGAAGAAAGGAACGCACTGGCATCTCATGGGGTACCTGTCCATGGCGGGCAATTACGTGCTCCTGATGTTTTACTCCGTTGTTGCGGGATGGATTCTCTACTATGCAGTTCAGATGGCCATCGGACGCTTTGACGGAAAGGAAACGGAAGAGATCTCCGCAATCTATCAGCATATGATTGGTTCTCCATCCATCCTGATCGGATTCATGCTGATTGTGGTCGTTGCCACTGCCATCATCTGCAGCAACGGGCTGCAGGGCAGTGTGGAAAAGGTGACCAAATTCATGATGATCGCCCTGATCCTGATCATGATCGTTCTTGGCATCCGCAGCCTGACCCTTCCGGGCGCCGGAAAGGGATTTTCCTTCTATCTGAAGCCGAGTGTCTCCAACATCAAAAAAGCCGGTCTCTGGAATGTCATGTATGCTGCCCTGAACCAGAGCTTTTTTACCTTGAGCATCGGTATGGGAGGCATGGAGATTTTCGGAAGCTATATAGACAAGACAAAGCGACTGGCAGGTGAGGCTATCATCGTAACCTGCCTGGATACCTTCGTGGCCATTACGGCCGGGCTGATCATCTTCCCTGCCTGCTTTGCCTATGGGATCTCGCCGGATTCCGGTCCGAGCCTGATTTTCCTGACTCTGCCAAGGGTATTCTCGTCCATGGCACTGGGGCGCCTGTGGGGAACCCTGTTTTTCATCTTTCTGTTTTTCGCCGCACTTTCCACGATGATCGGTGTGTTTGAGAACCTGCAGGCCTTTGCCATCGATCTGCATCATACAACCAGGAAAAAGGCAGGTCTGATCAATGGAATCATCATCGCCCTCGGATCCATCCCCTGCGCGCTTGGCTTTAATCTATGGAGCAGCTTCCAGCCGCTGCGCGCAGGAAATACCGTCATGGATATGGAGGATTTCTTTGTCAGCAACATCTGTCTTCCTGTCGGGTCCTTTGTGATCATTCTCTTCTGTACCTGGAAATACGGATGGGGATTTGACAACTACCTGAAGGAGGCCAATGAAGGCTCCGGCATCCGGGTGCCGAAACAGCTGGGATGGTACTTCAGGTACATCCTGCCGGTTCTGGTCGGATTTCTGGTTGTATACGGTATTGTGACCTACTTCTGAAGCATACGGTTTTCGGACGTGCGCGTCTTCACGCGTACACACTTGTGCATCATTAAATATCTGCACGTCACAAAGGCGCCCAGGTCTCTTCTGACATGGACGCCTTCTTTTTCTAAATCATTTCAAGTTTTTCTAGAGCATCTCAACATTATATTGTCTGTTGGAGATCAGCAATGCCAGACAGTCCTCATCATCGGTGCGGAACCGCTCACTGACATACTTTGACGGAAACCAGACAAAATCCCCCTTTACACACACACCGAAGGATGTCAGAAGCCTGCCGCGGATGATATATAGCCCGTAGGCACAGGAATATCTGTGTGCCGGCCTCTCAAAATCCGGTGGGAAGCGGACATATTCCACTGTCATTCCGGTTTCCCGGTCGACCATCAGAGGCTTTTCAAAAAATCGGCAGCCAATCGGCTCTTCCTTCTCGATCCAGCTTTCATTGCCAAAGACCGGATAAGCCTGCAGCTGGTTCTCCTGCGTCTGATAAACCTTGCAGCGGTTATCTTTTTGCTGAGTATCATTCTGCAGATGGGCGCTTTTCTGATTATTATTCTGCCGATCGTACTTTTGCCTGTCATCCTCCCTGTGCGTCTCTTCGCTTCCACCCGCGGGCTGGTCCAGAAATTCAATGTCAAAGGGCCGGTTTGCCACGAACAGAAAACGGCATTCCTTTCCTGGTGCGGCACCGTGACCGCAGGGATAACCGGCAGGGTTCCAGATAAAGGTCTCCGGCTTGTAAATGGTATCTCCCATCTGCAGTTCTCCATCAATCACATAGATCCCATGCGCACAGTTATGTCTGTGATCCGGCTTCCAGTAACCCTTCGGATAATGAGAAAACCACAGTACCGCTCCGTTCAGTGGATCATGTATCATCGGCTTGTAGAACGATCTGCAGTCATCTCTCGTATCCCGGACCTCCCAGCCTTCCCTGTCATCCACATTAAAAACCTTTGGTGATAATAATTGCATTGCCCTGCAAGCCATATTGCCATTTTCCCCCCGCTCTTCCTGTAAATACCTTCGCACACCATCACCCTGACCTATTGTAAGGGCTCTCCTTTTCAGTATACTTCTCACACAGATACATTACAAACTGAAAATTCATAACATGAACGCCTCAGAACACAGAAGATTACCATTCACTGATCCGGAAGGCAGGCAAGCTCATACGCATCGTACGCTTAGACTGTTTTCTCTTTTCACAGAATTTTCACATTCGCATACCTAAAAGAACACATATTTTTCATAACCTTTTTCAAGGGTGTGAAAATTGGGCTGTCGTTTCCTCTCGGCAGTATAAAAACCCAAAATCCCATGAAGAAAAGAAAAATGAAGGGAGTTAAAAGGATGATTGAAGTTGAACATCTGACCCGGCGCTTTGGCGACCATATTGCGGTAAATGACCTCAGCTTTACAGCAGATAAGGGTACCATTTACGGCTTTCTTGGCCCCAATGGCGCCGGCAAATCCACTACCATGAACATGATGACCGGTTATGTGGCACCATCTTCCGGAACCGTTAAGATCGATGGCTTTGACATTACGAAGCAGCCGGAGGAAGCCAAAAAGCACATCGGATATCTGCCTGAGATTCCGCCGGTTTATCCGGATATGACTGTAAAGGAATATCTGTTTTTTGCCGCGGAACTCAAAGAGGTTCCAAAGGCAGAACGGGTTAAGGCCGTCGCAAATGCAATGGAAAAGACCGGCACAAAGAACATGGAGAACCGCCTGATCCGGAACCTGTCAAAGGGCTACAGGCAGCGGGTTGGACTTGCCCAGGCTATTATCAATAATCCGGATATCATCATCCTGGATGAGCCAACTGTTGGTCTGGATCCTGAGCAGCAGAAAGAGATGTTCGACTATGTAAGGACATTGCGGGAAGACCACATCATCATTCTGAGCTCCCATATCCTCTCCGATGTCAGTGCGCTGTGCGACTATGTATGGATCATCAGCAATGGTAAGCTGGTTGCAAGTGACAAGCCGGAAAATCTGCGCACCTCTATGAGCCACAAGCAGGAGATTCTCATCGACGTGCTCGGTGATGACCAGCAGGCACTGGCAGAAGCACTGCGCCGCATTGATCTGGTATCCGGCGTAGACGTCTCCGTAGCGAAGGACCCGGGCAAGGGTGCTCCCAAGGAGCTGCACGCTGTCATCCACTCAGAGCAGACCCTGGATATCCGCCCGGCAGTGTCGCAGGCAGTATTCAGCGTGGGTATGTATTTCCTCTCCATGAACCGCAATGAGAGTTCTCTGGAGGATGTATTCCTTTCTCTCACCAGTCAGGATGCCGGTGATCAGAAGAAGGGCAGCAAGGGTCGTCCTTCCAAAGACAAGAGAAAAAAATCTTCTGATTCCGATCCGAAGGAGGTATCTGATCGATGAAGGCAATCACTAAAAAGGATTTTCAATCGAATTTCCATTCCATAACAGGCTGGCTTTTCATAGCTGTATTCTGGGCCTTTCTGTCATTTTTTGTTGCGAATTACAATTTTCTGGGTCTCTCCTCAGATCTGACCAGCGCGCTTGGCACTGTTGAAATCATTTTCCTGATTCTGATGCCAATCCTCTGTATGCGGTCCTTCTCCGAAGAGCAGAGACAGAAGACCGATCAGATTCTTTTCACCGCACCGGTATCAGTCGGACAGGTGGTATTTCAGAAGTTTCTTGCACTCGCTGCGGTTTACACCATCCCGGTGCTGATGACCTGCATCTATCCTCTGATCCTGAAGGCCTTTGGCAATGTATCCTTCGGATCAAACTACATTGCCATTCTCGGTGTATGGCTCTACGGAATGGTCTGCATCGCCATCTGCATCTTCGCATCCTCCCTTACAGAGAATCCGATCGTGGCGGCGGTCCTGTCTTTCCTCTTTCTCTTTGTAATGTATCTGATCCCCACCATCGAGAATATGTTCACCTCCAGCACCGTTCTCACGAAAATTCTGGAAGCGATCAATGTACGGGGACAGTTTGAAAATTTCCTGTCAGGCAGTCTGAGCATCACCGCCATCATCTATCTGGCAACCGTGATCTTCCTCTTCCTGTTCCTGACCACACAGATTATCCAGAAGCGGCGCTATTCCATCTCCAAAAAGACCTTCGCTCTCGGGGCGTACAGCTCTGCGATGATTGTCGTAGTCCTTGCGATCACAGTCATCGTAAACCTGGCTGCTGCCAAGCTTCCGGATTCGCTGCAGAATATTGATGTGACATCGAACCGGCTCTATTCTCTGACCGATGACACAAAGAATCTCGTGTCAGGGCTGGACCAGGATGTCACCATCTACGTACTCGACAAGGAAAGCTCCTCGGATGAGACACTGAATAAAACGCTTAAAAGCTATGAGGCTCTGTCCGATCATATCAATGTAAGCTATATTGACCCGGCTACAGATCCTACCTTCATTCAGAAATACACAGATGATACCTCCAATATCTACATGAATTCTCTGATCGTCGTCTGCGGGGACAAGAGCAAGATCGTCAACTTCAGCGACATCTATGAGACCTCCATGGATTACACGACATATTCACAGAAAACGACCGGCTACGATGGCGAGGGTCAGATTACTTCCGCCATCGATTATGTAACCGGCAGCAGCAATCCTGTCATCTACACACTGACAGGACACAATGAGACCTCACTTTCCACCACCTTTACAGATGCCGTCAGCAAGATGAACATCGACCTGGAGGACCTGGACCTCATGCAGAACGACAGCATCCCGGATGATGCTGAGGCTGTTATCATCAATGCACCGACCACCGACCTTTCAAGCGATGATCTCCAGAAACTGGAGGACTATCTTGGCAAGGGCGGCAACCTGATCGCCGTAACCAACTACAAAGCGACCGGCGACATGACAAACTACAAGGCACTGCTCTCCTGGTACGGCGTAACACTGCAGGACGGCGTTGTCATGGACAGCGACAGCAGCCGCTACTATCAGTACCCGACATATCTGCTGCCGAATGTAGAGAGTGATACCATCACCTCCGGCATCACAAACGGATACATTATGGCTCCCTTCTCACAGGAGGTCACCTATAACTCCGATGACAGCTCTGTTACCTATACACCGCTTCTGGAGACCTCGGAGAGTGCATATTCCCACAGCAGTGTGAACAGCGCATCGGATATGGAACAGACAGACAGCGATAAGCTCAGCACCCGGATTCTGGGTCTTAAGGCTGTCAAGAGCCTTGGAAGCTCTGCAGACGGATCAGATGAGAGCGTAAGCAGCAGCTCCACAAACGGAACACAAAGCAGTTCTTCAACAACTGGAAATAGCGTAAGCAGCTCTGCTGCAGATGAAAGTGTTGTCAGCAGCTCCTCCGCATCCGGAAACAGCAGCGAGGACAACAGCTCCTCTACTGCAATTATTTATACATCCTCCTATATCTTCAACGATAACGCGAACGAGATGGTATCCGGTTCAAACCTGTCCCTGTTCAGCGGTTCGATCCAGGCTGTGAGCAAGGATACAGCGACCTTGTCCATCCCGTCGAAATCCGTAGATGATACAACCATTACAATGGCAACACACACGGCAGTCATCATGACCATCCTGTTTGTCATTCTGATCCCGGTCGCCCTGCTGGCCTTTGGCATCGCCATCTGGATGATCAGAAAGAAAAAGTAACCGCACAGAGACAGCAGCTGTCTCCAAAAGACAGCTGCTGCAGAAAGCCGGAAACCCAGCTTACAGCTTCTGGAATACAGGCATTTCTGTAAGCCCAGCCTGCAGAATCTGCAGACAGATCATTGAACAACTGACAAGGACGGATAAATTGTTATGAAAAAACAGAAAATACAGCTGATCATCCTCCTGATTGTCCTGGCAGCGGCCATTGGCATTTATTTCGCCGTAAAAGCCTGGAACAAAAAGGAGGAAGAGAAGGAATCAGCGGACGACAGTACATATACTGCCCTTACACTCACGGATGATGAGATCAAGGATATCACAAACATCACAGCAGCAAACGATGCCGGCGGCTTCAAGGTCAGCCATGATACCAAGGAAGACACCTGGACCTTTGATGACTTCCCGGATGAGCCTGTGGACACCACACAGATTAATACAATGACAAAGGACCTGTCCGATCTCAGCTCTGATAATGAAATCACAAGCGTCACAGATTTCGCCCAGTACGGCCTGGATGACCCGGCTATGGAAGTAACCATTACATTCTCTGACGGGACCACACACAAGCTGGACGTTGGCGATTACAATAGTCAGATCTCTGAATATTATCTGCGGATCGATGATTCTGATACCGTTTATACGATATCCTCTACGATCTACAGCGACTTCAATCTGACGACCTCGAATCTGGTGGCAAGCACCTCGTCTTCATCTTCCAGCACGTCAGAGCCCACAGATTCTGTTTCATCAGGCAGTGCCACGAGCACTTCCTCAGCATCCTGACAGTCACTCACCTGCATATATTGGTCATATCCTTTCATATACGGATCTAAAGAGAAAACCCGATACATTTTCTCCAAACTTTGAACAGACAGGATACTGTAAAGAAACTGAAAAACATAACCTCCGGATACCGAAAGCAGAAGCCCATGAAAACGGCAGCGATGCGGCGATTTATGGGCATCCGCAATCGCAGGCCGGAGGTTTTTCATGTATGATTCATGATCTGTACATATATCTATTAACATCGGATTTTCACGACATGTTCACGTTTTCTTCACGATTATTTTCTATGATATCCGTAATAGAAAAGATCATCACGGAGATCATCCTCCGCTTACAGAAGGGAGTTTTTATTATGCTTGACGAACAGAATGGAAATACACAGAACAACAGTACAACACAAGGTACAAATGACAATGGGCCCGGTACG
The DNA here is from genome assembly GCA_051879715.1 of Bilifractor sp. Classification (GTDB taxonomy): domain Bacteria; phylum Bacillota; class Clostridia; order Lachnospirales; family Lachnospiraceae; genus Bilifractor. The sequence goes on from JBJEMO010000253.1 coordinate 8,871, forward strand.
GCGGGCAGCAATGCGCAGAATAACAATGCAGATCAGGTGCAGAATAACGGTACCATGAACAATACAAATACAGCGCAGAATACAGACAGCGGTGAAAACAGTAACAACCCATGGGGAAATCAGCAGACCAATAACAATCATAATCCATGGGGAGGACAGAATGGCAGCAGCCAGAGTGCATGGAATGCCCAGAATACGGGTAACAATGGCAATCCATACAACGGACAGAGCCATAACAGCAGCGGCAATCCCTGGGGAGGACAGAATAACGGAAATAACACAGACGCCTGGGGAAACAACAATGGCGGGAACACCGCAAATGGCCGCAATCCGTGGGGAAATAACGGAAACGGCAATCCCTATGCAGGAAACAGTGCGCATAATTCCTGGAATAGCAACGCATATGGAAACGGCGGATCCCATAACGGAAATGCATGGAACGGGCCCGGTCCGCATCACAACGGAAATGGAAAGGGTATCGCACAGAAGATCGGTCTGTTCATTCTCTCCGGAGCAGTTGCCGGTGCAGTAGGTGCCGGTATTCTTTCTGCGACAATTCCCGCAGCAATCAATCACTCGGTCAGCAGTGCAGCCTCGGAAATTGAGAAATCCATTGATTCGGATTTCTCCGATAATCTTCCGGACTTCAGCCAGGGAAATGGAGGCTTTCAGCTTCCGGGCCAGAGTGACTCCGGCAGCAGCAATGGAAATGGGAATAGCAATGGAAATAGCGGAGACTCCGACAGCGGAAATTCATCCGATCAGAATGATGTACAGAGCAGTTCCTCGGACAGCAGCTCTGCACAGATCGATGAGAATGCAGGCTTCCTTGGCATTACCTGCGCCGACATTGATTCTCTGGAGGATGTTGACACATCAGATTTTCCGGAGGGCGTCTATGTAAAGTCTGTACTCTCCGGAAGTCCTGCATCCCTTGCAGGCCTCAAGGAAGGGGATATCATCACAGCTGTCGATGACACATCCGTAACTTCCTTTAATGATCTGAAAGCCATCATTTCCAAGCATTCTTCCGGTGACAAGATCACCATCACCGTAGAGCGCAAGAGTGGAAACGATTGGAAGAGCTCCACACACGATGCAACACTGATCTCCTATGCAGAAGCAGAGGGAAAGAGTCAATAATTGTACGGCATACATATTTGCACAATTTATATACAAAAGAGGGACGCGAACATCTGATTCGCGTCCCTCTTTTCATTGCAGAGCAGATACAGGCAGAGATTTTATAGCACATTTATTACAGCCGGTTTGCGAATGACGACAGAGCTATAAAATCCCTGCCTGTTCTACTTCGGATGTAGAAATGCCTGTTACCACACTTTACAGTCCCATCGCAAGCGCTTCCTTGATGGACTCCTCGAAAATCTCAAGTCCCTTCTCGGTCTGCTCGTCTGTCATAACAAGCGGTGCCAGGAAACGAACAACATTGCTGTCAGTTCCTGCGTTCTCGATCAGCAGTCCCTTCTGCAGTGCGCACTGGATCAGGTTCGCGGTGAACTTTGTCGCCGGCTCTTTGGTCTCCGGATCCTTTACGAACTCAATACCAATCATAGCGCCAAGGCCACGGACATCTCCGATGACCGGATATTTCTTCTGCAGCTCTTTATATCGTCCCATAACCATCTCACCAATGTGTCTGGCCTTTGCCGGGAAGTCATCTCTGAGATATATCTCCATAACCTTGTTGCCGGCTGCTACGGATACCGGATTTCCACAATAAGTACCGCCGATCGTTCCTGCAGGAACAGAATCCATGATTTCTGCCCTTGCGGTAATTGCAGAAAGCGGCATGCCGGCTGCAATGGACTTAGCCGTTGTGACAATATCCGGTGCTGCGCCTGCCTCTGCCCAGTACTCAGACGCAAAATACTTTCCTGTACGGCAGTTGCCGCACTGCACTTCATCCGCAATCAGCAGAATACCGTTGTCATCACAAATCTTACGTACAGCCTTTACCCATTCAATCGGAGCCGGAATAAATCCGCCCTCGCCCTGCAGAGGCTCAACGATCATGCAGGCTACTTCCTTTGCCGGGATACCCTCGTCAAATACCCTGTTCAGTCCATCAAGATAATACTGAATCGCTTCTTCCTCGGAATATCCCTTGGGAGCACGATAGAGGTACGGATATGGTGCACGGTAAATTTCAGCCGGGAATGGTCCCATGCCCTGGGCAAAGGCCTTCTTGGCTGTCAGTGCCATTGTCAGGTTAGTGCGGCCATGGAAAGCGCCGGTAAAGCAGATGACACCGCCACGATGGGTATAGGATTTTGCAACCTTGATGGCATTCTCATCACACTCTGCTCCGGAGTTTGCAAAATAGGTCTTCTTCACGTCACCACGACAGGGAATCAGCTTGTTCAGTCCCTCTGCCAGCTTTACATATCCTTCATGACAGATGACATTGAAAATGGTATGAAAATATTTCTCGGACTGTTCCTTTACAGCTTCTACTACTTCCGGATGGGAATATCCGATATTCAGGACACCTACTCCACCGATCCAGTCGAGAAATTCATTGCCATCGACATCCTTTACGATGGGGCCCGCGCCTCTCTCAATCACAACCGGATAGGTATATCCGCAAAGTGCCTTGGGAATCGCCGCATCTCTTCTGTCCAGAACTGCCTTTGCTTTTGGTCCCGGAACCTGTCCTGTAACAATCTTTGGTAAGTCTTCTGCTAATGCCATCGCTTTTTCCTCCTATACAAAAACATGCAGCCGTGCTCTTGCAAATGAGTATGGCCCTGCGCTTTTCTACAGACAAAAAAGGCATCCTGTACATGGCATTATCCATATACAAGACGCCTTTGTCTTCTTAATCCGCAGTGAATTCCTTGATTCGATTAGTACAATAGCACGTAGTCTGCCGGACCGCAATAATCTTTTATAAGTATCCGGAATCTGCAACAATCGCACGAAGCCGGTCCCGTTCCCTTCGGAATTTCTCCAGATGCCCGCTCTTCTGATTGTCCTGACTATCTTTCTGTCTGCTCTGACGATCCTCAGTGTCCTGCTGATGCAGTTTTTCCCCTCCCGGCATCGCATATTTCCTGAGATCCTCTGTCAGATCGCTGACCGCGGAATAAAGGGGTGTCAGGCTGAGATTGGCTGAGGCCCCCTTGATGCTGTGTGCCAGCCGAAAGGCCTCCCTGCCATTCCCATCCTTCAGGGCATTCTCCAAAAGCTCAAACTCCGGGGAAGCAGCAAAGCGCACAACCAGGGATTGATAAAACGCCTCATCCTGCATCACTCTGTTGACAGCATTTTCTGTATCTGCGCCCCAGTTTTTCAGTTTTTCAATGAGCTCATCCATCTATCCCGTCAATGTCCTTCCTATGCTGCCAATACTCTTATGGATTTCAGCTGAATCTGTGCCCCCGATACTCTCGATAATCTTATTCCACTGCTCGTCCTGCGGATGTACGGCTAAGCATCAGCTCTGCTTCTTGCGGTTCATGACATCAGACATAACCATCAGCAGGCGTTCCGCCTCCACAGGTTTGACCAGATGCGCATCCATACCTGCATTAAAGCTCTCTTCAAAATTTTCCCGGAACGCATTAGCCGTCATAGCGACGATCGGAATCTTTGACGCGCCCGGAACGTCCCGCATGGCACGGATTCTACGGGTTGCCTCGAGTCCATCCATCACAGGCATCAGAATATCCATCAGAATCAGATCAAACTGCCCGTTTTCCCGGCGGAATATATCGATTGCCTCCTGTCCGTTTGACGCGGTGACCACCTGGATGTTCCTGCTGTACAGGATCTTACGTATAATCTCCAGATTGATCTCATTGTCGTCCGCCACGAGGACCCGCTTACCGGAAAAATCCATATCTGCAATCGCAGGACCCGGTTCTCCGACAGGCATCTCCGCCAGGGGAACCGTCAACGTAACTGAAATCCTTGTCCCGCGTGAGGCATCTGATTCCGCAGTGAGGGTATCCGATCCCATCGCCCGCACATAGCTCTTCAGAATAATCAGATCTATATCCAGGGATCCGATATGGGAGTCTATCTTCTTCCGGAGATAATCAAAAGGCTGGAAGAGCACCTTCAGTCTCTCCTGATCGATGACGATTCCTCTGTCCCTGACGGAAAACTCCAGCGTGACCATGTCCTGCGTCTGAAAAAGTTCCCTGACCTCCAGATCAATGCGCCCGCCCTGTACCGTATAATTGATGGCACTTTGCAGCAGCTTCATCTGAATCTGCTGCAGGCAGTGATGGTCCGCCATAATGGTCAGATTCTCAACATTCTGTACATCCATGTGGAAGATCAGACCCTTTTCATAGATCGAAGGTGTGATCATCTGGCGGATTTCCTCAAAAAATGTCTTCAGATAGATCTCTTCATCATTCAGAACAATCTCATTTCTCGAAATCCTGCGCAGATCCAGCACGTCATTGATGGTCTCATTCATATAGGTACCGGACATGGAAACCTTATACAGATAATCATCAAAAGCCGTATTATCACTGAAGTCAGACTGCGCCGCACGGGTAAGGCCCATGATCGAGTACAGCGGTGTGCGGACATTTCTGCTCATCAGATTCAGGAAATTATCCTTCTCGCTGTTCTCCTGATCTGCTTTCTTCAGTGCCTTTTCCAGCTTGCTGATATGCGCGTTGATTGCCTGAAATCCGCCCGTTGCATCCCGCATCCCCATATATATAACGTCTTCACCACCCCGGAAAAACGTGCAGTCCCATACACGCAGCTCCCCCTTCCTTCCATGAACAGTATTGAAGACATCGTACACAGGCCGTTCCTGCAGGCACTCTGTGATATGCTTCAGCTCCAGTTCATGCAGCGTCTTCATCGGATCTGCATCCGCAGAGACATCCAGTATATAGGTATACATGGTATGCTCGTAATCAAAGCGTATACCTTCACTGATCTTCCAAGTATCATCCTTTGCAATCAGGGTCACACCTTCTCCGGTCAGCAGATCAATTCTCAGGAAAACCTGATAAATATTTTCAAATACACAATCGAAGAGATTTTTCTTTTCGTTCTCTGTAATATTCAGACTCATCGTTTTCCCCCTTGTCCTGGCTTTCTTATGGGTACTTTCGCAATCGTCATATCATATTCTATATTTGCAATATTATATCACATTTGTCTCTGCTTATATAGCGGGATTATGTCCGTTTTATGTACCGTATACCGTTCACGGGTCTGGCAAGTCAGGGCACTTTCTCATGCAATCCTCTGGAGTAAGTATCTCGAGCAGTCAGCATGCTTTATGCGAAATGATCAATAACGTTCATTGCGGGAATGCCTGAAGATGGCAGCTTTTGCCCGACGCGTTTCGCAGCGGCAATACAACGGTTTTTTATTTTTTGTCATCATCCCATGTTCTCTCACTTATGATATAGCGCGGCCTATGCTTTGTTTCCATATACGTCTTTCCGACATACTCACCTATGATTCCAAGAGAGAGCAGCTGAATCCCCCCAAGGAAACATACAATACAGACAATCGAAGCCCAGCCTGCTACAGTATTGCCGATTATGGCCTCCGCGATAGCCCAGATCATGCCCAGAAGTCCCAGGAGGCTTACGATAAGCCCCAGCCGCGCAATCATCGTAATCGGTTTTATGGAAAGACTTGTGATACCATCAAACGCCAGAGCCAGCATTTTCTTTAACGGATAATGACTCTTCCCCGCCAGCCGTTCGTGCCGGCTGTAGTAAACGGATGTGGATTTAAATCCGACCAGCGGAAACATGCCTCTCAGAAACAGATTCACTTCTTTGAAATCTGCAAAATGCCGAAGCACACGGCTGGACGTCAGACGGTAGTCTGCATGATTGTAGACGACTTCGACCCCCATCCTGTTCAGGAGCTTATAATATCCCTGCGCTGTCGTGCGCTTGAACCAGGTGTCAGATTCCCGATCCGACCGCACCCCATAGACGATCTCACATCCCCCATGGTAGGCATCGACCATCTTCTCCATTGCTGTTATATCGTCCTGACCATCGCAGTCAATGCTGATGGCAATATCGCATCGATCCTTTGCTTCCATTAATCCCGCCAGAACAGCATTCTGATGTCCCCGGTTCCTGGACTGTGCAATACCAATATAATGATTATCTTTCCTTGACAATCCCTCGATAATCAGCCAGGTACTGTCCTTCGAACCGTCATTTACGAAAAGGATCCGGCTGTCAGGACTGATCTTCTTTTTTTCTGTCAGATTCAGAATTTCCTCCAGGAACATAGGTGCAGTTATCGGGAGCACCTCCTCTTCGTTATAACAGGGGATCACCACCCAAAGAACAGGCTGTTGTTTTGTTTCTTTCATATCTTCTTCCATATCAATTTTCCTCTTAAGCGAATGTCTGCTGTTGATCTTTACCATCAGGAAAACTGCTTCTCCAATATTCTAACCTGTCACTGCTTACACCTTATGCGGGTCTGCTATCTGCTCTGCAGCACGTCCCGGAGCGTAGTCAGAAGCTTTTCTGCATCCAGTGGTTTCTCCACAAATGCATTCATGCCGCTTGCCTTTGCTCTCTGTATTGCAGATGGAAAGACATCTGCGGACATGGCGACAATTGGTATCTGTTTCAGATCTGTCCGCTCTGACCCCCGTATACGCAATGCAGCCTGATATCCATCCATTACCGGCATGGTCAGGTCCATCAGAACCGCATCATAGAAGCCCGGATGCGACTGCTCTGCCATTGCAACTGCTTCCTGCCCGTTCTTCGCACACTCGACCGTGTAGCCTGCATCCCTCAGAATGTGAAGGGCAATTTCCCGGTTGATCTCGTTGTCCTCCGCGAATAGGATATGACAGGAGTTTTTCGTATGCTTTTCCCTGTTCTGATCTGTTAAACCAGAGACTTGTCCGAGACCGGAATGCTGCTTTGCCGATTTTGATGCTTCCGTTCTCACCGCACCCGCCTGTGCCATATCGGGCCGTACGGTCTCTGACTGCATCATCCCGGTCTGTGCTGCACCGGGTTGTGGTTTCCCAGACTCTGCCATACCAGGTTGTGTCAGACCAGGATGAGATATCTCAGGCTTCACAATTTCAGGCCGGGCTATCTCTGGCTGTTCTATCTCAAGATGTTCTATCTCAGGCTGTACTGTGCGCAGCACGAGAATTACCGTAAACGAAGATCCAACGCCCTCCTTACTGGTAACGGTGATATCTCCTCCCATCTGCTTCGCCAGTGTCTTTGAGATCGACAGTCCCAGCCCGGTACCCGTTCCATACCGGTCCGGGTCCCTGTTTTCCTGAATAAAAGGCTGGAATATCTGTGCCAGAAATTCCTCGCTCATCCCACATCCATTATCCGAAACCACAATTTTCAGATGTACTCTTCCATCCTTCATCCGGTCTGAGAAGATCGTCCGTACCGTTCCGCCCTCATCGGTAAATTTCACAGCATTGTTCAGAAGGTTGATCAGAATCTGCTGAACCCTCATGCGGTCGCAGCAGATCGTATGCACCGTGACCCCTGAGAAATCGTAAAGCAGATGTACATCTTTCCGGTTCGCAATCGGACGGATGATCGTATCCGCTGCCGTATAAATATCCTTCAGAGAGGTTGGCTTTTCTATAAGGCGGAATTTGCCGCTGTCTATTTTTCCAATATCAAGCACATCGTTGATGATCCCAAGCAGATACTGCCCGGACATATTGATCTTGTGGAAACAGTCCACCGCCTCATCCACATCCTTTGCCTGCATGCCAAGGCTGGAAAGGCCAATGACCGCATTCATCGGTGTGCGCATCTCATGGCTCATTCTGGACATGAACATATTCAGATTCTCATTGGTCTGCTTCTCCGCCGCAAGCGCATCCTTCAGCTCATCACCCAGACGCTCGATTTCCTGCCGCTGCCTGTATTCCTCCGTAACATCGATAAAGCTTCCCACAAGGCCGATAATCGTGTCACCATCATAGATCGGCGCTTTTGTCGCAAGAATGTCCCTGTTCTGTCCGCGTATCATACATTTTCCGTGGACCAGAAGCGTGCTTTCCCCCTGGAGGACCCGTTCCTCATCTCTGCGGAAGGGATCCGGGTCCTCGTGCCATCCCATCTCCTCATCTGTTCTGCCGATCAGAAGATCTGCTGAGGGAAAGCCATAGAATTCCAGAAAAGCGCGGTTCACACCGACAAAGCGCCGTTGCGTATCCTTCCAGAAAATACAGTCCTGGGTGGTATCGAGCACCTTACTCACCAGCAGCTTCCGCATTTTTCCGGCGGAAAATTTCCCGGGCTCCGTCTCCTTATCCGGTTCCGATGAGAGCAGCCGGCAATAAATGAGCGTCTCACCCTTATCAAGTCTTCTTCCTGTAAACGAAAAGGTGTACCACCTGTACGTAAAGTCCCCGCGAAGCTTCATCCGGATCCGGTATGTATAATTCTGGCTGAGGAAGTCCCCCATACCGGAAACCAGGTGCTGCAGTCGTTTCCGATCATCCGGATGCAGCCAGTCACCTTCACTTTGTCCCTCTGAAAGCGTATGGCATACTTTCTCCCTGCTGACCTGCAGAAAATCCACCATCTCGTCTGTAACCGCTTCACACACGGATCCATCTGCTGTCAGCCGGAGAATGACCATGTGCTCCGGTATTTTTTCCATCTCATGCCTGGTCACATCTGAAAAGAAATAATCCGAACTTCTCATTGCCATCTCACCCGCCTTCTCTGCACTCCTGTTTACAATGCATGCACACTGAAAATCAATACATTTTTCTTTAGCGTGACAGAGAGTCAGCCTCCTTGTCACACTTTAGCGTGGAAAAGGGTCAGGCTCTTTGTCACAAGGCTCCTTGTCACATAGCATTATCTGGAATTATTTTCTTCCTGTTTCTTTCTCTGATAATAGTTAAGATGTCCGGCAGTCCATCTCTCCGTACCATGGGAAAGTGCATGCATTTCCGTGTCATCCAGCTTATACTCCGGAACATGGATCTCGTCTGCCTGATGCAGATCCTCCTGGTACAGCTCTTCCGTCTTCCTGATTACATGGGTTTTCTCCCCGACACCGGTATCCGCACTCTGGAGCCCGCTGCTTTCCCGTGATAGTGCTTCATCCGAAAATCGTGCATCCGGATCATCCTGACTCCAGTCCCGTCCTGCATCTGACCTGCTATAATCCGGTTGATTCCACCGGCGCTCCTGCCTTTCGTGACGTTCCAGGCTGGCAAGCAGCGTATCTGTACCATATTGTCCGGATTCCATGCGCATTCTCTGGGCATAATTCAGATTCTGCGGGTAATCATCCTGCGAAGACTGCTTCCATCCCTGCCTGTCAGCAGGACTCATATTATCCCGGGATGACCACTGTCTTCTACTTTGCCCTTCAGAATCCCTATGTCCATAGGATACCCTCTGTCTGCCATCCCGCCTGTCAGGATCCATATACCCACGGGATGCACTCTGCCAGCCGCCTCGTCTGTCAGAATCCGCATATGCACGGGATGTACCCTGCCTGTCCTGACGGCTGCCTGCAGCTGCTCTATCCGTCTCAGGACTCTGCCCGGTTGCATCCGGAATAAAGTAGCGAAGAAGCTTCGTCTTATGCATTACAAAAATACACAGATCCATAAACAGATGCGCTATCAGCGTACTCACAATGACACCATTTGATTTCAGGAGAAATCCCACCTTAAAACCATACCAGCAGACAATGGCCGAATAAACCGCCATCAGGCCGAGCATCGGCAGGTTTCGCCAGAGACCTGCAAGAGTCTCTTTGAACCAGTCCATCGTAAAATCAAAATACAGAAAACGACCTGCTGCCAGAAGCAGGAAGTACTGAATCAAAGTATCATAATTGTCATCCTGATAGATAAACTTGATATAAAGCAGAATCAAAATAATGTAAAACGAGCTCAGCAGTCTGATGCATGCTTTCTGTTCGGACCTGATGTGCGTCAGCTTCACCAGTGCGACATCGAACCAGCTGGTCAGGAGTACCGAGAGCAGAATGAACACCAGAAGCAGAATATCACGATACTTCTGCCAGTATTGCGACAGCGGAGACCAGTATGCATCCAGCTGATAGTACACACTCAGGAACAGAAGAACCGAGGTGCTGGAAAACACCATCTCATAGAAGCTCTCAATCCAGGAAAAGTGCGTCCTGCGCACCGCCCGCAGCGTACGTGTGTCCATGCGGGCTTCATCCTTCTTTCCATGATATCCGGTCTGCGCATGGGCAACAGCCAGAATGACCGCCATCACCGCAGCCAGACAAAGAAAAGAAACAAGAAAAAAAGATCCTGCATTCTTGAAATCAAAATAATGTGTCAGATAAAAAGAATCCATAAATCAACGACTTCCCTTCAAAAAATCACACCCCATTGTCCTTATACACAGCCCCATATTCATTCTATCCGGACTACCTGTCTCAAACGAAATCCACCAAATCAATATCACTGTGGAAGCAGCGGAGCCAGTGCCTTCCGCGCTTTATCCATTCTCAGTGCAAACTGTGGATAAAAATCCATCCCCTTCTGATAAGCCTCAACATAAAAGATCTGCAGCACATACCGGGTCACCTGCTCACGGCTGCGATCCGTGAGCAGATGCAGGCGGCCGCCGATATCCTTCAGAAAAAAATGCCAGGTATTGATAAAGTTTTCATATTGGCCGATCTCCTCCTCCGGAACCCCGATCCAGTCTCTGATCCGCACCGGTGCAGATCCGCCCTTTGTACACTCCCCTTTTTGTACAAAATAGCGAAAGCTGCGGTCTTTATCCCGATAATAACGCCCCAGTGGAAACAGCCTGCAGAACCCCGGACGGATCTCATGAATGCTGCACCGTCCATTTCCGTCCAGAAAAGGACATCCCTCTGCTCTCGAGGGATTCTCCTCATCAAACTCCATAATATTCGGCAGAATCATCCCGTCCACCAGACGGATTTCGATTTCCTTCTCCATCATGTCCGAAAAAGTTCTGCCGATGCCGCAGGTCAGACGGTACATATCCAGAGGATCCAGCACAATCGAGTCTCCCGTCATGCGGCAGCAGTCCGAACAGCCCCGGCAATCGTCACAGCCAACCGGGGCCATATCCTCCGCTGTATAGAAACGTCCATCCCAGATATCCTTAATATCCACATCTCTGATCATACTTTTGCCACACAGCATATGTTATCCACAAGAAAATGTGAAAATTCTGTGTATAACTCAAAATGCAAGTGCATAACCCCCATTTTTATCCACAATTTCCACAAGTTATCAACAAATTATACTGTGTAAGTTACGCTGCAGCGAAGCAATCCACGGCTTATACAGTATAAATAAGCTCTTCGAAAGCCCGGACAGACCCGACGCACGTGAAGCGCACGTAAGAGGCCGTCGGGTTTTCGAAGGTAACAGGTATATGAGGATGCATCCAATTACTGCATCGCGGTCCGGATCGCATTCAGCAGGTCCCCATATTCTTCATATGCAGGAATCTCCGGATGCTCCGCCTTGATCTTATCTGTGCTGCGGAACAGAAATCCAGCCTTGCTTGCCTGAATCATCCCCAGATCATTATAGCTGTCTCCGCTGGCGATGGTGTCAAACCCGATGGCCTGCAGAGCCTTGACAGTTGTGAGCTTGGACTGCTCACAGCGCATACGGAAGCCCGTAATTTCTCCATTTTCCGACACATCCAGGCTGTTGCAGAACAATGTAGGATATCCAAGCTTCTTCATCAGGGGTGCCGCAAACTGCTCAAAGGTATCAGAGATCAGAATCACCTGGGAGAAGGACCGGAGCTCATCCAGAAATGCTCTGGCACCATCCATAGGTTCAATGGTCGCAATGACATCCTGGATCTCCTTCAGGCCAAGACCGTGCTCCTTCAGTATTCCAAGCCTCCAGTTCATGAGCTTATTGTAATCCGGTTCATCACGCGTAGTCCTCTTCAGCTCGGGGATTCCGCTGGCTTTTGAAAAAGCAATCCAGATTTCCGGAACCAGTACTCCTTCAACATCAAGACATGTAATATACATTTATCATTCCTCCTGAAATATATTTTATGAAGATACAAACAGATAAGCTTCTCAAAAGGTCCAACCGCAAGGGCATTCCTTCTCAAAGAGACTGCATAACATTATATGATGTCAGCGGTTCAGCCCAGCGAAAAGTCCAGCAGATCGATCTGCCCCTTGCCGTCATATGCCAGATACAGCGGACATGCTCCAGCCTCCTGCGCAAAGGAAACACTGTACTTCCTCCAGCCTCCGCTCGGCTCTACCTCAATTTCAGCTGCGGCTTCGCCTTCATCTCCTGTAATGATATAGAGAACACCCTCCCCGCGGCCACGGACAGTAACCGTGATGGTGACCTCCTCTCCGGTAAACTGAAAATATTTGTATCCAATGATGGTGTTCTGACCGATCTGTCCCACATAGGTCTCCTCCTCACGGCCATGGGTGCCAGGAACCTTCGTACACATGATCTTCGGCGCGTTATAATTGCTGACAGCATTCCCGCCATGCCGCATTCTGCCATTTGTCAGATTGCAGCAGATTGCAGCCGGATAGGTCCCTGAAGCCGCAAGCGGACCGCCATTGAGTCCGCAGCTGGTCATCTCCACCTGCTCAATCGTGCCATCCTCAAGGATTTCAATCGGCTCTGCGCAGCCCTGCCGGCTGTAATCGCTCATATTCGTCAGTCTGTGGTAAAAAACATACCACTGCCCATTGATGTACTCGATGCCACCATGATTTGTGCCCGTATGATTCAGGCGCTGTGAGGGCTTTCTTCCATCCAGATAGATATCCCCGTTGGACACGATGGTGCCCCGGAAGATAAATCCATGATCCGGGAAATCACTCGTCGCATAACAGAGTTCATGGTTCTGCCAGGAGGAATATACGAAGATGTACATCTTTTGTTCTTCATACTTCTCCTCACCGACCGCAGCTGTCCGTACTGCGGACGTCTGCTCCCCATCCGCCTGCGCTGTAGATGTCTGTTCTCCATCCGTCTGCGCTGTGGATGTCTGGCCCCCGTCTGTCTGCGCCAGGGCATCAGCCCCGGATACAGCCCCCTTTTTTGTCTTCGTACGATATCTGACCACTCTGATGGAACTTCCCTCAAAGAAGGGATGTCCGCTTTTTGCAAAGGCATCCGGCACAATTTTCACCGGTTCTGCCCTGGCTGTGAGCATGTCATCCTCCAGCTCAACCGTACAGGGGCCATCGATCTCTCCGTGCACGGCCCTTATGTCCTCAGCAGATCGCCCATAAAGGCTCTGCATAGCCCTGCAGGCGGCAAAGGACGGCAGATGGTGCACAAATCCATACCAGGCACCGTAGTAGAGCCGGATCACGCCGCCATCGTTGATGACAGCGGGGTCAAAGCAGACATACTTTTTGAGAGGTTTTCCATCTCTGTCCCTTACAAAGCCCAGGTAAGAATACCTGCCATCCGGCTCATCCGCGACAGCTACATGGATGGCATTGCTATAGCCTCCCTTTCCCTTATAACCGGCCAGGCAATAGTAGAGGTAATAGCGCCCGTCATTGCCGCGTACACAATCCGGCGCGTACATATAACCCAATCCATTTGCACTGTAATCCGGATCCTGCTTTGCACTGTAAATCGTGCCGGAACAGGTCCAGTCTCCCAGATCATCCACCGGGGCTGACCATCCCACATAATCCCTGGCGCAGAAGGTCGTAGCGTTAGCCCTGTCGTGAGAGCCAAATACATAGATCCTGTCCCCAAATACGTGAGGCTCCGCATCTGCCACGTATTCATTAAGCGGTAAATAAGGATTCATTGCCTGTTTTTTCATTCTTTCCTCCTGGTTTTCGGACTGTAAATCCTACGCCGAATATTACGTTTTCGGAACAACATCTTCCATACATCATATGGAAAAAGGCAGCATTGGTTGCCCGCCGCTGCCCGTTTCTTCATCTATCAGCCCTTTGCCATTGCGATCACACCGGTGCGCTGCAGCTCCAGAATGCCAAAGCTTCGTACCAGCTCAATAAACTCATTGATTGTATCCGGCGCATCCGTGAGGAGAATCACCATGTTCTTGGGTGATACATGCTTGATCTTTGCTCCCATGACACTGCAGGTCTCAATGAGCGCGGACCGGTTTGTCTGCGAATAGGACACCTTGATCAGCATCGTCTCCAGCTCAACGCACCTGGGCTCCTCCAGGCGGCGTACCTTGATCACGTCTACCTTCTTGTTCAGATGCTTCTCGATCTGGTCGATCGTACGCTGATCTCCGGTAGATACAATTGTCATGCTGGAGACATCCTTCCGCTCCGTCTCACCCACAGCAAGACTGTCGATGTTATAGCCACGTCTGGCGAACAACCCGGAAATACCGGAGAGCACGCCGTCTTTATTCTCTACAAGAACCGAAAAAATTCCTTTCATACCCAGCGCCCTCCTTAAACCGTATTGTTGGATGCATCAATTTCGCAGACCATAATGCATGCCCTCCTGCAGGCAAGAAAACGATCCAGCTGATCATCCAGTGCTTCGTTGGAATCTGCATAGAAATAATCCATATCATAAGCCTCTGCGAGCTTATCATAATGTGGATACTTATGCAGCGCAACGCCGGAGTAACGCTTGTGGTATTTCTTCTCCTGATGCTCGCGCACCAGACCGAGATATGTATTGCGCATGACAAGAATTTTCATCGGGATCTTATTGACAGCGATGGTCCCCAGCTCATACATGGACATCTGAAAATCGCCATCTCCGCACACGGCAACCACTTGTCGGGAAGGATCCACCAGCTTCGCACCGATCGCCGCAGGAATGGAATAACCCATAGTACCCATACCCCCGGTTGTCAGGAAGCGTCCGTTCTTCATGATATAATTGTCCGCTGACCAGAGCTGGTTCTGACCCACGTCAGCAATGTAAATGGCGTCGTCATCCATCTTCTCAGAGAGCATCCGCACCAGCGTTTTCGGATTCACGAGATTCTCACTGAACCGCCTGTGATCAACCGTGCTGTGCTTGATCTCCTCCAGCTGATCTATCCACTGCCTTGTATCCACATGAATGTCCGAATCCAGAAGCGCCTGGAACACCAGGCGGACATCTGCCACCAGCGGTATGGTCGGTCCGAGATTCTTGCCAATCTCGGCAGAATCAATGTCAATGTGAATGATATTCACCTGTTTCTCCAGGTTCTCAGGCTTCGGAACCGCCCGGTCCGCAATCCTCGCGCCTACTACAATCAGCAGATCACTGTTGGAAACCGCCCGGTTTGCGTATGGCTTTCCATTATTGCCAAGCATGCCGAAATTCAGCGGATGCTTCTTGGGGAGAACGCCCATGCCCATCATTGTAAATACAAGCGGAATCTGGTTCTTTTCACAGAAAGAGCGTACCAGTTCCTCACCGTTTCCAAGGATCACACCGCCTCCCACACAGATCAGCGGCTTCTTCGCCCTGTTGATCGCACTCACAACCTTGGCAAGCTGCTGGGCATTCACCTTCGTATTTGGCTTATATCCCCGCAGATTCACCTCCGACGGGTACACAAAATCCTTTTTCAGCTGCGCCATCTGCACATCACAGGGAATATCGATCAGCACAGGACCCTTGCGTCCGGTCGACGCGATATAAAAAGCCTCCTTGAAAATACGTGGTATATCATCCGCATTTTTTACCAGATAGCTGTACTTCACAAAGGACTCCGTGGCGCCACGCATATCCGCCTCCTGGAACACATCTCTTCCAAGCAGCGCGCTGTTTACCTGACCGGTAATGGCCACGATCGGGATACTGTCCGCATAAGCAGTTGCCAGAGCGGTGATCAGATTCGTCGCACCTGGGCCTGAGGAAGTCACACAGACCGCTGTCTTCCTGGAAACGCGGGCATACCCACTGGCCTCGTGGCCTGCTGCCTGCTCCTGCCGCACCAGAATATGCTCAATCGACGGCGTATCATAGAGCGCATCGTAAAAGGGAGCGATCGCGACGCCGGGAATTCCGAAAATCTTGGTAATGCCCTCTGCTTCCAGACATTTTACCATTGCTTCAGCACCATTCATTTCTTAACCTCCAATTCTGTAAAAAACTAGCCCAAAGAGCCCGGATGGCATCGTCTGCCAGCCGTTCTGCTATGCGCCATTGCATTTTTACCGTGACGAAGCCTGGAGCCAGCCGCTGCAAAACAGATTCCCAATGAATCATTTTCAGCCAGGCTTCCGTTCTGCTTCGTCCGTGCCCTCATTTTAGCATCAATGCTGCTGTTTGAAAACGACTTCATCAATCTTTTATATTTAGCCCCTGCGATCCCTGCAGAAAAGTGCTTTTCAGAGGCCTGCCATGAAAGGTACTTCCTGGCATGACAGTGAACGGTAACGCAGAAAAAATACAGCAGAACCGATCATCACCGCCAAAAAATACCGGGCGAAAACCAGCTTTTCTGATTTTCACCCGGTATTTCTACGATATATTACCTGAACCTTAGCATGAGGATTTCTGTCTTTTTACATCGCACTCTTACAGAACAGACTCCATGCATAAGCTATGGGCGTTTCCTGTAAGACTGATTCAGCCTGAAAATGGAAGTCCGAATCCATAGCTGTATCCGTAACCGCTGTCACTGTTTCCGGAGCTCTGGCTGCTTCCGCTGCCGGAATTGCTGCTTCCGGAATTTCCGGAGCCGGAGCTGTCTGTGGATGAAAGCTTTTCAATATCGCTCTTGCTCCCAAGTGTAACTGTCGTCTCCTTCTCTGTATAGCTTCCATTATCGGATCTCTGATATGTAATCTTTACCGAATCACCTGATTTATGATACTTCAGCTGTGTTGTAAGATCATCCGCAGTCGATACTGAGGTTCCGTCGATGGCCGTGATGACATCACCCTTCTGAAGTCCGGCATTGGCTGCAGGACTGCCATCCGGAACACTGGTAAGGCAGACACCTTCCGGCATGCTGTATACCTGAGAATATTCCTCTGTCACATCAGCAGTTGCAACTCCCAGGTAGCCTCTCTCATCATCACTGTAGGTTGTCTTTGTCTCCTCATTCATCAGTTTCTCAAGAATAGACTCAGCTTTTGCAGTCGGAATTGCATAGCCCATATTATCTACCGACGCCTCACCGCTTGAGGAAGAGCTCTTTGCCTCATTGATTCCGATCAGCTCGCCCTTCATATTCAGAAGCGCACCGCCGGAGTTACCTGCATTTATTGCTGCATCTGTCTGAATCAGTCCTGTAGATTCCGTTGTGGTACTTCCATCTGAGAAGGAGAGATTTCTGTTCAGTGCGCTCACATATCCGGAGGTAACAGACTGTCCATAACCCAGCGCATTACCAATGGCTACAACCTGATCGCCAAGCTGTACACTGTCTGAATCGCCTATCGTTATCGCATTGATCTGGCTGAGGGTATCACTGCTCAGATCACTCTTCTGCACCGCTACCACTGCCAGGTCATTATCAGAATCTGTTCCCTTGATCTGACCTTCTGCAACCGAGTCATCTACAAAACCTACAGAAATGGTAGACGCACCATCGATAACGTGATTGTTTGTGGCGATCAGTACTTCACTATCCGTAATGCCTACGATGACACCTGTGCCGGCGCCTTCAACCTGATACTG
Source organism: Bilifractor sp. (assembly GCA_051879715.1). Classification (GTDB taxonomy): domain Bacteria; phylum Bacillota; class Clostridia; order Lachnospirales; family Lachnospiraceae; genus Bilifractor. The sequence continues at coordinate 26,470 of JBJEMO010000253.1, forward strand.
CTGAGATCCGCCGAAAAAGCTCTGCATCTCCTCTACAGACATTGTGGAAATCGTAACCATGGAAGGCATTGCCTTGGCTGCAACCTCGGACACGGAAAGATCTCCGCTTGATGATGTTGATGCATCCGTGCTCCCGGAGGTATTCGTAGAGGAAGTCTTGGTCAGGGTTGCCTTATTGGATGTCTCTGTTCCAGAAGCTTCTGTGGAAGCAGATGTATTTGTGGAGGAAGATATCGCGGCAGCCCCTGCATTCACTCCATAAGTAACGGTGCCTGCCACCAGTCCGAATACCAGCGCGCTGGCGATGACTGTACCCCATCTGCGGCCGTTTCCGTTCTTTTTCTGCGCTCTTTTCAGTCTGCGGCGCTCCTTGCGGTTAAGCTTTTTGTCACTGTTATCCTGATTATCGTTATTCTGGAAGTTATATCCGCCATTGTTATCATTGAAGAAGTTGTTATCATATTCACTCATAATATTCACCCTTTCACTTAAACCCGCCGTCACTTCTGATCCGTGGTGATTCATCTGCACCGGTGGATGTTGCTTTCCTGTTCCTTACAATGTTTATATTAATGAAAGTATGTGATCTAATTTTGTGAATTTTGTGTTGAGTTTTTGATGAGTATGTGATGAAAGTGTGATGACGTGAAAAAGCCAGGCAGGGCAAATGCCTGCCTGGCTTTCGTAAATACTCCACTCGAAAAGTTTCTCTTTATCTGTTTCTGTTGTATCTGTCCTGCTGATATACATCGACCGGCCAGCAGGATCAGGGATCAGTAGATAAATCTTCTGATTGTTACGATCGGCTCAAATGCAGGGTTGCTCTGGGTGATGATACCGAGAGACTCATCTGCAGCATGAACGATCATGTTGTTGCCGATATAAATAGCTGTATGGCTTCCATAATTGATGACATCACCCGGCTGCATATCACTGTAGGATACCGCAATTCCCTCGTTAGCCTGAGTATAGGTTGTACGGCTCAGTGAAATGCCGAAGTGTGCGTATACTGCCTGTACGAATCCGGAACAGTCACAGCCATTGGTCAGCGAAGTTCCGCCCCATACATATGGATTGCCTACAAACTGCAGTGCATAATTCACAACAGCCTGTCCTGATGCTCCACTTGATGTAGAAGCGGATGTACCTGCTGAAGATGCAGAAGATGAAGAAGACGATGCTGCAGATGAAGCACTGTTATCTGAAGCTGCTGCGCCAGAACCATTATCTGCAGAACCACTGCCATCAGATGTTGTGCCATCCGAAGCAGATGTACCAGCAGAAGAAGAACTGTCCGAAGCAGATGTATCTGCAGATGCTGTACTATCTGAAGCAGATGTGTCCGCAGAAGAAGCACTTCCGGAACCTGTGCTGTCTGTTGCCCCGGATGCCGCGGCCTGAGAAGCTGCCGCCTGCTGTGCTGCAGCTTCCTGCGCTGCCTGCTGTGCCGCTGCCTCCTGTGCTGCCTTCTCTGCTGCTTCCTGCTCAGCCTTTGCATTCTCGGCAGCTTCCTTCTGAGACTGCAGCTCGGAGATCTGCGCGTTCTGCTCCTGAATCAGTGCATAGTACTGATCTGCCTTATTCTGTGCATCAGCAAGCAGAGAATCAAGATCTTCACCCTTTGACTGCGCATCTGCCTTCAGGGACTCCAGATTCTCCTTGGCTCCTTCAAGCTCCTGCTTGGATGCCTCAAGGGAGGACTTCTGAGAAGTTTCCTGCGCTTTCAGATCTTTAACCTGCTTTACAGTCTCCGTATAGGTTGCCAGCTCATTTCTGTCATATTTATAGAGAGATTTCGTATCGTCTACCTTATCAAGACCTTCCGAAAGGCTGATGCTTCCGAGCAGAACACTGGCCCATCCATTGTCGCCGCCCTTCTCGTAGAGATACTGGATTCTCTTCTTCATAGCGTTATACTGGGTCTGCTGATCTGCCTCGGCTTCAGCGAGATCCTTCTCTGTCTGTTCCAGTTCCTTCGTCTTTTCCTCAATCTGATCATCCATAGATGAAATAGAAGCCATTGTGATAACCAGCTCCTGATCATAACCATCGATCTGATCAAGAATAGCCTGCTTATCTGACTCCATACTGTTGATTGAATTCTGCACGTCTGTAAGACTCTGATTCGTTGATGCCTGCTGACTCTGCAGATCGCTGATAGCGCTATCCGCATTCTGAATCTGCGTATCGTAATCATCTGCGCTTACAGTCAACGGCTGCGCAGCAATCGTAGCAACAGCAATTCCAATTGTAAGTAAACGTTTAAATCTGACTTTCAAAAATATAACCTCCCGATGCTTAATACTTCCTGCGTAACTTTGTAACGATTTCGCAACGCTTTTCTTGACGATTATGTTACACTTTCTTTAATCTTCCACAATATTATCACAGGATAGTTTTGAAATCAACGGGGAAGCGGCTATTTTTTACAATTTTGTTACACATTGCCAAATATCGTTCCTGACCACTGCAATATAAAATACCATTAAGAAGTGCAGGATCTATTTCAGGTAATATTCCAATAAGCAGCAGATTTTGCACCTGTACCAGCATCTCTGCCTCTATGGCACCCTGCCTTGTCCTTGTACATCTGGGCATCTGCCTTGCCGATCAGTGTGTCGGGGTTATTGATCCTGCCATGATGTACATAATACCTAAGCGCAATGTCAATGCCTGAGGCAAGCATGACACCCTTCAGCTGGTGCAGAAATGCCTTGGTCTCCTCTTCATCCATGTCTTCACGGATCATAAGGAACTCATCGCCACCCATACGGAAGGTATGCTCTTCATCTGAATAACAGGTCAGGATCTCGGCAGCTGCACGGATCAGCATATCACCAGCATGGTGTCCGCATGTATCATTTGTTTTCTTCAGATTGTTGATGTCTCCTGAAATCATAGCCAGATACCCTGTTCCGTCATAGTTGGAGAGGTACTCCATAAGTCCTCTGCGGTTCAGAACACCGGTCAGTGGATCACGCTGGCTCTGTTCCTCAAACTTCAATATCATATCACGGTTCCGGATCAGAACAGAAAGAAAGCTGGTCAATGTGGACAGAACCTGGCTCGCAGTCTGAAAATTATGCTCTGATGAGTTAATGACCATGGTAAAACCGATCGGCCGGTCAGGAATCCTGAGCTGACCGGATACGATATTGCGTATTCCGGGAATCGGGAGCCGGAATTCCGGGTTGTTTCTCTGGAAGAACGCAAAATCCTGTATTCTCGCCACAGGCCTGCGCTTGAAAATTTCGTAGAGAGGCAGCAGGTTTTCGGAAGGGATCCGCAGATCCTGTATATTCAGAGGCTTTTGATCCCCTCGGTCCCATGCAAAGGTGCAGACCGCGTCTCCGCCAGGCAGCGTTTCAAAGATCATCATACGCTCTGCCTCCAGATTATCTCCGATCCGCGCAATGGACTTCCGAATTCCCTCAGAGGGATCTTTTTCCTTCAATCCGGCCATGATAGCATCATTTGCATTTGACTCATAGAACAACAGAGCGTCGCGGCCAGCCGATGTCCCATCGTCTGCATTCACTGACCTTTCTGAAATGCCAAAGCTTTGCAGGAAGAGGGGCAGCAGCCACCCCCGGTTCTGCTGACGCTCCCAGATATCCTCGCGGTTTGCCAGCAGAATATCCCTTGATTTCGTCTTCATGAGCACAAGCGCATGCACAACAGACCAGTGCCAGGACCCATCCGTCCTTTTGATCCGGAACAGATCGGTTGCCTCAGAACGTCCGGACTTTTCCGCCAGCAGATAAATATGGTCCGGACTGATAAAATTCAGGAAGCGTTCCTGATCATCCGGATGGACATAGTTCGATGCATATGCACGAAAAGATGCACGGATATCATGGTAAATCTGACCCGGGCTTATTTCCGGATGCGCACATTCCAGGACTTCAATCTGATCATCCTTCATATTGAAATAGCATAGCTCATCATATAGAAGAATGAGATTACGGAATATATTATCCTGTTTATGAACCTGATTAATCTCCGCTGCCGTACTGATATTGGTCAGAGATGCTCTGGCAAGCCAGTAGTCCGGCTGCCCGGCGATTTTCTCTGCATGCACTCTCATGTACTGACCCATATCCACATAAGTCATGCTTTCTGTGATGCCATAATAAACCTTGGTCAGAAAAGATCTGAAACGGCTCTTCATCGAATAGCTGGGCAATGCAAGATTCTGATTCGCATCAGGCAGTGATTCTGTGCCGATGCTGGCAAGTTCCCGCAAATAGGCCTTATTCGCTGTCAGCAGACGTATATGTTCCGGTGTATTCTCAACAATGGCCACAGGGCTGTCTGACGTAGTATCAATCAGCTCTGCCTTGTTAAACATATCCCGTTCATAGGGAGTCTCCATGGTCAGGTTCTTACCGCGACAGGTTATCAGCGTCTCGGAAAACGGAAGGGGTCTTCCGTAATAAAAGCCCTGAATCTTTCCACAGCCGATTTCCTTCAGAAAGAGGAGCTGTTCTGCAGTCTCCACACCCTCTGCCAGTGTATGCATACCAAGAGACTTTGCCATGGATACAACACTGGTAATGATTTTCCGGCTCTTTTCATCAAAGTTCCGGAAGAAATCCATATCAATTTTCAGTTCATCAAAGGAATAATTATGCAGAATATTCATCGAAGAATATCCACTGCCAAAATCGTCCAGCCAGACCTCATAGCCTGCCTGATGAAAATCCCGAATGATTTTCTGAAGGTTCTGGCGGTTCCATACCATAACGGATTCCGTCATCTCTACGTGTATATATTCCCGTGGTATTTCGTACTTTTTTACAATATTCTCCAGCACCTCGAGCGGTTCCATCAGATCAAAATCCAGCTTTGATAAATTGACGGATATGGGGACAAGCGGAAGGTTATTGACAAGCCGGTCGTGAAGCATCCGGCCTGCCTGTTCTATGATACAGGCATCCAGACGGTCGATCAGACGTGCATCCTCAAGGATGGGAATAAAAACATCGGGACGCAGCAGGCCTTTATCCGGGTCCTCCCAGCGGGCAAGCGCTTCAAATCCGCATAGCCTGCCGGACAGCGTACGCACGACGGGCTGATAATAGACCTTGATATATCCTTTTTCCAGGGCATCATCGATATGCTGAATCACGTACATACGATTATTCAGCCGTTCACCCATGTCCTTCGTATAGACTGCTACATTCTTTGTGACATCCGTCTGAATGGACGTACAGGCAGTCTTTGCCATATCAAAGGAATGCCGGATCCAGGTAAAATCAGCATCTTCTTCTGCATATACGATCCCGCATTTCAGCAGAATATTATTGTTGTTAATATAGCTGTTGATTTTCTCGCAGACAGATTCAACATGCTCAGTCACACCCTCACGCTTTACAAGCGCGACAAAAGAATCTGCCGCCAGATGTCCAAGCAGCTGTCCCGGGAAGGCATCAATCAGAGCATCCGCGATCATCCGAAGCAGATTGTCACCGGCATGAACACCAAATCTCCGGTTGTATTCCCGGAAATTTGTAATGTTCAGATAGATCGGGCAATACGTCGATAAGGTGTGTGTTTTCCTGTTCTTTTCAGAAAGCTCAAGAGCGGATTCGTAGAAATCCTTCTGGCCGAGAAGACCTGTCAATCCATCGGATTTCAGCACATGAGAGACCCGTTCAGGAGAGAGGATTTCCAGAATATACACAGGATGATCTTCTATGGTGTTACGGCTGATAAAAGCCTCGGCCTTGCGATAGTGATCTTCCAATGTGCGATAGGAGTAAAAGAAGGAGGAGCTTTCCTGAACCTGACCGATAATAACGGCAAGTGACGGTGTATCACTGTCTACGTCCTTCATACCGCGGAAGACGCCACGGGTCAGACGATAAAAGCTTTCCTCATCTGGGCATTGGTAGAGGTTCAACAAGCCATTGTTTGCAAACAGGATGGTTTCCGACTTATCTGCGGTGATGATGCAGATTCCAATATCCAGCCTGTCATAAAATGCATGATATTCTTCCCGGTTCAGCATGATTTCTTCACACGCCTCTGATCTGATCTTCTCGGATTTCATATGGATATTCCATACGGACACAATATGTCATCTCTGTATGAGTTTACTCCATTTACAGAAACGCTTCAAGACCCGTGCGGGATATGCGCTTTGCTTTTGTTACTGTTCAGAGGCAATCATGAAAAGCACTTCCTGACAGACCAGTGAACTATGACTGTTTTTACCGGAGCATTGCAAAAAAGCTTGCCATGATGACCGTTATAAGTCCTGACACAACAATGGCCAGGGAGCTCATGGCACCTTCAATCTCGCCCATCTGCATGGCCTTTGCCGTGCCGATCGCATGCGCAGAGGTTCCGCACATCAGACCGCGGGCAATGGGGCTCTTGATACGGAGCAGCTTACTCATGCCAACTGCGATAACGTTGCCGATGATACCTGTCACAATGATGACTGCGACAGAAATGGTGACTACACCACCAAGCTCTTCGCATACGCCCATGCCAATTGCAGTAGTGATGGACTTGGGAAGAAGCGTGACATAGTATTTATGTGGTAATCCAAACAGGATGCACAACAGCAGAACACATCCCATTGATGTCAGACATCCTGCCAGAACGCCGATCAGGATAGCGCGTAAATTCTTTTTCAGCAGTGTCATCTGCTTATACAATGGAATTGCAAGGCTTACGGTTGCCGGTGTGAGCAGATAGCTCAGATATTTTGCGCTGTCGTTATAACTCTTGTAATCCACCTTGCACACACAAAGAAGAAAAATGGTCAAAGCGATGGAGATCAGCAGGGGATTCAGAATGTCCAGCTTTGTACGATCATGAATCCACACACCGAAACCATAAGTAATCAGGCTGATGACGAAACCGATCGTTGCCGAATTAAGCATTACATTATTCATCTCTGCTCCTCCTTTACGCTTTCTACACCCTTCTGAATGTCTGCTCCATGTGTGCCGTCCTTATATTTCTGCGCACCCTCTGCCTTTTTTCTTCCCTGAGACTTAAATGGACATCCTTTTCCCTTTCTTATTTCCGCAAACTCTTCTCCCAGTCTGGACGGCTTTTCTGATTCCTCCTCCATTACCAGTGTTTTTGCGGCTTCCTTCCGGGTGACGTCCTCCTGCAAAGAAAATATTTTCCTCTCGTCCTGAGAGATCTCATCCTCCAATTCTTTCTCTTCACCGGTATTTGTTCCCTGCACAAGCGCATCTGTCACCTTACCTGTCACGCCCATAACAAGGAAGGTACTCACAATCGTGATGACCAGAATCGGAACGATGATCGGCTTCAGGTCCGACCAGGCAGTCAGCAGCCCTACCCCCGCCGGAATAAACATCATGGGCATCACTTCCACAAGGAAAGTGGCCGTCTCATCCACATCCGGAAGCTTGATCCGGTGTGTGATCAGCAGGATAAGCATGATCACAAGACCATAGATGCTTGCCGGAAACGGAAGCGGCAGAAAATAATTCAGCAGCTCCCCCACGCAGGACACCGCAAGAATGATCGCAAACTGTTTCATGTACTTCATGATGTTTTCCCCTCCGCATGATACTTTGTACTCTGATTGCCTGTGCCGGCAGGACTTACCGGTCTTGAAATGGAAATAGAAATTTAAGAAAAAATTCTCATACATGATACGGGATACGCAAAGAAATAACTCGTCAGATTCTGCCTTCTAGTAGTTGTTTTTTCGGATTTCATTTGCAGCGGAAGATTGGTATACTGTACTGCGGTTCTTCAATTTTGCCAAAAACGTTCAGAAAGGGTAAAAACGGAAATCCGGCTGCACAAAGCCCCGCATAATATGAGAACGGAACATAACATGAGAGGAGAATAAAGATGTATCTGGCAGATTATCACACGCACACACACTATTCCTTTGACGGCGCTCCACATGCCACCGTAGATGCCATGTGCCTTGCAGCCATAAAACGCGGGCTGTCAGAGCTGGCAATCACAGATCACATGGATATCTTTCATCTGCAGAAGTACAGCTACATTCTGGACTGCAGACATCTGTACCCGGAACTGCTGCGTGCAAAAGAGCAATATGCGGGAAAACTGAAGGTTGTGATCGGAGCAGAGCTCGGCCAGCCCATGGCCAATCCCGCATCAGCCAGGAAGTTTCTTTCCGACCACCCGGAGCTGGACTTTGTCATCGGCTCTGTGCACCAGATGGAGAATGATCTGGATGTCTATTATTACAATTTCCGCCGTCACGATCCCGCCAAAGTCTATGATCACTATCTGGATTTTCTGACCGACTACGCTGCGCACTATGATTATGACGTGATCGGACACATCACCTATCCGCTGCGGTATATGGCAGAGGCAGGCTATGCCATCAGCATTGATCCGTTTCTTGAAAAAATAGAAAACCTGTACCGTATCATCATTGGACGGGACAAGGGTATTGAACTGAACGTCTCCGGCTTCCGTCAGTCCATGCAGACCACGATGCCCACGCCGAAGCTTCTGAAGCTCTATGCCGACTGCGGTGGAAAAATCCTGACCTTCGGAAGCGACGCCCACCGTCCCGAGGACGTAGGCGCCTTCCTGAAGGCAGGACAGGACATCGCGTATGAATGCGGCTTCCGCTCCTTTACTACCTTTGAAAAGCGGTTACCGGATTTTCACGCACTATAAATTTCCCGGATAAATATGCTCAATTTTTTCTCAGCTCTTCCACCTGGGCGGCGATGGCGGGCTTTGCGTCCTCCATCATCTCATCCCAGCCATCAACATAGTCAAAGCATACCTCATCCGGGTCATCTTCCTCAACAGACTTCCGGATCCGCTTTACGTACCCGTCAAGCAGATCGAAGTCCTTGTCGTAGCAGTGAAAGCTGTTGGCACGATGTGTGTAGCTTCCTACTCCTATGTCAAGTTCATCCGCAATGCTCTTTTGCAGCATGATCAGCGCAAAAGCATTCATGAAGGCCGCCTTGCATGCATCATTGGAGCGGAACAGTACCTTGCAGCAAAGGCGGTTCTCACGGATAAAATACTGAATGTGCTGCAGGCACGCCGGATCATCACTTCCCATATCCGCCTCCTTATCCCGCACGGTCATGACCGCACGGCGGCTGCTTGGATTTCGTTTCAGCTCCTCCACTATGAACGGAATCTGGTCCGCATACCTCTGATGATAGGTGTAGGCCCAGTTGCCCTTTTCCACCTCAAAATCCAGAATGCCATACAGCATCTCCTGCCGGTACTGCTCCAGCTCCTTCGGTCCGCCGATAAAGCACTTGGAGATCATCGGCTCGCTAAGCGGCTCCGCCACACACATGGTCATGGAAACCTCCTTCTGCCTGCAGTTCCAGTCCCTGCAGTCGGTGACCTGTCCGTCTTCTTCAAGTGCCAGCAGCGCTTTGTGATATGCTTCCGGCAGATTTCTGCCGTATACAACCTCCTCCGCCATGTCAAAATTCTTCATCAATTCGCTCATCCTTTCCCTCCCTGCCTGTCATGATTTATTTATTCTGTCTCGTATCATTTATTCTGTGTTTTTATCCTGTGTTTTATCCTGTGTTTTTATGACTGCCTGTGACTGTATGCGCAGTTATGCCAGGGCAGCCATGACCAGACTGCTCATCTTTCATTTATATGTATCACCAACAGCATAATCTACTCTACCAGACGGCATGATTTGCTATACCCGACAGCACGATCTGCTATGCCAGACGGCATGATTTGCTATACCCGACAGCACGATCTGTTATGCCGGACGGCTTCAGGTCACATACAGCCCACAGGGTGTGCGGTCTGTCAGCTGGTCCAGGGGCATCTTCACAACCCTGCGACTATCCGGCGGCATACAGTATGTTGTAAAAAAATGGTTCATACTGTACAGCACTGCCTCATCCGTGAAATTTCCAACTGTATCCTTGATCTCAGAGAGATTCTCCTTAAGCTCTGAAGGACTCATGTTCAGGAAATCCTCGTAGGCAAAATCCGCGCCAAAGTATTCCTGCAGCCTCCAGGGCTTGGAGGGAAGGTTGCAGTCATAGCGGAAAATACCGAAAAACTTGATCCAGATCCTTCCATTCAGGTCCGGATAGATAGAATAGTACAGGGCATCTCTGGCTTCCTTCGGATTGTCAAACAACCTTTCCTCACTCATCCTGCAGATCTTTCCTCCACTATTTTACCGCATCCCTTGCCTCGCTGTAACGGGTGCTGTATTACCATATCACGACACACAGATCCTGCGCATTTTCTGTAAAACATCCTGACAACAACGCCCTTAAGAAAAAACCGCCAGCCCCACGACGACTGACGGTTATTCATGCCTCACTGTTATTCTATTATAGACACCTTTGATAAATACGGTCAAGCAAATGCGCAAAACAAAAGAGTATTGATTTACTGCCCAGAAAACTGCCGGATGAGGCCGTCCATCATGGCTCTACAAAAGCGAGCAGACCAATCAGACCTGGACCGGTGTTGACTGCCAGGGAAGCATTGATCTGGTTGAAGTAGATCAGCTCACCATTCGGAATCCGCTCCTTTAGCAGCTGCACCATCTGCCTGCCCTCTTCCTCCGCGTCACCCTGAAGTACTGCCAGCCAGCATCTCCGGTTACCTGCCACTGCGGCAATCTCATCGATCAGCTTCTGCTTGCCTTTTTTCGCGCCGCGGATCTTGGCAACGGAATAGTAGACGCCATCCGGATCGCAGGCGATGATCGGCTTCATATGCAGCACGTTGGCGATCATGAAGGCTACGTTGCCGATCCGTCCTCCGTGCTTGAGATACTCCAGTGTGTCCATGTAGAACATCAGGTGGGAGTCCTCCCGCTTGGCCTCCAGCCTCTTGCAGATCTCTGCAAAGGGAACGCCCTCCTGCACAAGCTTCGCAGCATACACCGCATAAACACCGCTTCCGAACGAAATGTCCTTTGTGTTGTATACGTAGGTGGTCAGACCCTCCACCTCCTCAGAGACATTTCTGACATTGTTCACAGTCCCGCTTAAGTGGTCCGATACATTGATCGAAATGCAATGTGTATATCCTTCATCTCTGAGCCTGGTCAGAAAATCCAGAATCTCACCCGGTGAAGGCATGGACGTAGTCGGAATCACACCCGGAAAGCGCTCGTACACGATCTTCGGATCAATATCCACACCGTCCTCATATTCTCCATCCGGATAAATGACATGCACCGGCAATACCCGGATATTATATTTCTCCTGCAATTCTTTTCCAACATCGCAGCAAGAATCCGCGATTACGATAATCTTTTCCTGCATACCCTTCTCCTGCATCTTCTACAAGATTTCTGAATCATCCTCATCTTAGTTTCTCCAGTACCTTTTGTCAAGTTTTTTAAAAACCGATGTTGCGGTTTTCTTGACGTTATAAAAAAACTGAAATATACTGGGTACATAAGTAGTGAAATACACCAGACATGTACGCAGTGAAATACACCGGCATGGAGATCATGCAGGCATGAGTAATGAGGATGGAGACAAGACGTATGTCAATGACACGTGAGGCGCAAATCAAAGAATCTCTGCAACGCTTTCAGTTGCCCTCTTATACGGAAATTCCGAATGTCGGACTCTATCTGAAGCAGGTTGTGAAATATATCAATGATTTCCTGGAGCCGCTGCAGGATGATCCGCTGACGGTCTCCATGGTCAGCAATTATGTGAAGCACAAGCTGATACCAAATCCGATCCGCAAGATGTATTACCGGGAGCATATTGCCTACCTGTTTTTCATTGCGGTTACAAAATGCGTCCTGTCTCTGGAGGAAATCCGTTTTCTGCTGACCCTGCAGGAGAAGACATACGATACAGACTACACCTATAATCGCTTTAAAACGCAACTTGAGGATGCGCTCCATCATCTCGGAAGCGCAGAGGATCGCATCCCGGCAGCTTCCACAGGAGATTCAGAGGGACACATTCTGCTCCGGAATACGATCATCACCATTTCACACAAGATCTATATGGACAAATACTTTTATTACACCCAGCTGGCGGAAAACGAGACAGAAAAGCAGAATCCAGCTTCTGCAGAAGACACTACCAGCAAAAAAGCAGTACAAGAGAAATGATGGTGCAGCCATGATGTCAGCACAGAACATAGGGTTAAGTCACTTATTTTTCAGTTGCTTTCTGTAAGGCAATGATCTTCTGCGCTATCGCTGAAGTATCTGCAAATCCTTCACGTTCCATCTCTGCGGCCACGGCATTTAATGCAGGTATCATCTGTTCCTGCAGTCTGTCATATTCTTCCCCTATTATTTTCCTGGACAAACCAATTTCCTGATCCGCCTGAAGAAATGTGTCTCTCGTGATTTTATCCCAGCGCATTTCTCCGGCAATAGCAATCGACATATCGGATGTGGATTCCCTGTATAACAGGGTTGATACCAGATCATAGGCCGGAGCGAGTCGCACAGACCTGAGATCCGGGGAATACAGTAACGATATATTTTTAATATGGTTATCCGTATTCCCGATCAATTTGTCATAGATCAGCAGATCCAGAAGTGTACACTGGTCCTTGAGAGGATTTTCTGAGACATTACGTACCAGTCGGAAAATCTTTTCAAGATAATTTCCTCCGGGCGTCTCATACTTCTTACTTCCGGGTATCCCTAACGCCTGTGCAAAATCCTCCTGGTGAAGTCGTAATGGACAGATCATGCCATTGACTTTTTTTGTGGAATGTACAAGATCTCTGTCATACCGCTCCGTGGCCAGTAATATCTCAGAATCCTGATATGAGCCGGTATTCACGACAAAGCTTCTGGCAGTCGGAATTCCCAGTCTCTGGGCTGTTCGTAGTGCCAGCAATTCATTTTCCACCATATGCTTCAGTCGCACATGGCTCTGTTTTACGATATGTGAGCTGGGCGCTGTGCCACGCGGCTGATACCATTTTCCATTATTGAGAAAAAGCCCGACCTTACCAGATGCCCCCGTCAGTGACAGATGAGATTTCACCAGCAGCTCCGTCGACTTAGTGGCTCCTTCTGCGGCAAGCTGCCTGACCTGCTCTATTGTAAGCTCCTTATATGACGGTTTATCAGAGGAATCTGTATCCGTATCTGTTTCTGTTTCTGTTTCCACAACTCGAATTGCACCCAGACATTCCTTTCCAAGCCCAGCCAGTATAGTGAGGTAATCTTCTTCATCAGCATGCATCCAGTTGGCCACACTTTTCCTGCTGAATCCCTCCGGGAGAAGTCCTTCAAAAAAGCATCTGGTCATCGATGGCGGAAACGATTCTCTCTGAAGCGGCAGACTCACAGAAACAGGAACGCCATGCGCAAGATATTCCTCATCATATGTGAAAACCGCATCGTCTGGATGCATGCCCTGAATTTCCCCGACAAGCAGCTTTTTCCCCTGTATTTCCAGATATATACGTAACGTCTTCATCTTGCGCCGCGCGCCTCCATATTCAGATCCATTCCCAGCAGCATGGCAACCCGTATCGCTTTCTCAAGCTGAACTGTCTTTTTCCCATTTTCCAGGTCCGAGAGAAAGCTGACACTCAGGCCGGTAAAATCAGCAATATAGGACTGGGTATAACCTAACTCCTTACGTCTTCGCCTCAGTGCTTCACCAAAGGATTTTGCATCTGTAATCTTCATATACCCACACTTTCCCAACTTGCCTGCCTATATCTTTTTTAACTGTCATTCTGTTATTTTATGTAAATCGATTATAGCAGACGAGCGAAAGAATTTCATTAAGAATAAGCCGATCGGCTTATTCTTAAGAATTCATCCAGAATATTAGCCGATCGGCTTATTTTTCTATTGCTCTTTTTATTCTTGGCCGATCGGCTTATTTATACACATTCTTCTGATAAAGCCGATAAGCTTATGTCCTATCTTTTCTGGCAATCAATGCATTTGTGCTTCAGGCCTTTGTCGTTCGCTTACCGGTTGATTTTATGGTTCTTCCTGCAGTGCTACTGGCAGCTTCTGAAGTTTTCTCACTTTTGGAGAATCTTCCCGTCCCGGATGTTCCCTTCTTCCCGGATCTGCTTTTGACAGAACTCCCAATCCCGCACGTTCCTTTTTCTCCGGATGCAGTTTTATCTGTAGAGCCCTTTGTGTCCATGGAAGGCATAACCTCCTGATAAAGCCTTGCCGAATATGGCGGCAGCGTGATTGGCACCGCGCCCTTTCTTTTGCGCACCTCGATGCGCTGTATCAGCTTCTCCTCCGGTGTAGTCCCGTTGTAAATGCAGTCGTCGGAATCAATCAGCAGATGGAGGTTCTCGTCGCCTGTAGGCCGGTAGAGGTAGGTCTGCTCCTGCCTGGAAAAATTGAAGAAGCACAGGATACCCTCTGTATCAGAGGTTCTCCGGTATACATACACGCACTGTCTGGTGTCATCCGCCTCGATCCACTGGAAACCCACGCGGTCATAATCCTTCTGCCAGAAGGCGGAGTGCTGCATATAAAGCGCATTCATGTCCACGGTAAACCTGTGGTATGCGTCATGAATGGGGTACTTTGTCAGGAACCAGTCCTGCTCCCGCTTCTCATCCCACTCCCGCAGCTGTCCGATCTCGTTGCCCATAAAGTTCAGCTTCTTACCTGGATGGGTCATCATATAGATATAGAGTGCCCGGCCCTGGGGGAACTTGTCCTCATAATCGCCTGCCATCTTCTGCATGATGGTCGCCTTTCCGTGCACCACCTCATCGTGAGAGAGCGGCAGCAGATAGGACTCATTATAGAAATACTGCATTGAGAAGGTTAGCTTGTGGTACGCACCCATGCGCTCCTGCGGCGGTGTGCGGAAGTAATTCAGGGTGTCATTCATCCACCCCATGTCCCATTTATAATCAAATCCCAGTCCGCCCCGGGACACCGGCGCTGTAACGTTCGGGTAAGCGGAAGAATCCTCGGCGATCAGCATCACATTTCCGTCGATTTTTTTCAGGCCGTTGTTCATGTTCTTCAGAAAGGCGATGGCATTTTCATCCGTTCCCTGATTCTGATCGCCCTGCCAGTAGATCAGGTTGCCCACGGCGTCAAAGCGCAGCCCGTCGAAGTGAAAATCCTTCAGCCAATATTCGCTGGCGGAATTCAGAAAGCTGCGGACATCACCTCTGGAGTGATTGAAATTGCAGCTGCCCCACTCGCTTGTGCTCCGGTCAGCCAGGTCATGCTCATAGAGCGGTGTACCGTCATACCTCCAGAGTCCATAGTCGTTAACCGCAAAGTGAACCGTGACGACATCCAGAATCACGCCAATTCCGTGCAGGTGACAGGTATCGATCAGCCGCTTCAGGCCATCAGGATTGCCATACCGTGAGGTCGCGCTGAAAAAGCCGAGGGACTGATAACCCCAGGACTCATCAGCAGGATACTCGTTGAGGGGCATAATTTCCAGGTAATTGTAATGGTTCTCCTGCAGATAGGGCACGATCTGCCCTACCAGCTCATCATAGGTATACCACCCATCCGACACATCGATGCCGATGCCCTGTGCTTTTGCGTCATCCAGCGCCCGGGCGTGAATCTCCGGGTCATCCCGCCTTCTCCAGGATCCCAGGTGCATCTCGTAAATGTTCAGCGGCTCCTTTTTCCGGTCTCTGCGGGTCCACATCCAGTCTGCATCATGGAATTCGTAGCCGTTCCGGTTGTAGATCACCGATGCAGTTCCGGGTCTTTTCTCTGAGAAAAATGCATAGGGGTCAGCATGGTCACGGCAGCTGCCGTCCGGGCCATAGATTCGGAACTTGTACATCTGCCCCGGCTTCGCATTACGCACCTTCACTTCCCAGAACTGGCCATTCTCGACCTTCTCCATCTGCGTATCGGTCCAGCCGTTGAATTCTCCGATCACGGAAACGGCCTCCGCATTCGGTGCGTAGGTGCGGAAAACCACACCCCTCTTCTGGCACTGGGCACCCAGATAATCAAAGGCATAAAACTCCTGCCCGTCATAAAAATCCTTTAAATCCATCGTTTTCAAATCCCCCTGAACCGTTAAGATACGTAAGTACTGTCAGGCTGTCTGTTCTATGTTGTATAAGCAGGGAGCAGGCGTCCCTTCATACAGAACTTTCATACAGCGCTTTAAACGAACATCAGCGGCTTTGCATCTCAGTAAAATAACATTTACTCACCCTCACATATGCAGCACGTTGACCAGCATGATCCAGGAAAGTCCGTAGTAGGTCACAACGCCGACAAGGTCGGTCAGTGTCGTGATCAGTGGACCGGACGCAACGGCCGGATCTACGCCGATCTGGTTGAAAAAGATCGGTACCGCAGTTCCCACAAAGCTGGAGATCAGCATGGCCAGCAGCAGGGAGAGACCGATGCAGGCGGAGATGGCAAAGGCCGTTGTCGGCGGCATCTTCCGGGCTGCCATGATGTACAGACCGATGGCCACAAAGGAAACAACACACAAGATGAAACCGTTGGAAAATCCGACGGTCATCTCCTTGCCGACCAGATGCAGCTTCTGCTTGCCGGTCAGATGCTCATCCATCAATACACGAATCGTCACGGCCAGCGACTGGGTGCCGACGTTACCGGACATGTCCAGGATCATGGACTGGAAGGCCATGATCAGTGTCAGCTTCTGCACAACTGTTTCAAAAAGGCCTACCACAGTGGATACACCAATACCCATGAACATCAGCAGTACCAGCCAGGGCAGACGCTTCTTGACACTCAGCCGGATCGGCTCCTCCAGGTCCTCCTCTGCGGACAGACCACCGAGTTTTGCGTAATCCTCTCCCATCTCATCATCCACGACCTCGATGACGTCCTGGGATGTGATCACACCGAGGATATGGTTGTCATCTGACAGGACCGGTATGGATTCCTCGGAATAGTCCTTGATCTTTTCCAGACAATCTTCGATTTTTTCATCCGCATATACGTACGGATATGCTGTCACAACAATATCGTCCAGACTGGTGCCGTTGCGGGCGATGATCAGGTCCTTCAGATCAACGGCTCCATAATAGACACCGTCCTCATCCAGCACATAGATGACGGAGATGTTGTCATTTTCCGCCGCCTGCTCGATCAGGGAGCTCATGGCTTCCTTGATCGAAAGCGTCCGTTTCAAGGTGACAAAATTCGTTGTCATACGGCTGGCGATTGTATCCTCATCATAAGACGCCAGCACCTGAATGGATTTCCGGGATTCCGGATCCATCAGCTCGAGCCAGGCCCTCTTCTGTTGTGACTCAGTGTTCTTCAGGATATCTGCGGCCGTTGCGGGCTCCATCTCCTCCAGAACGGTGGCAGCCCTCTTCGGGTCCATCTCCTCCAGATAGGAATCCGCATCCTCATCGGTATACTCCAGCATCTCTGCCAGGTCCTCTACCGTCATAATGCGGTACAGTGATAATCTCTCTCTCTTCTCCAGCTGCGGCAGAATTGCTGCGATATCATTTGCGTGATAATCCTGCAGCCGGTCACGGATCACGCGCGGGGAATTCTTGCTCCGGATGATGTCCAGAATCTCCTTCTCATATCCCGCGGCGGTGATTTCAGTGTTTTTTTCTTCTCTGCTCATTCCGTCCTCCTCATTGTTACGCAACCGGAAGCCGGCTGTTGTACGTGTATAAATGATGTATATACAGGAATAATGTATATACTTGTTGAGCATATGCACGTTACCTGCATATGTATTGCGCATACATGAAAATCGGCATCTTACAGATTTATGCATCATGTTTTACAGATTCATTGTGATGCATATGCAATATCTGCGCGCTGTCGCTAAGCTCAATCACACAATTTCATCGAAACTGTATAAATCACACGTACAGAGCCACCGATTGCGTAAATTTTGTGTTCTCTCAAGTTGTGTGGGATTGTTTGTCTTGTGAATTGATACGGAAATGAATTGCAGAACTAATAAATAAAGTAATCCAAACTCTTTGTAAACGAATATACGCAAACTCCAGAAAGAAGTAATCCGGATTTTGGATCACCAGAAAATATGATGAAATACAAAATATTTCATACACAAAAACCAGCTGCGCTGATATAATACGGTGGAACATCCTATGACATCCGGCTGTCCGCTGCACTCTGCGTCTCTGGCGCTCTGCAATTCCTTCGGTATGTGATAAGGACATCGGCCTTCACCATCACAGCCTTCCATCTGTTCCACCTCTTTTCTTTTTGTATATTTGATTTCTTATTCAGGTCTTCGCCAGCATCAGAAATTACGCCGGGAAGGCAGGTTGCATGTTCTTCTCAGAGCATAAATTTTATAGAAATTTAATCAACCCAAATAACTTTATCACTTCAAAATTCTTTTGTAAACCCCGTGAAAGCTTTACTTTTACAGCCACTAAAAATCCCCTGAAGACCAATGATCTTCAAGGGATTGTAATGTCAAGGTTTATCCGATCAGCCCCATCTGCTGCTTCACCGTCAGAATTCTCTGCAGGGATTCGTTGATCCTTGCCTCTGTCAATCTTCCGGATTGCACAGCGCCAAGCACTGCCTGATAGGATTCCTGAAAACCTGTGGATACCAGAAGCAGATCATCACCTGCTTCGATGGCTTTCACGCAGGCCTCCGGTGTTCCATAGCTGTTCACAATCGCACCCATCTCCATATCATCGGTGATGACGATGCCCTGATATCCCATCTGGTTTCGCAGGATATCGGTAACCAGCGTGGAAGAAAGGGAAGCGGGCGTTTCATCCCCGGTCACATTCGGCACGGCTATGTGGGCAACCATGATCATCTGTGCGCCTTCCTTCACGGCATCCTGAAAAGGTACAAGCTCACTGGCCTGAAGCTGCTCCAGGGTTCTGTCGGAATATGCGTATCCGGCGTGGGTATCACCGGTGGTCGCACCGTGCCCCGGGTAGTGCTTGTAGCAGGGAAGGACACCCTGTGACTGAAGTCCTGCAGCATAGCTTCGGGCCATGGAGGACACCAGATCCGGATCACTGCCAAAGGACCTTCTGGCCACCACCTCATTGTCCGGATTCGTAAGTACGTCAGCATCCGGCGCAAAGTCCACATTAAAGCCAAGCGGGGCCAGATAGGAGCCGATGGTAGTCCCATAGGAGCCAGCCAGACTCACATCACCCGTTGCGCCGACATCCGCCATATCCGGAATATCCGGCGCGGAAAAACCTGCATTGCCGGAAATTCTGCGGACGGTCCCGCCCTCTTCGTCCACACAGGTAAACAGTGAAATGCCGGTGCGGGCCTTGCTGTACTGCTGTGCATTCGCGATCATGGAAGTCGTCTGGGCCGTATCCACAAGGTTTGCCTTCTTGTAAATCAGGCCTCCAACCGGATAGGAATTGATTGCTGCCTGTGTTGTCTCGCCCGCTGCCGTTACCGGCTCCAGGCCAGTCAGCTGCTCCGGGGTAATGACAAAGAGCTGCGCCACCTTGTCCTCAATAGACATGCCGGCAATGAGACTCTCTACCGTTACCGCACCTCCCGTGGAGGAATTTGCCGCATTGTCCTGTGTATCCGGCTCTACACTCTCTGCAGTAATGGTATCCTGACTGTCTTGACTGTCTGCAGCAGTCTGATCTGTGGACGCAGATGTGGTATCTGTATGTTCAGTGGAATCTGTGTGCACGCTCTCCGCCTGCACGTTCGTCTCCACATCTGCATCCGCCGTCGTGTCAGCAGATTGTGATGAAGGCTCCAGAACACCAGCCGCGCCCTTATTGTCTCCGCTGCCAGCGGAGGCTGTACTGCCACAGCCTGCCATGGAAAGTCCAAGTGCGGCAACCGCAGCCAGGGCAAGTACACGATTCCATCTATCTTTCATATTGTTCATTCCTTTTTTAGATCATTTTGTCTTAACCAGGATATTAGTGTATGTGCATTATTGTATATGCATTATCGTATATGCATTATTGTATATGCATTGTTGTATATGCACTGTTGTATATGCATTATTACATATCTATCGTTGCAAAACAAAATCGCTTAAAAGACATAGCTAACCGTCTGAGCATCCACGCGCTGTTACTCTGTCGAATCACTCTTATGGAAGAGGGCAAACGTCAGTGTCTGTATGCCCGCCTGCAGGAAGGAAATGCCGATCAGAACACCGGTTGCAATGGCTGTGAGAACAGGATGCAGCAGGAAGAAAAATCCTACGATACAGCCGAGAATACCTGCGATCAGCCCCCAGTACCATCCCTTGACCTCTGCCTTCTTCTGAATGGCCACAATAATGGAGCAGATACCCTGAATGAGGAACCAGAAAGCCACAAGATAGATGAGGAATCTGTCAATGACGCGTGTTGTACCTGGTCTGACGATGGCGCAGATACCGACAAAGAGAGCCAGCGCATCTGTAATCATGCCAAGGGCGGTTACGGTTTTGGTGGAAACGGCACGTAGTATTCCTACGAGACCAAATATAAAGAAAAGAATACCGATAAAATAACCGGTGGAAAAAAGCGTAATGATGGGTGAGAAGATACAGAAGATACCTCCGATCATCATCAGCACGCCTATTATTGCTGAAAAAATAACCATATAAAAACCTCCACAAAAGCCGCACAACTCTTTCGGATATAAGTTAAAGCAGAGCTGTGCGGCCATATTCATGAACATAAACCTTATGAAATCTTATCCTGATGCAGTCCCTTCCTGTGCTTTTTCCGCATCCAGAGTAACAGCAGAAGAAGCACTGCGGCTCCGGAAAAAATGACTGCCAGGTATCCGATCCGTGAAGAATCTCCTGTTTTCGCATTTGTGGCCGGTGTCGTGGATGCCGGACCGGATGTCGGTTTCACGGATGGATTTGGTGTTGGCGAGACGGAAGGCGTCACGCTCGGTGTCGGTGTAACCGTTGGGGAATCTCCCACGACGGATGCTATGACCTGCATGGAACCGCTGGGATTTTCATCGTCCAGCTCCGTGGCAGATACCGGTACCGCTGCCACCAGAAGAAGCAGTGGCAGAAGTATCAGCAGAGTCCGCACCAGCAGCCGCACACCAGATTTAAAAGCAGATATTTGATTGGCTCTGATGAGACTCCCTCCTCTCATGATCTATTGACCTGTAAGCCTCTGATAAACGCAAAGCATTTTCCAGGCATTCATGATCAGGAATTTAAGACAGATGTATAATCGGACTTATTAACAATGGTAGTCGAGAATGTCACCGTACCCTTGTAAAGACCTACATAATCCTTAATGTTCTGTCCATACAGCTGCTGCTGATTCAGTGTCAGAGTACCGTTCTTGGTTCCGGTTCCCTGGAAAGCACAGTACAGATATCCACTCGTACCATTAAGGTCTGAAATATACGCTCCTCCGTCCGCAGCGAAATTCCGGGTCGAAATATCGATATTATCTAACGAAATAGAATACTTCAGTGACTTACCAGAATTGGACGTATCACTGCCGGTGATATAGAAATTACGGTCAGTACTGGTCTTGTCCTTTACAAGAACGGCTACCGCCTGGTTCGAATTGCTCAGATTGTACTGCGTGCACTTTACTTCCAGATTCGTATTTACCAGTGATGAAACATTTTCTGCCGGCTGTCTCAGATTACCGAAATCAACAGTGGTCGGTACGGCGATAAGATAGCTGGCTGTTTCCGGCTCCTCTGTAACTGTACCCTGAACAGCCATGTCCCCACTCGGGACAGTTTCAGAGAGTACAGCTGCACCTGCCGGGATGGCTGCCGTGAGCATTGACGCAGCAATCATGCTGCCTGTCAGAATTTTGAAAAACTTTGCTTTCATGTTACTTCCTCCTGTTTTTAATAATTGGTTTTTGTCGATGTGTTTCAATGCAGTCCTTCAGAAAAATCCTGTCATCGGACATAGCCTTTCTTTCAGGTGCACATTTATTCCACTGTCAGGACAAATGCGGATTCAATGCTGTTCAATTCATTCTGCGCTTCATCCATGCTGTAGCCCTGATAATGAACGATAATGTTGTACTGTCCCGCAGAGAGCTTTTTGCTCAGTGGGATCTCCGTGTAGCCGGTACCCGGCTTGAGAAGATCGGACTCAAATAGCGTCGTTCCATCCTCCATTGTCACGGAAATTTTCAGATAGCAGTGGTTCTCAGACGGGTTCCCTATGCTGATCTTCAGCGTGTCAGATCCTGCTGCCATTGTCATATTTCCAAATCCAGGGGCGACAATCTGCTCCTGGCTCTGGCTTTTGATCTGCTCCTGTATGTCATCCGGAATGTCTACACTCCAGGATGATACATATCCGGACGGGTAGTCCCCCGGCTCAGGCTGACGATTTTTGAGCATATGTACCGCCAGGGCGGCAATCACTGCCGCCAGCGCTATGATAATCAGAATCAGGATCCAGGTTTTCTTCTTTGAAGAGTTCTTTTTCTTAGCATCCTGCTTCCCGGAACCCTGGGATTCTGTTTTTTGTTTATCCGTATTTGGATTTTCTGTCTTTTCTTCTATATTCTGTTTTTCAGGTTTTTTCTCTTCTGCTTCTTCGTTTTCACTCAAAGTTTTTTCTGCCCCTTCCTTTTTTCCTGTACACCAGCAGCAGAACCAGCAGCCCGGCTGCCGCTGCAAAACCAACTACCATAGCGGCAATCGGGGTCGAATCACCGGTCTTTACACCGGAAGCCGATGTCGTACCGGTGTAGCCCTTACCGGACGTATTCGGTGACGGACTGGCAGTTGTACCTCCGGATGCATTTGCATTACCGGTTGATCCTGATGCGTTTGTGCCGGATGGTGTGGGTGTCGGCGTTGCACTTCCGTCTGTACGCACCAACGCGAAGGGTGACAGATGGCTGACGGTCACCTGAACACTGCCGTCTTCCAGCTTTTCAATCGCTTCCGTCTGAAGCTTGCCATTGTAGTAATGCAATACCTTCAGGTTCTGCAGCTTCTCCACCTGTGCGGCAGGAATTGTGATTACCAGGCTTCCCTCGAAGCTTGCTCGTCTTCCATTTGCGAA
Source organism: Bilifractor sp. (assembly GCA_051879715.1). Taxonomy (GTDB): domain Bacteria; phylum Bacillota; class Clostridia; order Lachnospirales; family Lachnospiraceae; genus Bilifractor. The sequence continues at coordinate 49,380 of JBJEMO010000253.1, forward strand.
ACGCATGCTGATGTCGTAAGCGGAAAGCAGCTGACCGTCCTCTGCCCCTGCCTTCAGTGTCTGGTAATCTGTCGCATCCTGTCCTGTGGAATCAGCATTCAGCTCCCTCACCTCAAGCTTTGCGTCAGGATGTACATATCCTGTAACCGTGATACCGGTTTTGCTGGTCCAGGTCTTCTGCTGAAGTACGGCTGCCTCGATTCTCGGGTAGCCATAATTCTTACTTGAACTATATGTCCAAGTCCCGTAGCTCTCCTCCGTCTGTCCGCTGTTATTCTTGTTCAGCAGGTCTGCAAAATCCTTTGTGCACATCTCCTCTGTGGATTTGTACTGCACATCGGTGAACTGTGTATTATCGATTGTTTCTTCACCTGCAGTCCCGGCGATATTGCCCTCCTTGTTGTAGTAAACCTCTGTGATATCTGCAGATTCCACATCACCAACGATCTGTCCGGTTGTCTCCCCGGAGGATCCGCTCTCCATGGCAAAGCCGTTATATCCGTTCCGGATCTTTCCTGAATTGACCGCTGCCACGCCGCCTTCCTTACTGGTACCGTAAATATGTCCGAGATTATAGAAATTGTCGATCGTACCCTGGTTGACTGCCGCAATACCTCCCGCGTTCTTTGCTCCGGTCACGATTGCATTGTTCCGGCTGTTCAGGATCTTACCCTGGTTGATGGCTGCGATGCCGCCGGCATTTTCTGTTCCCTTGACGGTCGTCTGCAGCATGGCAAAGGGTACATCCATGTCTATATAACCGCTCTCGTCTCCGGTGCTGCCTATATTGATACCGCTGGAGCAGTAGTTAATGGTTCCCATGTTGACACCGGCAATGCCGCCGGCATTTTTCGATGTGGCACTCCAGGTCATGTTCAGAACCGAAAGGTGCTGAACCACACCCTGTGTGCCGATCACACCGAACAGTCCGGTTGTATCCTGTGCAAATCCCGCTGTGCCATCCTGTACATCCAGATGCTCAATACTGTAGTCATTGCCCTCGAAGGTTCCGTTAAACGGATGGTCTCCTGAACCGATCGGCAGCGTCCATGCCTGGTTCACGCCGTCCTTCGAGCAGTCAATATCATTGGTCAGCTCGTAGTCCGCATCTGCATATACATCCGGATTGCTCTGGATATTCTGTGCCATCATGACCAGATCCTCGTACGTGCTGATCTGGTAGACGCCGTCCTTCTGATCCGGCTCATCCTTGTCCGCAAACACGGCATATACAGTAACCGGCTGGTCCGGCATCGCAAAGGTTAGTGTCGCACTTCCTGTCCCGGTTTCCTTATCCGCCGTAAGCAGCGGATCTCCGATCACCGTTCCATCTGAAGCAAGGAGCTGTACGGACTGGATGTACTGAGTTAAAGCGTCGGATGCATCAACCTTTGCTGTCACATTCCTGCCCACAACGACTGCGGATGGAATACCGCCGCCTGCTTCTACCGAAATACTTATGCTGCCCGCTCCGCTGGTCTTCGTTGTCACCGGATAGTAGGTGTAATTCTCAATCGACTGGAATTCTGCTTTCAGCAGAACATTCTGGTCCGGCATCACCAGTGTTGTGGTGTACACTCCGTCCTTCGCCTTCTTCGCAAAGTCCTGGAAGGAGGTGATGACCGGCTGTACCACTGTCGTGCCGTCCTCCGAGTATAATGTCAGCTTCACAGGAATGTTGTTTTCCGCCGCCTGTATGCTGACCTGAAGCGCAGTTCCTTTTTCAAACTGCCCTCTCTCTATGCTCTGTCCGTTGACCGTCAGTGTTCCGCTTCCGTCCACCTGTGTGGTGAGCGTCGGTACAAACTTCTTGAAGATCACATGGACGGTGACCGACTGGGCCGGCATTGTGAAGGTATAAGTATTTTCTGTATCTGTCGGAGACACTTCTCCACTGTTTTTGCTGGAAAGCAGAACATTGCCGCTGGCATCTTTCACCTGCACCTCATCCACTGTATAGCCGTCACCGGGCTCGCCCTTCACATAAACCGTCCGTCCTGCAAAAGAGGTGTACAGGTCCTTCCCCGCTGCATTCATTACCGTCACCGTTCCCGGATTGTAATGACTGCGGGAAATATTGTATCGTGCATTCACCTCGTTATCTGCAAAAGTCGCGGTGAACTTTACCGGTGCTGCCGGCATGGTGAAGGTCACTGAATCTCCGACAGCTTTTCCAATGCTTCCGGTGAGGTCCTGTATTTTTTGTCCCGTCTGAGTATTGTATGCTTTCAACGATACCAGCGTTCCATCTGTAATCGTAACCTTAAGCTGGGCATTCTCCTCCGCGGCAGTAACCTCGTTTCCATCTGTATCCGTTATCGAAATACTGCCCGGGTTAACCGTCTCCTTTGTAACTGAATAATTCGTAGAAACAGGTTCGAAAGGCTCCGGCGTGTTCTCCAGAACCGGGAATAAGCCATTAACATTACTATTGTCCGCATACCATCGGGAAAGATCTGCATCTATGGACATGAACTCCAGGTTATTGTTCAACATGGAAGCGCCCTGTTCGCCCGCCATGTCCTCGGCAATTATTTCGGTTACCTTCCCTGTAGATCCATAAGCCTGTTTCTCAAATCTTCCTGTATACAATCCTGATTTATAGTAGCAATAATTGATCGGATCACTCAGCAATACATCCTTCTGATAGATAAACTGATTGATTCCATTTAATTCAGTTGCGTGAAATGCATAGTAAACCATGCAGTAGCAGTTGACAATTGCCTCCGACTGATTGGGATCATCATTTTCTGTGAAAGCTGCCAAGACTAGCGGGTTGTCATATTCCAGCTCTCCTGCATCACCATGCAGTGTCAGTGTGGCAGCGGTATAGGAATTATAGATTCTTGCATCCGGAGCAACCCTCACATTATTCTTTCTTACAAATCCTGCAAGCTCTGTCTCGCTGCCCTCAATAACTGCATCTGCATTTACACCGCAGTTCTGAATTCTTCCAAGATTTTCGTACCCAAGGCCGCATACAAAAACCACTGCCTTTTTCAGGACACATCCGTCCACTGTACCTCGATTAACCAGGAAGAATGACCCACCCTTTGTTTCATCAAAATTTCTAAAGTAATCCAGTGTCAAATTCCTCAGTGTTCCCTCTACTCCGATGATTGGGAACAGAGCGTTATCCACATACAGATTTGAAATCGTATGTCCCTGTCCGTCAAATGTACCGATGAATACTCTGTCATGGTGGGTCCAGTAAAGTGGCATACCGCGATTGTCCGCAGAAAAATCCTGCGTCACATAGTAGGTAGCTTCAAGATAATACTCTGCTGTACCTTCATCATCACTGTTCATCCCCTCAATGACACTCTTTAGCGTCGCATAATCCGGAATTTCTATGACTGCCTTCTCTACAGGTTTTACGGTATAGGTCACCTGTACTGTGCAGGCTCCTATGGGTGCGGTAAACACAGCAGAGGACACCTCATTATCGAAGGTTCCCGAATAGATCAGCTGGTTATTCTGGTTCGTGACAGATACTGTCATCGTTCCTTCATCTGTCTGGTCCTTTCTCGTGGCCTTTACCAGTACAGAGGATCCAACCGCAGCCTGTACGGTGGCACCATTGGCCGAGGTCAGCTCCGTGGCATTTCCATTCGCATCCAGCGTACTCAGACTCGCTGTGATCGTGTCGTCATAGTTCAGTGTCAGATTTGTGGCTTCATCTATTGAGAACCTCGCGTGCACCGTGACATCCGCACTTCCCATGACAAAGCTGTAAAGACCATTTCCCTCATCTTTCAGGGTAAGCGGATCATCGTTGGTCTGCGTGGCGGTCGGATAGCCGCTGGTCAGTGTATAATCGCCCTCCGCCACTGCCTTCACATAGACCTTATCGCCCTTCGATGGGTTGAGGACACTGAGATTGCTCACGCTGCCTTTTTCATCCGCAAACATCAGTATGCCTCCCTCACCTGCATCAAGCCTGACCGTGTGGCCGCTCAGTGTGGCATCCTCCGCTACAATGGAAACATTTGCGTTTGGCATGGTAAAGGTAAATCCCTCTACCTCTGTGGTCTTTGATCCATCTGTCACATTCACCTTTGTAGCTATTGTCTGTACCGGATCGTTTGTCTCAGTGTTCAGGGCCTGCAACTTGCTGAGAATATGCTGGTTCTGCAGGCTGATGCCGATCGTGACGGTATCTCCCGGCTGATAGGTCATGACAGAGGCATCCCCGTCCTGACTTTCACTGGAATCACCCATACCAAGGTTTGCAAAGAACAGCAGGTCATTGGTACTTGTCGATTTTCCGTTTTCTGCAAAGGTTACCGTTTTTCCGGTCACAAAGTCTGCGGAAATCGTCACGTCTCCGTCCGGCATCGTGAAGCGGTAGAATTTTTCATTCTTTGACAGCTGCAGGCTTCCTGCATCTGCCGTTGCATCGTTTACATCAACCGCGGTGGTCGTCCCATCCGCATTGATCTTCTGTACTGTCAGACCACTGATCAGATTTCCAACATACGGATTAACGACAATATCCACTGTGTCGCCCGCATGGAAGGTCTGTGTCGTTGTTCCTGTCATGGTCGCAAACTGTGTGCTTCCAAGAACCTCGTTCCCCTGGGTAGACGTCTGAATAGAGGCTGTGTACGTCTTCTGCTTGTCTGTCAGCTGTGTCGTCTTTAACACCAGGGTAGACTCTCCATAGCTCACCGGAAGTGTAAGTGAGTAATACCCATCTGAATCAACCTGTAAACCGTCAAAGAAACTCAATGTCTCGTCGGCGGTAGCATCCTTATGCTCTGTCCCATCGCCTCTGGACCAGTCTGTCAGATAGTCATAGAGAATCTCATTTGTGCTCTCATCATTGTCCCTGTTTCCCACAAGCTGCAGGGATGAGATATAGTATCCGTCCTCCGGCCTGAAGTGAACTGTAACCGACGTCCCGCTGGTAAACATACTTCCTGAAGTCAGTGCTGTCTGATTGGAGTCGTTGCTTGTCATCCGCACGTAAACATGGGAATCCCCATCGACAGAAAAACTGGCTTGGGGCTTGGATGCCTTATACAGAACCGTCAGGTTCTGGTTTCTTACTGCATCCTTGCTGCTTAAGTCGTCATCACTGTCCACCTCCACATAGTTCGCAGACAGATTTGCCTTATCAAGCATTTTGGAAATATTAATCCATCCAAAGTCTTCATCATCAACATGGTCCGCATACAAATCATTTAATACATTTCCGGTCAGCATAAAATATCCGCTCTTACTGTCCCGGTTGCTGTCAAAAGGCACTGTTCCGTTTGCGTCGGTATTGATTCCATGCGCTTTCAGATAGCTCAGCAGGTTTCCTTTATAATTATCATAGTCAGCAGTTCCGGTAATCCATGACAGATCACTTGGAGAGTAGATCAGGGAATATCCTGTCGCGTTACTGTTTCGAGAGCTTTCCTGGGAATGTGCATTCAGCATATTCCGATAATCTGCTGATCGCGATGTTTTGTTGTAAAATAAATGCGACGTAATCTCATCGAAAAATGTGTCATAGACTTTTAATACCGGTGTATAGTCATTTGGAACACGGAGTGCATAGGTCAAAGATGAACCCAAAGGCTTAAATACATTGACATGTGTATTCTCATTTCCGGGCTTGATGACACTGGCTGTATCTGAATTACGATCCTCCTCCGTATCTGTCTTCATATAGGTGGCGCTATAGGGCGTAAAGTAGATATTGGAATCCACGTCATAGGACCGCATCCAGCCATCCATCTCTGACTCATGCGTGCTGACCATCTGGCATACAGCCCTCTGGATCTTATAATACCGATCCGCATAAGCATCCCAAAGACTGTCCACATATTTTGTCTTGTCTTCCTCGGATTTGATGTCACTGATGCCCAGATCCTCTGCAGGTGTACGATAGATATACTGTGCCTCATAGGTCAGGTAAAGCTGGTAAACCTCCAGGTAGTAAGAAGCTGTTCCTGCACAGGCATTGATGACTGCTTTCATATCCTCATATGCTTCGGATTCCAGAGCGTCCTTATTCATCAGATAATTATAATAGCTGCTGATCACCGTCGTTCTGCCCTGGTCTGCTCCCCATTTAGTGGCATCTCCAGGATCATACGATCGATCCACCTCGTAGTTATAATTATAGGAAGATATTAATTCACAGATTTTCCCAAGGTCCGTGTCAAAATTGAACGTTATAGAATTGTAGCTGGGGTTCTTTGATGAAGCAGCCTTATACAATGCCCCTACATTATTGTAAGCATTTTCCAGCGCCAGCTTATTATCGTCTGTCTGGTTTTTGCTGTAAGCCTCACAAGCCGATACCAAATCTGCATAGACCTGAGAAAGTCCCTTGTACGTTGTCTTATAAGCAGTCAGTTCATCATACTTCACGACAAATGCATTTTGCTTTTCCTCCGTACTCATCTGTTCAACCTGAGCATCCACTGTGGCAAACTCCTGATTAATTTCAGTCTGCATCTGGGTCAGCTGCTCACTGATTTTCTCTGCTGTTGCCTCTGCCTGTGCCAGTGCTCCCGCTGCTTTTTCATCCAGAAACCACTGTGAAAAATACAGAATCTTCGAGGCTGTCTGGGCCACGTTTCCGCCTGATGCTGCAACCTCCTCCGCCGAGTAATCCAAAAAATGGCAGACAGCATGTTTCAACGTTCCCAGTGCAAACTTTGTCAGCTTTTTGGTTATAAAGCTGGACACGCCACCAACCTTGACTACCGATTTTGCAGATACTGTGTTTTCTGTCTGATCCGCCTGTACTGTCGTTGGCAATGCAGATGTGGAAAGACCGGCTGCCATCAGGGCAGACAGCAGAATTGCCTGTGCTTTCTTCCCGATGGCTTTCCGCTTTTTCTTTTGTATGCCGGAATGTGATTTTTCTCTTTGTTGTCTCATACTTCGTACCTCCCATGGGTCCGACGTCATGGTTTTCTATTGATGTCTTACTTCATTCTCCTGCGCTTTCGGAGCAGCATCAGAACAAGTGCAGCTGCGGCTGCGCCGGCAAGGCCGAGCAGAGTGACATATAGTGCCACCTGGCTCTGGTCCCCTGTACTTACTCCCTTCGCTGTTGTGGAAGTATTCGAGGTGCCCGTACCGCTTCCATTTCCGGATATAGTCTGACCGGACCCTGCGCTCTTTCCAGCATCATCCGGCTTTGTCAGATTGGAAGCCGGCTCTACATTCGTGCTGTCCTGTCCTGTCGTCTGTGCAAGACCGAACGGAGACAGATGTCCTACCGTCAGGTCGATACTGCCATCCGCATTTTTCGTAAAGTTTTCCAGATGCAGCTTCTGATTGTACAGGTGCAGTACCTCAATATTTTTGGATGCCAGTGCATTTGCCACTTCTGCAGGAATATGAATGGTCACGTTTCCCTCGAAGGTTGCCCTTCTTCCGTTTGCGAAACGAAGACTGATGTCCCATGCGCCGAGCATCTTCTCAATGTTGTCCGCCTTTGCAAGTGCCTGGTAATCTGCATCCGTACTCTTCAATGTTTTTACCTGAAGCTGCGCATCCGGATGAACGTTTCCGGTAATCGTAATGCCATTTTCACCGGTCCAGACAGCCTGCTTGAGCTGTGTGGCTTCAAGCCGCGGGAATTTATAATTCTTATTCGCCTGCCAGGTCCAGGTTCCCATATTCTTCTGTCCGCTGATGTTGCTGTTCAGCAGATCTGCAAAATCCTGCGTCATCATATCGTCCTGATTCTTGTACGATACGCCGGTAAATGTACTATCCTCTACGCTCTTCCCGGACTCAGCATTGATACCTGCCGCAGCTGTGCTTCCACAGTAGTAAACATCTGTCATATCTGTGCTGAGTGCATTCCCGACAACCTGCCCGGTTGTCTCCTTGTTATCTCCGGTTTCCAGCGCCCATCCGATATAACCGTAGGAAATGACACCGGTACCCTCTATCTGTTTACCATCGTCATAGAGCGCAATGTTCTCTCCTGCAGCGCCGCCCTCATATTCTGATCCGAATACATGACCGAGATTATAGAAGTTGGTGATGGTTCCTTCGTTAATTCCTGCAATACCGCCGGCAATCGTTGCTCCATAGCCGCCGGTCTTCTCTCCGCCGGTCACAATGGCGTTGTTCCTGGTGTTTCTGATAATCCCCTGGTTCAGGGCCACTATGCCGCCCGCTACATCGATTCCCGAGATCACAGCCTGAGATGCGGAGAACGGTACATCACTGTCCACGTTTCCAGCCTCATCACCAGTACCTCCGATGTTGATGCCGACCGAGCAGTAATCAATAAGTCCCTGGTTAATTGCCGCCAGTCCTCCTGCATAGGAGGAAAGTGAGGACCAGGTAAAGTCCAGAATGGATGTGTGCCGAACCACTCCCTTCTCGCCGATCACCCCAAACAGTCCCATTTCTCTGGTATAGCTGGAATTCGCTGACTCCGAGGAGCTCCCATTGATACTCAGGTTTGATATGGTATAGTCATTTCCCTCAAAGGTCCCGTTGAAGGGATGGTCCTGCGTTCCGATCGGCAGTGTCCACGCCTTTCCGCCGCAGTCGATGTCCTGTGTCACCCGATAGGATGCGGATGCATACTGATCAGGGGCAGACTGAATATTCTTCGCCATCAGGACAAGGTCATCGTAGCTGCTGATCAGATAATCCTCTCCATCCTTGTCCAGCGTCTCCATCTGTGCGAAGACGGTATTGACCACCACTGCCTGCTCCGGCATCGTAAAGGTACCGGATACCGATCCATTTTCAGAACCATCGTCAGTATAAATGGCCTGCAGAGTCTTTCCATCTGCGTCAAGCAGCGTGACAGACTGCACATAGTCTGCACTCTGATCCTCAGCTGCTGCGTTGACTGTCACCGTTGTACCCGGAAGTACAGCCTGCGGAATGCCGCCGCCTTCAGCGATCTGAATATCTGTCGTTCCACTTCCCTGCTGTGTGGTGGTGACCGGATAGTAACTCATTCCTTCGATAGACATGAAGTCCGCCGTAAGCGTCACGTCTCCGTTCGGCATGGGAATTACAGCTGTGTAAGTATTTCCCGACTGCTTGCCATAATACTCCCGGAAGGTTGTATAGAGCACCTGCGCGGTACTTCCATCAGATGTATATTGCAGCACCAGTGAGGTCGACACCGTCTGCTCTCCCGGGGTCACCGAAATCGTGACCGCATTTCCGGTGCGGACGGTCTCTGATGCACTTCCACCGATCTCCGCTGAAATCTGGTCCACAGAGACAGTTCCCGTACCGGTCCCCTCTGCCTTTATGGTCATCGTATGGGATGGGTGCTCTGCATCCTGTTTGAAGCTTACATATACAATGCAGTCCTCATCCGGCATCGTAAACGTACCGGAAGATGATCCATCCTCATTTGCCTTCAGATCAATGGTCCCGATCTGCTGTCTTGTTCCGCCAAGAAGGATGGCGGAGGAGACAGCATATCCGTCTGCTGGTGTCGCTGTAACAGAAATTTCCTCTCCAGCTACCCCCTGCAGGAGCTGATCCTCATTCCCGACGTTGCTGACAAGAATGCTGCCCTGGCCGTATTTCTCCCTGAGGATAAAGTGCGCATTGCTTGTGGCATTTCCCTCTGTAAAGAGAGCGGAGACCATTACATTCGCATCTCCCATCTGGAAGCTGTACAGTCCGCCGCCATAGGACGTTATTCCGCTGTTCACAGTCCAGGCATCTCCGTTGTCCGGTTTTGCCTGCGGGTATCCATCCTTCAGTTCACAGCCACTCAGCGTCGAAATCCTGAAATAGACCGTTTCTCCCTGAGACACCATCCTTTTTGTCTCTGCGCTTACTCCGGAATCTTCCTTTATCACCGGCACACCGCTGTCATCCTGTACCGGCTTTCCGTCTGCGTCGGTTTCTACCTCTACAAAGTTCACGCTTCCGCCGGTTCCGCTATTCAGTGTCACTGCGTGCTTTCCTGTTGGTATTGCAGAGGATTCCGCCAGAACATCCACGTTATAGGCCGGCATCACAAAGGTCACGCCTGTCGTCGTCTTTCCCTGCGCGTCCGTGGAAAGAAGCGGCTTGGATGGAACAGAATCATTGGTGTCATGCTCCACAATATTCAGCTTAGAAAGATAGCTGCCTGCCGGAACGGTTTCCACCAGCGTTACCACGTCACCCGCTTCTGCCGTAATAGAGGAATTCTCTGTGGTCTTTCCTGTTGCAGTATCTGCAAAGTCAAGCAGGCTCTTCGTCGTGTCATCCGCCAGAGTGACGGTATATGCATTCTCATATGTTGCCAGAATGGTCACATCAGAAGAAGGCATGGCAAACGAGAAGGACTTCGCCTTTTTGCTGATCCCCGTCATTGCCAGCGTCGTGGAATCGGTGGTATCTGTCACGCTGATCTGCTTACCTGACGTGTCCATGACCGTAATGCCGGTACAGGTATACCCCATATAGGGTGTCACTGTTATATCAACATTATCTCCTGCATAGTAGCTTTCCGTTGTCAGGCCCATCTGATCCGCAAAAGAGACAACACCCCGACCGTCTCTCTGAATGGATGCACTGTATCGGTAATCCGATTGTGCCCGGGAAGCCGTTGTCACATCCAGATAGGAATTTGCATAAGAGACCGGAACAGTAAAGGTATAAGCACCATCTGCGTCTGTCGTGAGTGTGTCAAAATAATTTCTACACTCCTCATCAGTCGGCGCCGTATATTCATCCCCGGCAGCAGAGGACCACTTTGTGATGTAGTCATACTTCACGGAGTTGTCTGCTTCATTTTTCAGGTTCAGTCCGGTGATGTAATGGTCATCGTCTACCTTCAGCCGAACAACGACCCTCGTGCCTGCTGCGTAGCTCTTGGAAGGATCATAGCTGGTTCCATCTTCCAGCGACAGATCTGCAGACACATAAGTCTTTCCATCCGCCTCCGGCTCACCCTGTACACGGAAGGTATAAGAAGGAGAACCCTTATACATCACCATAACGTGCTGCGCATCAACGCTCTCTTTACTCTGCAGATCATCATCACTGTCAAGAAGGATGTTGTTCTCGCTTAATGCATCCGGATTCAGCCTCTGGGAAATATTGATCCAGTTGAAATCCTCATCCGAATTTTTCATGAGCAGGTCATCTGTTCCCGAAGACTCCCTGGTTGTGCTGGTAATCAGAAAATATCCTTGCTTCAGTACTTTGTCTGTGTAGTCTGCCGTTCCCTTAAAGGTGATCGTGCTATCCGTTGCTATCCCGTGGTCATTCAGAAATCCGATCAGATTCATGCTGGCAGTGCTATAGGCGGTCACGCCTGTAATCTCCGACAGATCTCCCGCCCCAGCCAGAAGCTTATATCCATTGGTTGTCCCATGTATCAGGTTCTCATAATCACAGCTTCGGGCAGTATCATCAAAGCCACTGCCAATGACGGCCTCATACCCTATGTAGTGGAGATCCTTCGCAGAAATTGCCTGGTCACCGTCCTGTACAAGCAACGCATAACTGTTCTGGGAGCTGCTGTTCGCATAGAACGGTTTGAACTGCGTAACTGTAACTGTTTTTCCAACTTTATCCGGGGTGCTGGTATGGAAGCGGGAATCATTGCCAACTTCTACACCTGAAACCCCCTTGTGGGAGGTCTGGTAATCAGATATCGAGAGGGTTGTCGTATTCTGATCATAATCCCGCATCAGGGATTCCAGCTTGTCACTGTGCAGACTGATCATCTGCGCCAGTGCCCTCTGGCTTTTATAGTATTTCTGATTAAAATCTGTCCAGAGCCGGTCGACAAAGGCCTCCTTCTGCTGTTCAGACGTAATGCTGGTAATCCCATACCGGCTCTCCAGGTCTTCAGCCGGTGTGGACATCACAACCTGCGCTTCCATCGCCACATATGCCTGCAATGCCTGCACATAATAAGCCAGCGTAGCCGCAGCCATGTTGTACATGGACGTCATATCGTTGTATGCCTCTGGTTCAAATGCATCCAGCTTGCTGATCAGTGAATAATAGCTGTCCATCAGGTTTCCCGTATGCTGATTTGCACCCCAGTAGACCGGATCGCTTGGATCTGTGTCCAAATCCACCGAAGCCGAGAAATCATAGGGGGAAATCAGCATGCACAGCTTCTGCAGGTCCGATGTGAAATTAAAATCCGGTGTATCATGTGCATCGGATGGAAAATACAGCTTCTGAATCGCTGTATATGCGTTTTGCATAGCAGACAGATTTGCGTCTGAGGAATCTTCTGCGTATGCCTGCTCAGCACTCACCAGTGTCTGGAATTTCTGCAGGATGCCATAGTACTGGTTGTAGATGCTCATCATCGGATCATAGTAATTCGTATGAAAGTTCTGATAGTTCTCCTCGATCGAGAGCGCAGCCAGCCTGCTTTCCAGATAGGAAAAGTCCTGCGTTGTACTGCTCTGCAACGCAGAGAGCTGCTTGCTGATCTCCACGAGGGTCTTCTGAATCTGTTTAGCGCTGTGCTTGGCAGGATCTCCCAGAAAGGTTGAATAAACCGAAAGCGCATAAGCCCCCAATTGCTTCATTGTATTAGGAGAAGTGCCCGTGACCTCTCCCAGAGTCATTACAACGGCGCTGTCCATATACTCAAGCGCATTTGCCGTCTGTGCGCTGGATGTGATCTGTGTACCGGTCGCTGAAGCTGTTGTATTTGTTGTCTCCGCTGCCGTGCTGACGGCAGCCGTTCCCAGAACCATACCAGCGGACAGAGAGATGGCGAGTGCTTTGCCCGCAGCGTCCCGGAGATATTTCCGGATGTTCTTTTTTTCAAAAGGGTGTCTTGGATGTTTCTTTTTCATAGGCCGTTCTCCTTCTCCACTTTAGAACGAGAGCTTTTCTCCCTCTAACTCACCGGGAGTCACTGTTAGTACTGTACCTATGATAGCCAAGATACTTTCCTGGAAAAATCTCCAAAAAACTTCATATTTTTGCAAAATTTGCACTTGACAAACCAGAGCCAGGCGGATTTTGTAATCCAATCCGCCTGGCTCTGCTCTCTTTTATACCTCCCGAAAACTTTTCAAGGAGTTCATGTAATTTATTTTTTCTTTATGATCTATCCACAGTTTCAACACAATTAAACCGTATATTGGTAGGCAGATAGTTGATGAACCACTCACTATCTCCCCCTCATTTTAGAAAAAGGCCGGCATTCATGATGCCGGCTTTTTTCTATGTGCAGATTGCAGAGTACCCACATCAGAACCGCACGATCCGGATGGCAGGTATTTCATTCTCATTCTGCATCCTTGAGCTGCAGCATGGTTTTCGGCGCCCGCAGCTTCCGGATTGCCTTTGCCTCAATCTGGCGCACCCGCTCTCTGGTCACACCAAGCTGCTTGCCGATCTCATCGAGGGTCTGCACCTCCTGCCCGTCCAGCCCGAATCTGCGCTTGATGACGTACTGCTCCCGCTCGGAAAGGGTCCCGACGATTTCATCAAGCCTGTCATAGAGATCAGACTGTACGACCGCATCCTCCACAGACTCAGTGTCTCCATCAGATACCATGTCCCCCAGCTCGGTCTCACCGTCCTCGCCGACCGGGTTATTCAGGGAAGGCATGGTGAAGAAATCCTGCTTCAGGGACAGATAATAGGCCGCTTTCTCCACCGGAATCTTCATCTCCTTTGCAACCATTTCCGTACGCTTATCCGGATCATCCACGCCCTCAGAGGAAAGCCGGCTGTTGATCGCCGATGCCTTGGAGACTGCGGCAAAGACATGCACAGGAATCCGCACGGAAAATCCTGACTCCATAATGCCCCGGACAATGCTCTGCCGGATCCAGAAGGTCGCATAGGTACTAAAGGCAGCACCCTTCGCCGGATCAAACTTCTCCGCTGCATGCAACAGACCGGTCAGACCCATATTCTCAATATCCTCAAAATCCAGGTCATTACCATAATATTTATGGTAGGACCAGGCATATTTGTCCACCAGCTTCCGGTTCTTCTCGATGAGCTCCTCCTGAGCGGAGGTATCACCCTTCTGAATCCTGCGGCAGAGCTCCGCATTCTCTTCATTCAGTTCAGCAAGGCTCTCCGTCAACTGCTTTTCAATCATGCTTTCCTTATTGCTCTCTTTTTCCATACCCGCTGCCTCCCTCTCAAGCATGCTAAAGACAGCGTATTGCATTTCTCAGATATTTGCAAGATGCCATCTCCTATTTAGCTCTATGTCCTGTTTATATAAAAAGCAGGCAGAAATTTTATGGTCCATTTGTCAGAGCATTACCGGCTGTTCAAAGATTTATCCGAATACCACTCTGGCTTTCGAAGCGAGGACTGTCTGACGAAGGCGCAAAGCGCCTGAGGAGTTCCGCAGCCTCATAACCTAAGGATAAATCTTTGTTACAGCCGGTTTGCGAATGACGACAGGACCATAAAATCCCTGCCTGCGCAACATTTCATTTATATTATTTATTTACTGAAGAAACTTCCCAGACTGAAGCCTGTCGGCATTGGAATAGTGCACATATAGATCGTTCCGAGAATGAAGCTCACCATGGAAATAGCTACAATCGCGTATTTATGCTTCCTGTTGCTGAAGGATCCCGCAATACCAAGCAGGAACAGCGTAATGCTGTAGAGCACGGATACCAGTCCGAAGGCATCTCCGTTGGAGTTGTCCTTCTGTCCCTGTTCCAGCACATCCTGGGACTCAGCGAGTAATTCATTGGCCTTGTCAAAATAGCTGTCGATAAAATCCTGATCAAACGGACTGGTCATTGCATTGTCCTTATCCAGCCACGCGTCAATGGTGCCTACCGGATCATCGTATTCCGCCTGCGAAAGATCTGTATTCCAATCGATCTTCGCAGCCATCTCCTCCGTGAGGTTGTCCTGCATCTTGTACAGAAGGGTGTGGGCTGTCTGCTCCATCATATCGGTGTCGTCCTTCTCCTTCGCAAAAACGTAGGTGAGCTGCATATCCGCAATGTCATTCCACAGCGATTCGTCATAGCTGAGCTGCTGAACCGCGGCGTTGTACTCCGAATTTCATTCTGACGCAAGGTTATTACTCTTCGCGTAGTTTGTCGCCTGGTTGCCGCCGTGCAGCGATCCGATCCAGGACGCCCATGCCGTTGTCACCGCAGTAACACCCAGCATGATTACAATCAGCAGGTCAATGATGGCTTCCTTTGTCCACCGCTTTGTCTTTTCCGCCTCACTCATTTGTTCTCCTCCACTTTCACATTTTTTGTTTGCTTTCATCGCCTTTCTCATCCAGTCTGCAGATTACAGGTGGCAGACATCTGGATATTCTTACAATAAAGGAGGAGTGCGTAAAGCGGCAACTGCGGAAAAGAAAAGGTGCACGGAAAAATCGGTACTTGACAACAATCAGCATAACATCCCTGCCCCTGAACACTTCTAAAAGATGGCGATCGGCGATCCGTCCCATCAGCATTCTCAAATATTTACCTTACAAAAAAGCAGCTGCCTTAACATAATGGAAGACAGCTGCCTGACCCTCTGTCACAGGCGATTATCCGGAGGCGCAATCAGATATTCAGAAGATCGCTGTACACCGCGAGTGCCCCCTCTGTGTCATGGGCGAGTACACGCTTAGCGAGTACCTTGCCGAGCTGTACGCCCTCCTGATCGAAGCTGTTGACATTCCACAGGAAGCCCTGGAACATCACCTTGTTCTCGAAATGTGCCAGAAGCGCACCGAGGGTCTTCGGATTCAGCTGATCGCCGATGATAATGCTGGACGGGCGGCCGCCCTCAAAGTTCTTGTTGAGGTTCTCATCCTTCTTGCCGCAGGCGAAGGCAACGATCTGTGCTGCAACGTTTGCACAGAGCTTCTGCTGGCTTGTGCTGCCCTGAATGTCTACATCGGTCCCGATCTGGCTGTTGCGGAAGCCTACGAACTGAAGCGGGATGATGGTCTTGCCCTGATGCAGGAGCTGATAGAAGGAATGCTGGCCATTCGTGCCAGGCTCGCCGAAGATCACCGGTCCGGTCACGTAGGAAACCGGCTCGCCGAAGCGGTTGACGGACTTTCCATTGGACTCCATATCCAGCTGCTGCAGATGTGCCGGGAATCTGGAAAGTGCCTGGGAATATGGCAGAACTGCCGTGGCAGGCATACCCAGTACATTTCTCTCGTATACGCCGATCAGTGCGTCCAGCATAGCCGCATTCTTGCGCGGATCCTTCTCTGTGGAAAGCCTGTCCTCAGCCGCTGCGCCCCCCAGGAAGTCTGCGAACACCTCCGGTCCAAAGGCCAGGGACAGTACAGCGCCGCCAACGGCTGAAGTAGAGGAATAACGGCCGCCGATATAATCATCCATATAGAAGGCATCCAGATAATCCTTGCTCCTGGCAAGCGGTGATGTCTCAGATGTTACAGCGATCATATGCTTTGCCGGATCCAGCCCCTGTTTCTTCAGCGCATCCATGACAAAGGACTGGTTGGTCAGCGTCTCCAGCGTGGTACCTGACTTTGACACAAGGATAAAGATAGCATGTGCCACATCGGTAGAAGCCAGAACAGCCGCTGCATCGTCCGGATCTACATTGCTAATGAACTTCGCCTCCATCTTGAAATGGCCGGTCTTCTTTGCCCAGTTCTCCAGCGCAATATACATGGCGCGAGGGCCAAGGTCACTGCCGCCGATACCGATCTGAACCGCTGTAGTGAACTTCTCTCCCTTTTCATTTGTGATCTCACCCGCATGCACCTTGTTGGCGAAATCCGCAATCCGCCTTTGCTGCTCAACATAGAAGTCTCTCTTGTCCGCTCCGTCCGCAACAACAGCATTACCGAGCTGTCCTCTGGTCAGGTGATGTAGTACCAGTCTCTTCTCTCCTGTATTGATCACCGCACCGTTATAGAGTGCCTCGAACTTCTCGGAGAGCTGTGCTTCATCCGCAAGCTTTACAAGAACATCCAGGATCTTCTCGTCCACTGCCTTCGCGGCATAATTGTATGCAAGTCCCTCTGCCATCGGAACACTGTATTTCTTCACCCGCTCCGCGCCGTTTTCTCCGGACATAACCTCAGCGAGCTTAACAGCGTCTGTTTCCTGCAGTTCCTTGAACGAAGCAAGCGTATCAAGATTCTTCCAGCTGATCATTTCTGATTCCTCCTTGAAAATCTGTAATGTTGCTGTCAACCGCAAATGGGAAATGGCAGCATATCAATCACTTTTTCGTTCCCTATCATAGCATACCGACAAATGTGAAGCAATCGGCAGTACCGTCTGTTCAAAGATTTATCTGGTTCAGGATAAATCCTTGTTACAGACGGTACTGCAAATGACGACCGGGCTATGAAATCCCTGCCTGTATACCAGCTGGCTGTATTTTATCGCACATTATGACTTTCCAGTCTTGTGGTTGGACACGACATCGAAGATAACGGCTGCAAGCAGTACCGCACCCTTGACGATGTACTGGAACTGGTCCGGAAGGCCCAGGATGGACATGCCCATGTTGATGACACCGAGCAGAATAGCACCAACCATAACGCCCGGAACCGTACCGGATCCGCCATATGCGGATGCGCCGCCGATGAAGCAGGACGCGATGGCATCCATCTCGTAGGAATTACCCATGTTACCATCTACAGAACCGATTCTCGCACCGACCAGAAGTCCGGAAAGACCTGCGAGCACGGACATCAGGAAGTATGCCCAGAAATATACCTTGCGCGGATCAATACCGGAAAGCTTCGTAGCCTTCTCGTTGCCGCCGACTGCATAGAAATATCGGCCAAATACAGTCTGGCTGGTCAGGAACGCGAAGATCAGAACCACTGCAAGAATCCAGATTACCATAACCGGAATGCCCTTGTAGCCCATCAGTCTCCCGGAGTACGCCAGGATCAATGCATCGAACACAACAATCCGTATAATCGTCGCCTTCATGGATGCGACCTGATATCCCTCCTTTGCCTTCTTCGCGCGGTTGCTGATCATAAAGATCGTCAGAAGAACGGCGATGATGATGCCGATCAGCAGTGCAGAGAAATAATGCTTTGCGCTGTCCAGTCCCGGAACCTGAATGTAGGATGTAAACAGGTTCAGGAACTTAGGATTCATGATGGCGATGGTCTTGGAATCCAGGATTACACGGGCAATACCTCTGAAGAGGAACATGCCTGCAAGAGTGCAGATAAAGGGCGGGATGTGAATATAGCCGATCAGCCAGCCCTGCCAGAGACCGATCACAGCGGCGATTGCCATGGAAAGCAGGATTGCCATGCCGGGGTTGCCGCCCATGTCCATGATCTTGGCTGCAGCCGCTGCGGAAAGGCAGAGTGTCGAACCAACGGAAAGGTCTACGTTACCACCGGTCAGGATGCATAGAAGCATGCCGCAGGCCATGATCAGCACGTAGGCGTTCTGCAGAAGCAGGTTGGAAATATTCTGTGAATAAACCAGTCGGCCACCGGTCAGGAATGTGAAAAAGATAAACACGATGACCAGCGCAAAGACCATGGTGTATTTTTTGAAGAATGCACTGACTTTCATATGATTGCCTCCATTTTCTAATATACGTTTTCTGTCCTGAATACATCAGGGCATTTCACTTCTTCTCATCCTTCAGGATCGCGCTCATGATCTTTTCCTGCGTGACCTCTTCAGCAGAGAACTCTCCGGCCATTTTTCCTTCATTCATGACATAGATTCGGTCGCACATGCCAAGCAGCTCCGGGAGCTCAGAGGATATCATGACGACAGCCTTGCCCTGTGACACCATATCGTTGATGATCTGGTAAATCTCATACTTGGCGCCGACATCAATGCCTCGCGTCGGTTCATCGAGGATGAGGACATCCGGCTCTGCAAACATCCACTTGGCAAGGAGCACCTTCTGCTGGTTGCCTCCGGACAGATTGCCCACGTTCTGCTGGATGCTTGGCGTCTTCGTGTGCATGGCTTTCACGTAGATTTCCGCCTGCCTGTTCTCCTCAGGCACATTAACAATGCCACGCTTGGAAGCGATCTTGTCCATACGCGCCAGCGTCGTATTTCTCGCAATCGTCTCGGAGAGGATCAGACCGTTTGTCTTTCTGTCCTCTGTCGCATAGGCGAGACCATGGGCGATGGCATCCGCTTCGTTTTTTAAATGGACCTCTTTTCCGTTGATGTATTCATGACCGGAAATATGCGATCCATAACTTCTTCCGAACAGGGACATTGCAAGCTCCGTGCGGCCCGCACCCTGCAGACCGGAGAAGCCGACAACCTCGCCCTTGTGCACCTCGAAGCTAATGTGATCATCCATACATTTATCGGTGTAAACCGGGTGGTAAACCGTCCAGTCCTTACATGCGAAAATGACCTCCTTGCTGACATGGTGCTCCCGCTCCGGATACCGGTCGGTCAGCTCACGTCCCACCATCCCCTTGATGATCCGGTCCTCATCGATGTTGTGGTCCGGATTCGGAATGGTCTCTATAGTCTGGCCGTCACGCAGAATCGTGATGTTGTCTGCGCAGTAGGCAACCTCATTGAGCTTGTGTGTAATAATAATGGAAGAAATACCCTGCTTCTTGAAACCGAGGATCATATCCAGCAGCATTCTGGAATCCTCCTCATTCAGGGAAGACGTCGGCTCATCCAGCACCAGCAGCTTGCAGTTCTTGGAAAGTGCCTTGGCAATCTCGACCAGCTGCTGCTTACCGGTTCCGATGTCCTTGATCAGCGTATGGGAGGATTCCTTTAATCCTACCCGCTTCATTGCATCCTGTGCTTCCTGAAAGGTCCTGTCCCAGTCGATCACACCCGATTTTTTCCTGCGCTCATTTCCCATGAACATATTCTCGGCAATCGTAAGCTCAGGGATCAGTGCGAGCTCCTGATGCACAACCGCAATACCGAGTTTTTCTGATTCCCTGATGTTATGGAACCTGCAGACACTTCCGTTATAAACGACATCACCTGTATACTGTCCATATGGAATAGTACCTGCAAGCACATTCATCAGCGTGGATTTTCCAGCGCCGTTTTCACCGACAAGCGCGTGGATCTCTCCCCGCTCCACCTTGAAGTTGACATGATTCAGAGCCTTTACGCCGGGATACTCTTTGACGATGTCCTTCATCTCAAGAATAATGTCTGACAAGTGAATACCTCCTGTGCTCATATAAACAGGGGCTGCCGCACCTGATTTCGCATGCGACAGCCCCTGATCCAATTTGTGCTATCGTCCCCTTTTGGAAAATCAGGCTTCCTATGTCTTTCCGTCAGGCTTTGTGTCGCTGTCAGAAAGAGAAGGGAAAACCGATTACCCTACCGGGTGCAGATATCCATCGCTATCCTGTGTATAGTATCCGGGATCAACGAGTTCTTTCTTCATGTTGTCCTTTGTTACAACGGTCGGAACAAGCAGATAAGAAGGAATGACACCGGTTCCATTATCATAGGATGATGTGTCATAAGAGCAGTCGAAATCCCATCCGGATTTGGAAATCAGGGAATCATCCGGCTTCTCTCCAGCCAGCATAGCCTCTGCAAGGTCAAGTGTTACAACGGCCTCGTTTGCAACGGCCTTGTAAACGGTCATAGTCTGCTTTCCATCTACGATGTTTGCAAGGTTTGCCTCATCACCATCCTGTCCTGTGATGATGACCTTGTTGTCGCCTGCGTAGTCAGACTCGATTGCCTGGGTAACACCAAGTGCGGTAGAGTCGTTGGAGCAGAGGGCTGCATCCAGCTGTGTGCCGTCACTGTAATAGGAACCGAGGATGTTCTGGAATCTCTTCATGGCTGTGGATGTATCCCACTGTGCGGTGGCAACCTGGTCAAACTCGGTCTGTCCGGACGGAACCTTCAGTGTGCCCTTATCGATGTATGGCTTCAGGACGTCCATGGCGCCATTGAAGAAGTACGTTGCGTTGTTGTCCGCAGGATCTCCTGCTGTGAACTCGATGTTGTAGGTCTTGTCCCCTGCGTTGTCGAGATCCAGCTGATCTACGACGAACTGGCCCTGCAGCTTACCTACTGTGTAGTTATCAAAGGATACATAGTAGCTGATGGCATCCGTATTCATGATCAGACGGTCATAGGAAATAACCGGAATACCTGCGTCCTTTGCCTCATTCAGTACCTGACTGAGTGCCTCACCGTCGATAGCAGCTACGACCAGAAGATCAACCTTGTCCGCGATCAGTCCTTCAATATCATTATTCTGCTGTGCGGATTTATTGTCGGAATATGTAAGCTCTACCTTGTATCCGGCCTTCTCAAACTGCTGCTCCAGATAGGATCCGTCACGGTTCCATCTCTCGAGGGACTTTGTCGGCATCGAGATACCGATGGTCTGTCCGCCTGCGCTTGCTGTTCCGGATGAAGCCTGTACCGATGCGGACGCTGTGTCCGATCCGGATGAAGTCGTATCGGCTGCAGCTCCTGAAGAAGATGAGGAAGCCGCTGCAGAAGACGAAGAGCCTGCCGCAGAAGAAGTGCTTCCAGCGCTGCCGGTCGATGCCGTTGATCCGCATCCGGCGAACAGAGATGCCGCCATCGCTGCACAAAGCAGTGTACTTACAATTCTCTTTTTCATGTAAAAACCCTCCTGTGATAATTGAAAATTTAACAACCACCCTTGGAAAACCGGGTTGATGACCAGAGGTTTTCCTTTCGATATCTGCATCATATCATGCAATATGCACAGCGAAAATATGCGATATTTGTCCAAAACTATGCGAAATGTCTAAAACAAAATCCAGATTTTCCAGACTGCGCACAGGACTTTCTTGCACAAAAATACCCTGTGAAGCAAGATTGTCCTGCCCCACAGGGTATTTCATGTCATTTTTATCCAGTTTTCTTCACTGTATCTGTACTTCAGATATGTTGCTCAGGAGCTGTATGATACATTCTCATCCGACTGTGCGTGCAGGTAGACATCCTCTTTCATGTGAAATCCACTGTCAATCACCGTGCTGTCCATATTGTCCTTTGTGACCTTGACAGGCTTGATCGCGATATAGGGAACATCGTAGGTTCCGTCATGGATCGTCTCTGTCGTATCCGGGCTTGCTCCTTTTGCCATCTGCACCGCAATGTCCGCCGTCTGCTCTGCCAGCTTCTCAATCGGCTTGTACACGGTGACGGTCTGCGTCCCTTCAACGATTCTCTGACAGGCGTCCAGGTCTGCATCCTGTCCGGTGACGGTGACACTGCCTGCCTTCTTCTGCTCCGCAAGCACACGGACTACCTGCCCAGCAATCGCGTCATTTCCGCACATATACGCATTCGCTTTTTCAACATACTCCGGATGCTCTGTCAGATAGCTGTAGGCTACACTGTCATCCCAGTTATCACAGTAGCAGCTGTCGAGCAGCCTGATATTGTCGTGAATGACCGCGTCAAAGCCCTCATTCACCAGTGTCACATTGTTATCCACGGAGGATCCGTTCAGCTTGACATATGTGCCGCCGTCCGGCAGCGCGTCATTAATCGCCTCTGCCATATATCTTCCGACCGCCTCATTGTCAAAGGTAATGTACAGGTCCGTATCCGCATTCTGTATCAGACGGTCGTAGGAGATCACCTTGATACCAGCCTTGTGCGCATCAGCAACTTCGTCTGAAAGACTGCCGCAGTCTGTCGCTACAATCACAAGTACATCAACATCCGAATCTATCATATGACAGATCAGGGTCTTCTGCTCCGAGATATCGCCGTTGGCATTTCCGACAATCACGTCAGCGCCCAGGTCCTTTGCCGTAGAAGTAAAGATGTCCCGGTCGCGCTCCCAGCGTTCAATGACAAAGGAATCAAACACGAGTCCGATTTTCGGCCTGTCTGATTCCTGCTCCGAAGACAGTGAAGCTGTGTTTTCGCTCTTGCCGCCACAGCCTCCCAGCAGTACCGCTGCAGCAATCAGAATACCTGCACGCAAAAAATTCCTCTTCAATTCTGTAATGATCCGCATCCTTCCTGTTCCCCCCTGTGCTACGGATTGCCTTTTGGGCTGATTCTCATTATAATATTTTTGCAGTGAAAGTGAATACATCTGGTAAGAATCTGTATGTGATTTTTTGCCTTGCACCTGATTATCTTTTTCTCCTGGACAATGTCCTGACCTGAAATATCTCACGATCAGGGGTACATGAAATGGAAAAACTATGAAACATTATGCCAATCATAAAAAAATGAAAACCTCCGGATCCCGATGGCTCCTGTACATCGCCGGCACCGTACTGATTATCATCACTGTCGTGATTACCGTCATATTCCAGAGGCAGGTGCATGCGCTCTCGAACCTCTCCGAGACCGGTCCGGACTACAAGTATCATTTTGCCTTTGTCGGAGACCGGTCCAATTCCTTCCAGAACGCAATGTACAATGACGCCCTGAGGGAAGCCGAAAAAAACGGAAGCTACCTGGAATTCACCGGCAAGAACCTCGGCACGAGCTATTCTGTCCCTGAGCTCATGAACCTGGCGGTCAGCGCAAAGGCAGACGGCATCATTGTAAACGGCGATGACAGCGAAAGTCTCAAATCGGCCATTAATCAGGCTGTCAAGGCCGGCATACCTGTGATCTGTGTCGGCGCAGACAGCTACGGCTCAAAGCGGCAGAGCTTTGTCGGGGCATCCTACTATAACCTTGGAGAAAAATACGGCAACATGCTCCGAAGTCTTGTCAAAAACCGCCAGCAGAGCGTCCTGGTCATCGCCAGCCCCGAGGAGAAGACGACCGGTCAGAATCTGGTCATCTCGGGTATGCAGAGCATATTGGAGAAGAACCACGTCATGAACCGTTTTTCCATTTCCTCCAAAACGCTCGGTGATGGTGACAGCTTCTCTACGGCGGAAGCGGTGACGAATCTGTTTGAGGAAAAGAACCTCCCGGACATCCTGATCTGTCTGGATGAAACTACCACAAGCAGCGTCTGCCAGACCATCGTTGACACAAACCGTGTGGGCGATGTGACCATCTACGGATACTACATGAATGACACGATTCTGAACGCCATACAGAAAAACGTCGCCGCTCTGACACTTACCGTTTCCACGGAGGAGATCGGACGCACCGCTGTTGACAACCTTCTGGCGTACATTAAGGACGGTTTTGTCACCGAATACTCTTCCATCCACATCGAAACCATTACGGCAGAAAATGTGCAGCAGTATATAGACAGGGAGGCAGAGGAACAGTGATACATCAGAATCTGAAGAAAAAAAATGCTGCAGATCTGCACCATGAAACCTCTGCAGACCCGAATCATAAAGTCTCTGCAGACCTGAACCAGAAAGCCTCTGCAGACCTGAACCAGAAAGCCTCTGCAGGCGACGGACAGGCCTCCGGAAGAAGGTCTTTTCTGTACACCTTGGAGGGAAAGCTCAACCTTGCTTTCCTGCTGGCCACAGCAGCCACCTTTGCCGTAAATTTTTTCCTGGTCATCAATATCAACAGCGCACTGGAAAGTGTCAACCGGGTATTTTATTCAAATGTACAGACCAATGCCCTATCCGAAACCCTCACACAGATGCAGCAGAGTCTCAAGGCCTATCTGAATGTGGGAAGCTCTGAAAATCTGCGGGACTTCTACAGCAAGCAGGCAGAATACTCGGAATATCTCTCTGTTCTGGGCGATTATGCTGTCAACGCAGAGATCCAGAGCACGACAAGGGACATCCAGAATCTTTCCGAGTACTATTCTCAGCAGTGTGAAAACGCCCTTACTGCCAAGCGGGGCAGAAACATTCAGAAGTATAAGTCCTATTATGAGACCACAACAGAGATGTGCGATGTGCTGCAGTCCTATATCTACAGCATGAACAACCTGCTTCTGAAGGGCAATTCCAGCAAATACCTGACGCTTGCAGGAATCTTTCACAGCCTTGAGATTGTCTCCATGCTCATGCTCGTCCTGATCGCTGTCCTGGATATTCTGATCATCACAGCTACCGTCCGGCACGCGACAGCACCGATGCACAGCCTTGCGGCGGAGGCAGGAGAGATCGGGAGGGGAAACTTTGATGTGCCGCCGCTTGAGGTCAGCAACAGAGATGAGATCGGCATTGTCACCTCTGCCTTTAACGAAATGGTTGTCAGCATGCGCGGGTACATCCAGAAGCTCCGGGAATCCATGGAAACAGAAAACCGCATGAAGGAGCGGGAGCTGCTGATGGACACCCATCTCAAGGAGGCGGAGCTGAAATACCTTCAGGCACAGATCAACCCGCATTTCCTTTTTAATACGCTCAATGCCGGTGCACAGCTGGCTATGATGGAGGAAGCCGACGGGACATACAGATATCTGCAGAACGTCGCCGCTTTTTTCCGGACCAAGACGAACCGCGAGAACCAGATCACGACTCTCGCAGACGAAATTGCACTCGTAGACAGCTACATGTATATCATCAACGTCCGTTTTTCCGGAGCAATCCGCTATGACAAGATGATCGATGAGGATCTGACCAGTGTGTCCGTCCCGAGCATGATCCTTCAGCCGATCCTGGAAAACGCGGTAAACCACGGCATCCGCGATATCGACCGCCCCGCTGTCATCACGCTTTCCGTATACCGGACAGGAGATTGCATCACGATTTCTGTTCACGACAACGGAAAGGGCATGACACAAGAACAGATGAACGCCGTTCTGACCGGTACGGCACCGCCGCGGAAAAAGGGCGATGAGACAAACGGTGTCGGCCTTGCCAATGTAATCAGCCGTCTGCGCCTTTTTTACAACAGTGAGGATGTCTTCGACATCACGAGTCCCGGTCCGGACAAGGGAACCGAGGTCCTGCTCTATATTCCCATGCCCGACTGACCCACGTATCAGCCGCGTTTTTCAATCCGGCCGCACCGGATCTGAATGAAAGTTAAAAGAAGCAGCACCATGGGGGTAGAAAATGTACAGAATTCTGCTTGCAGATGATGAGGGAATCACAATTGACTCTCTCACCTTCATTATGGAAAAGGAATACCACGATAAATGCGAGTTGCGCTCGGCCAGAAGCGGCCGCGCTGTCATTGAGATGGCGGAGACCTTTCGTCCTGACATCGCCGTCATGGACATCCGGATGCCAGGAATCGACGGCATCGAGGCCATACGGGAAATCCGCAAATTCAGTCCGACAACCGTATTTATCGTACTGACAGCCTATGACAAATTCAGCTTTGCAAAGGATGCGATCAATCTCGGCGTACTGAGCTTTCTGACAAAGCCGCTGGACCGGAAGGTCTTTGTAGACGCAATGAACAGGGCGATGGCAAGCATTGACAAGGCCAGAGACCAGAGAAGCCGTGAACTGTCCAACCGTGAGAAGCTGGACGCGGTTGTGCCGATGATTGAAAGCGGTCTGGTCTATTCGCTTCTGCTTCAGGACAATACGCCCGAGGTCATTGACAATTATCGCAGACTGCTGGAAATTCCGGAATCCTATGGATTCATTGCTCTGCTGGCCTGCGGGGATGCCCTGTCTGAGAATTTAAACTCACGCCGTGCATCTGATGTGCAGATGACAACAGCGCCAGGCGACCATTTGTCCAATCCCATCGGTACGGGAATAAGGCTTCAGAAGCATTATTCAAAAATCCGTGAAATCCTCAAGGAATACAGTGCGAGGGCTGTCATCGGTCAGATTATGATGAATAAAATCCCGGTCTTCATCCCCTATGAAAGCAGCACCATGGACTACCTTGACCGGGTAAGTACCATTGATCAGGTTCGAAAATCGCTCTCCTATCTGACAGAGGAGACAGGTGTGACATATCGGATTGGAATCGGGTCGGTAAAATCACTCTCCGACATGCGTATATCCTATCAGGAAGCGCTCCGGTCACTGCGGGACAGCAGCGAACCCGTATCCCATGCAGATGACCTTCCGGTCACCTGCTCCTATGAACAGGACTATCCGCTGGATCTGGAAAAGCAGCTGTTTGAAAGCGTAAAAAACGGAAGCCCGGAGAAGGCGGCGGAAACTGCAGATCTCTTTTTCACCTGGATGGAAAAAACCCAGGTCCAGACCCACGAAAACAATGTGCGCCTGAAAGCCATAGAATTCGTGCTCTGGGCCGAGCACATCGCTTACCGCAGCGGCGGCATCGGTGTGTACCGCTTCGGTGACCGGGGTGACTATCTGAGTATTGCATGCGGCTATCCGGTCCGGGAGCTTCATTCCTGGTTTGTAGAAAAAATCCGCGCCGCAGCCGAAAAAATTGCGGATAAAACCATCAGCAGCGCTGAGGCGCTGACACAGAAGGCAAAGGAATATATCGGTACGCACTATGCCGGCGATCTGTCCCTGGATGAGGTTTCCCGGGCACTGAACATCAGTCCCTATTATTTCAGCAGAATTTTCAAGGAGACCGAGGGCGTCACCTTCATCGAATACCTGACGGATACACGTCTGCGCCGTGCAAAGGAGCTCCTGGCCGAAGACAAGCTGCCGGTAAAGGAAATCTGCAGTGCCGTCGGCTATCAGGACCCGAATTATTTCAGCCGTCTGTTCCGGCGTTCCGAGGGCGTTTCCCCCACGGAGTACAAGGAAACGCACGAGAAGCAGTAACCTGTTTTTCCAATTACCTGCATCGCTCCGTATATAATTTGTACAATGGATACGCAAAAATTTTGTCAAAAATCATCCATATTTCTGCCGTTTTCCTCGATGGGAAACCGCCATCTGTTATGTTATAATCTTCCGTAAACAAATGCGAAACATTTACCGAACAGCAATGGCGATGGGGGAGTTACATTGGCAGAATACGACGAACTTACCGGACTTTTTTCACTGAAGGGCTATGGAAACGCAGTCCATCAGAGACTGAATCAGGATTCAGGCGCATCCTATGTGCTGATTTTTCTGGATATCAGCGCCTTCCGTGATTACAACCACAAATATGGCTTCCAGGAGGGTGACAACCTTCTGCTCTGCTTTGCGAGAGAGCTGCAGCACGTCTTTCCAGATGACCCCGTCACCCGTATCACTGCTGATCAGTTTTCCGTTTTTACAGACAAACCAGATATCAGTGAACAGATAGAGGTCCTGCATCACTTTGTTCACACGCTCCAGAAAAATGTCAGCCTTGAGCTGAAGGCTGGCATCTATATTCTGAGAGATTTTGAGGAAAAATCAGTTTCTCTCATGATTGATCACGCCCGCCTCGCGGCCAGAAGCATCCATGACCAGTATGACCGGAACATCGCCATCTACAATGAAGACCTGGCAGACCGGGAGGAGCTGCAGCGGTATATCCTGAACCACTTCGATGAGGCCCTGGACAAGCACTATATTGAGACCTGGTACCAGCCTGAGATCCGGACACTTACCGGTAAGATCTGCGGATTTGAAGCGCTCTGCCGCTGGAATGACCCGGTGAGGGGCATTCTTTCCCCGGCCGTATTCATTCCTGTGCTTGAGGACGCTCACCTGATTTCCCGTCTTGATATGCGGATGCTTGAAAATGTGTGCAGAGACATGACCAGCTTCTTTGACCAGGACACCGTCGTTGTACCGGTATCTATCAATCTCTCCAGAAATAATTTCCTCGGTATCGATGCCTTCAGGGAAGTGCATGCCATCCTGCAGACATACCACATTCCGCCGGAGCTGATCCATATCGAAATCACCGAAAGTGTGCTGGAGGCAGATCCGGAATACCTTCGTCTCCAGCTGAAGCACTTTCATGATGCCGGTTATGAAATCTGGATGGACGATTTCGGAAGCCATTATTCTACACTGAATATCCTCAAGGATTTTGATTTCGACGTTCTGAAAATTGACCAGGCCTTTGTCCGCAACATCGAAGGAAACCAGAAGGCACGGACACTCGTGGCCTCTGTTGTCAATATGGCAAAGCACCTGCATACACATACGCTCTGCGAAGGTGTTGAAACATCACAGCAGATAGATTTCCTGCGTACCATCGGGTGCGAACAGCTGCAGGGCTTTTATTTTTCAAAGCCTCAGCCACTATGTGAAATCCGTAAGCTTATTCCTGCTCTTGGCCTCGAGACGCCACAAAAGAAGCGCACTTTCAATACAATCGGACAGATCAATCTGCTCTCCAATTCTCCTATGGAATTTGAGCGCAGCTATGATATGGGCTCTCAGGTTCCGATCATGCTCCTTGAGGTAACCCCTGAACAGACACAGGTTCTCTACCACAATCCTGCAATGGATAAAATGGCCGGTTCTCTGAACCTACGGAACGCTGATGGATTTCTGCAGTACCTGATGTCTCTCCCGGCATACAAGAATATGATCCGGCAGTCCCTAGAGGTACCGGAGTCTGCAGAGACCACGCATTCTCTTGATTTTATTATCAGCAACAAATTCTGCAGCATCAGCTTCAGAACTGTCGCTGCAAAGCTGGAAAGCTATGCCTACGTTATTTTCACCGGTCTGCTTCTGGATTCCACATCCTCAGTAGTCCGGTCCATGAACATCCATGAGGGAATCCGCCACCTTCTGACTGTATTCAGCCGGATCGACCTGTTTAATCTGAGTGAGGAAACCGCAGAGAATCTTTTCCTGAATACAGCTCAGGACAAGCTGACAGACTTTGCCAGCACGGACAAGCAGGCGCTGGAGATCTATGCGAAAAAATATCTGGAAGAGGCAGACCGTGAGTCTTTTCTTGACTTTTATGACCTGCATTCGCTCAAACGCCGCGTTCTGGCAAAGGGGACCAATAATGTATCTGCTGTCTTTGCAACCTATGACAAGGTTGGAGAACTCCATCCGCAATTGTACACGCTGATTCCCTTCCGCAGGGGCAGCGATGATATGGTGCTCTCCTGTGTGCATGACATCAGCAACTCTCTCTATAACAGAGTCTTTCGCGACCAGCTGCTTCCGATGAACCAGGCAGGCTCTTCCTCTCTGAATGATTCGCTGATTGACCTGCTCGCTGCCTTTCAGGGCATCATTCAGATCAACGCGAGAGAAGACAGTTTTTCTCTGATTTACAGAAACTGGGCTCCGGTCTTCCCGGAGCGCGCTGACTCCTTCCAGGAAGTTATGAGAGATTTCTCCCGAAACTATGTGCATCCCGGGGACGTCAAACGTTTTCAGACCTTTACGTCCTTTGCATTCTGGAAACAGCGCATGAAGGAATCCGGACAGTTTCATATTTCAGAATGCTTCCGGATCAGGAAAGAGAGCCATGCCTATACATGGCTGGATTTTCACCTGATTCAGGATCAGAAAAACCCGGATATCTATACATTGTCCATCCAGTGGATCCGCAACCATACTGAGAGCGAAATGCTTGATTTCTGGTATTCCAGCGGGCAGGAGGCTCTGACGCAGAGCGATCCTCTTACCGGACTTCTGAACCGGAGAGGCATTGACAGCAGAATCAAACGGTATATGGTGCGGCATCCTTCGACGCCAGGTGTACTGATTGCACTGACTATAGACAATTTCAGAATCGTAAACGACATTCTGGGACGCAGCTTCGGAGATCAGATTCTGAAGGAAGTGGCATCAACCCTTCGCGTTGCATTTCCTGAGGATGACATTATCGGACGAAACGGCGCGGATGCATTCCTGGTTTTCATGAAGGATACCAGTCTTGCCGACGCCGAGCACATCGTAGGCCGTCTGGTTTCCAGACCCATGTCCATGGATTTTCATGGCAGTTCCTGCAGCTTTACCATGCTCGCCGGGATGGCAGTATATCCACATGATGGCCGAAAAACCGGAAGTCTCTGCCGAAAGGCCAGCGCAGCGCTCCGTGCGGCAAAGTCAGGTACAGCTCCTAACTACCGGATCTATGATGCCGCTCTCTGCACAGAAAACCGCCTGCTGCTCAGCAGGGACCTGAAGAGGCTTGACGGAGATCTCCCGAAGGCCATCCTGGCCTACAGAACAGGTGCAGACCTTCAGATTCTCTATGCAAGCAATGATCTGGTACGGCTCTGCGGATGCAGAGACCTGCAGGAATTCACGGATTACTCTAAATCCAGCTACTTCCAGATTCTTAAGCCCGAAGACCGCGAAAGGCTGAAAACTGTATTACAGGAATACATCGATGCGGCGCAGGACCTTGATGACGATTCTGCAGACCAAAACGATGCACCGGTCTTCCACGAAAGCTTCCGGATTCTTGCAAAGGACGGACAGGTCCACCCTGTTGAAAATGAATGCCGTTTTGTACAGAGTATTTTCTATGGCGATCTCTACTACGTCTTCCTTGAGGAAGCAGGGCTGGATTCTGGCAACACCTAAATTTTAGACAGCACAATGTTTATTCTAAAAAAGACCTGCTGCACCGGCATCAAAGCCGGATACGGCAGGTCTTTCTTTTTCTGCTTCTTTTTCATTTTCTGCATTTGTAATACTGCAACGGTGCTTCCAATGGTAGCCGCTGCCGTCATTGCTGGTTTTCCCGGAACCGCCCGGACGCCAGCGCAATTCCCGCCTTCATGAAGTCATCACTGTAGCGGTCCACGATGATCTCGGCGTACCGCCTGTCCTTATGCAGAATTTTGTCCCTCTGAAAATCAATAACAGGGTTTCTGCCGAGCTCTTTCTCCATCCGGTCAAAAATCTCCAGGGCCTTATCCGTAAGCGCAATTGTCGTCCCATCTGCATTGCGAAGCGTTACCGCCTCCAGATTCCGCACAGATGCCTTCTTCATATTATGAATTGCCGACTTCTGCCGTTCCTCACTGATCTCCACATCCGGCAGAACTGTCATCCACGCCAGAAGCAGATGAAGAAACTGCACATCCTCCTCCATGATTCCAAAGGAGGACAGCGGATTCAGATCGAGGGAACGCAGCTCAATATGGTTGATGCCACCGGCAAAAGCCTCCATAGAATAGCTCCCCGCCGGCTTTAACCGAACAGGATAATAGAGCTCCTTTGGAGAGATCAGTTTCCCAGCAAACACATAACGCTGTATGGAATCAACATAAGCCTCAGCGCTCTCATAACGCAGCGTTGGCGTAAAATCATTCCAGTATCCAAACGCACTGGACCGGATCGTCGCAAGATCCATGCGCTGTGCCTCTTCTGCCTGATCCCCGTCAAAGAAGGATGGATCATACAGAGGACTTGCCGCCGTCAGTGCCACAATCAGCCAGCTGTAAAGCAGGGCTTTTCTCCCCAGCTTCAGGTACAGCCGGTCTACATGCCTTTGAAAATCTGTCTCACTGCTGTCTTCAAACGTCCGTCGCAAAAATTCCTCCGGATAGGAGTAATTGAAGTGAATGCCGGAGAGCAGCATCTTCTTTTTTCCGTATTTCGAGCTTAGATAATTACGGTATGCGGTCTGACCGCTCTGTGCGCCATAAAACTGTGCGACAGGGACCTCTTCCTCGCCGGTGATATACGGCGGGTTGCTGAAGGGCCAAAGAAGTTCTCTTCCGGACGGAAGATTCCACAATGTGTCCTGCACAAAACCGTGATACCTCTTCACGGCATCTGTGACCGCCCGGACACTGGATTCAGGATCCGTGATGATTTCCACCTGATTCTCGCAGAAATCCCTGTCAATATGACTGTCACCCGGAAACGGATGCGGTGTCTGGGCAAGGCGTCCATCCATGGTCACCCGAAGGCTTTCCTTCTCAAGACCGAATCCTCCGCCTTTTGCAAGCAGGTCCAGCTTGTCCCGATTTGTTAGTCTTTCTTTGATGATCTGCATATGCCTCCACGGGATACGCCTGCTTACAGCACAAGCGTCGGAGCAGTATAGACTCTTGCCAGAAGCTCCTGATTCAGTGCGTAAAGTCCCTTGGGGTCAGAACCGAAGAGTCTGAACTTGCGGATCAGGTCATCCGCCCGCTTCTCCTCCTCGCCCTGTTCCTTTACGAACCAGTCGAAACACTGCATGGTACGGTAATCATTGACGTCGCTTGCCGCCTTGTAAATATTGTTGATCAGACCTGTGACGTACTGCTCATGCTCAAGGCCGTAATCCAGCGGATCAGACAGGCTGCTGTAGGTCTTATCCGGCTTGTCAATTGCAGTAAACGTCACCAGCTCCCCATTGTTCTGAAGATAGGTCCGCATCAGCATTGCATGGTCCCGCTCCTCCTGCGCCTGAATATCATACCAGTGCGCGAAGCCGTCCAGGCCCTGGTCATAATAGTAGTTTGCAAAATCAAGGTACAGGTATGCGGAATAGAATTCTTTATTGATCTGTGTATTGATT
Organism: Bilifractor sp.; assembly: GCA_051879715.1. GTDB lineage: Bacteria > Bacillota > Clostridia > Lachnospirales > Lachnospiraceae > Bilifractor. The sequence continues at coordinate 82,433 of JBJEMO010000253.1, forward strand.
AATTCTTTAACTTTTTTGTCCAGCATGTTTTCCTCTTTTCTGACAGGGCAGTCTCTTTCAGATGCCCTTTGTCATGACTATTCATACCACATTCGGTGTCCGATTACAAGTTGCATAGCAGATGTGCGGCAGATCACAGGAAACGATTTGTCAACCCTATGTAAACCGTTTATAATATAATAATGTCGGGTTCAAAAGATGTATACCCTTGAAATTGTCTTGAAATTCTCACGGTTTCGACACGCAAGAAGTACTACGGTTCTTCTAGCATGTCTGCAAATGTTCGAATTTTAAGACAATTTCATTAATACTCACATTTCAACTTTAATATTAATAATGTAATAATACTGCTGGCATAGTAAATGATATTTCAGGGGGACAGGCGATGTTGCAGCAGCCAGAGGGCACAGAAGATATAGATGGTAAAAAGGGTATCCCGGAGGAATCTGAACATTCCGGAAGCAGTGTTTTCCGAAAGCACAGGAAACACAGAGATAAAAAGAACGGAAAAAAGCTCCGGAAGCTCCAGTCCAAGCTGTTTTCTTACATGATGCTTCCTCCGATCCTTGTGCTGGCCTTCTTTTCGCTGTTCTTTCTGCAGTACAATTCCAGGATCCTCATTTCGCGCGAGCAGAATGTCCTCGAAACGCTGAACAGCACACTGATGAACGCAACGGAAAAGCAGCTGAATGATCTGGACAAATTTTCCTCAAACCTGAACTTTTACAATCGGAAGACAGACCTTCTCCCGGATGTAATGGACTTCAATGTCAATTCGGAACAGGGACGAGCGTTCCTGGATTATGTACAGACCATGAACGGACTGGACCCGAAGGCAAATCAGATCAACCTGTATGATTTTTACGGAAACGTCATTGAATCCGGCATGATCACCAAGAATGCAGCCTATCAGACAGAGGATGTACCGTGGATGGACCAGGTGAAGGTGCTTCGGGGCAAAAAACTGATCAGCACGCCCTACCGCACCGGGAAATATTCCCAGGGCTCCGTGAGCTCAAACTGGTATCTGTCCCTTTACCGGGCCACGCTGAACCGGCAGAACCAGATTATCGGAGCCATTGAAACAGTCAAGAGCTGTAAGGTGATCTTCCGGTCGATCGCTTCCTATGAGAGCAAGAGTTCCTCCCAGGCAAGCATCTTTGTGTTTGCATCGGATGGAACGCGGATTTATCCCTATGAGGATATTACAGATAAGCAGAAGGAGACGTACCAGAATTATTACAAGACACAGGAAGCCTCGGACGCTTCTTATGGAATCGGCACAGATCCGGAAACAGGCATTAAATACCAGTATTCCCGTCAGACCTCTCCCTACAGCGGGTGGACCTACATGGTGCTTCAGAAGAACAGCGTGATTCTGCGGCCCGTTTATCATATGACGCAGATCCTGCTCAGCGTCACCGGCCTCATGGTTCTGTTTTCCATCCTGCTTTCCCTGTACCTGTCTCACAATATGGTGAAACCGATCAAACACCTGAAGCATGTGGTACAGCGGCTGCGCCTGGAAAATCTCGGTGAGGAGAAGCTTGACCAGTATGATGCCTCCTATGATGAGCTTGACGAGCTCTACAAGGAATTCCAGAAAATGAGCGAGTCCCTGCAGCAGTCTCTGGCAGAATTGGAAATCAGTCAGAAGCTGGAGCTGAAATCCCGGGTCATCGCGCTGCAGGTACAGATGAACCCGCATTTTTATTACAACACGCTGTCCTGCATCAGTATTCTCGCTGAAAACGGACAGAATGAAGATGTCACAAAGCTCTGCCAGACGCTGTCACAGATCATGCGGTATATTACAAATACGGGCACGACCATTGTCAGTGTATCTGATGAGATTCACTATATCCGGGAATATATGTACTGCATGAAGGTGCGTTATCAGGAGAGCCTGGATTACAGCATTGACATTCTTCCCGAGATCATGGAGGAAAAGATTCCAAAGCTGATCCTGCAACCTCTGGTCGAGAATTCCATAAAATATGGAACTGACTGCCTGCCCCCATGGAAGATCACTGTCACCAGCTATCGGGATGATGAAATGTGGTACATCACCGTCACGGATACAGGAAACGGCTTCTCAGAAAAGGTACTGGATGAGCTGAACACCAAAATTGCAGATGTCAACCGGGACCCCCGCCACAAGCTCACTGATCTGAAGATCGGCGGTCTCGGAATGATTAACGTATACATACGGTGGAAGCTGTATTGCGGAGAGGATATTCTATTCGACTATGGGAATACTGAAGACGGACATGCCTATGTGATGATCGGAAGAAAAACACCTGACACGACATCGGAAGATGCAGAAAAAAGCAAGGAAATGAAGTCAGCGATTCCGGGAACCCAATCGATGAACGATGCAAATAATCCATAAGGAATAAACGAGTAATAACAATTCGGGATGACACGATTAGCGTAAAATCGAAGATTCCAGCATGTGGATTGAACAAACCAAATATTGAAAAGGCATATGCAGCATAGAAAAATATTCCAGGCTGCACGGTCTATGCATGGCTGGAAAAATACGGAATATCAGGAAAGGATTATCGATATGAAATATGGAGTCGTCGTTGCGGAGGACGAAATTCTGATTCAGCAGAATATCATCAAGAAAATTGAAAATTCCGACACGGGATTTACCGTTCTCGGGAAAGCGCAGACCGGCACACAGGCGCTGGAGCTGATCAACACCTGCAACCCCTATCTGCTGGTGACCGATATCCGGATGCCGATGATGGACGGTCTGACCCTGATTGAAGAGGCAAGGGAAAATCACCCGGAGCTTGATGTCATCATAGTAAGCGGTTACTCAGACTTTTCCTATGCAAAGCAGGCCATACATCTGCAGGTCAGGGAATATCTGCTAAAACCGGTGGACACGGAACAACTGCACTTGGCGCTGTCCTCCCTTGCAAATAAGTACCGGCTGGAACAGCAGAACCTGGAAAAAAACTTCTCCGGTGCCTGTACCTGTCATTCCGCCCGGGAAATTGCGGAACTGCTGCGGGATTACATCAACAAGGAATACTGTCATGACATAAACATGAACCTGATCGCCGAAAACCTGAACTACAGCCCCAGCTATCTGTCCAAAATTTTTCTGCAGGCATACCATATGCCGCCGACAAAATATCTGATTTCCCTTCGCATGCGGAAGGCGAAGGAACTGATGGACCGCAATCCCGGCTATTCCATCCACATGATCGGCGAGGCTGTCGGGTACGAGGACCCGGGCTATTTCTCCAGAATCTTCAAAAAATACGAGGGGGTCAGCCCGCAGAAATACCGCGGCAGCACCGCAGAAATCCCGGAAGATTCCGCGCTGTCTGATTCATGATTCTTCCTTATGTTCTGCGTCTCCGGCATCCACCTTCAGCATTCTGTATCCGATGCCGATGTGTGTCTGAATAAAATTCTGGGAGCCCTTTCCATTTTCCAGCTTCTTGCGCAGTGTTGCCATGAATACACGCAGAGAAGCCATCTCACTCTCCGCGGATTCTCCCCAGATCGCCTTTGTGATATAGGGATAGGTCAGCACCTTGCCCTCATTCCGGGCAAGCAGCGTGATCAGCTTATACTCAATGGGTGTCAGATGCAGCTCCCGTCCGTCCAGCGTCACGGTTTCAGCCGGATAATTGATCACAAGCCCTCCGTTGGTGAAGACCGGTGATGCTTCCGCGGCTGCCCGCAGAAGCGGCAGTCTCCGCAGAGAAACCCGCAGTCTCGCCAGCAGCTCCTCCACCGAAAAGGGCTTTGTAAGATAATCATCCGCGCCGGCATCCAGCGCCTCAATTTTGTCTGATTCCTCACTTCTGGCGCTGATCACGATAATCGGCAGCTCCGACCAGGTCCGCACCTTGCGAATCACATCGACGCCATCCATATCCGGGAGTCCAAGATCCAGAAACATCACATCCGGGTTGTGGCTTGCCGTCTGCATGATGGCAGTCTGTCCGTTGCCCGCTGTCAGAAAATTGTAGTCATACATTTTCAAGGTGGTGGTGATCAGATTACGGACAGATGGATCATCCTCTACCACCAGTATCGTTGCCTTAGACATCTATATGCACCTCCATAGCCCGTATCATAATTTCCAGTACCCATCTGCATCTGCCACGCTCTCAGGCATCCGTGTGTACCTCCTGGGCGGGTATCGTAAACCGGAAGATACTGCCATGCGGAACATTCTGTTCATACCAGATCCGTCCGCCATGCGCCTGAACGATCTCCTGACACAGTGCAAGACCGAGCCCCAGACTCCGGCTGCTGTCCGCCACCGTCTTTGTACCGCTGTAGAACATATCAAAAATGTGCGGTACATCCTTTTGGGCCACACCTGGTCCATTATCGCTGACTGAAATCTGTATCATATCCTTGATCTGCTCTGCATATACCGAAATTTCCGAACCCTGTGGTGTATATTTTACCGCATTATTCACCAGATTGACCAGCACCTGAATGATCAGATGGGCGTCCATTCTGCCCAGGAGAATGTCTGAGGACTGCCCCACTGTAAATTTATGCTCGGACAGCTTCCGGTTGCAGTGCCTGCAGGCCTCTTCTATAACTTCACTGACAAACTCCACCGAAGTATGAATCTTTGTCTGTCCCTCCTTCAGGCGGGTGATCGACAGGAGATTTTCAACAAGGTCCTCCAGCCACATGGCATCCTCATAGATATTGGAATACATCTGGTTTCTGGAATTGTCATCCATCTTGTCTGCATCGGCCATCAGAAGACTGGCTGTACCTGCAATCGATGTGAGTGGTGTCCGGAGATCATGAGAAATGGAACGAAGCAGATTGGCGCGGAGCTGTTCGTTTCTAGCCATCACTCTCGCCAGCTCCTTCTCCGCCTCATTGCGCTTGTTTTCCAGTGCAATAGCTGCTTCCCCGAGAATCGCAATCACAATGCTCTCCTCATAGGGATCAAAACGGTTCTTCCGCACATCGACACCGATTACACCATAGACTACATCATGCAGACGGATTGCAAAAAAAATACCGCCTGCATCCGAATAATGTCTGGTTCCATTTCCTGACTTTGTCCCGTTCTTAAAGGTCCACTCAGCAGCCTCCCGCACGCTCTCTGTCGTAAAGCTGAGCTCTCCCGCCGTATCTGCGAGAAAAACTTCCGGATCGCTGCAATTTTTATCCTTGTCCCTGTACAGCAGTACATTTCTGTGAAGAAGGCGTACCAGCTGCCTTGCTGTGACCTCCTTGATCTCATCCTGATTCCTGCACTTCTCCATGAGCTGGTTCATATCGTACAGCACCTGGAGACGGAAGGCCATACGCGACGCATTCTGTGCCTGAATCTTCAGTCTGGCGGCCATAGTACCGGTCAGCAGTGCAATCAGAAACATTACCGCAAAGGCCACGGTATAGCGGTTATCATAGGCACGCAGCGTAAACTCAGGCTTGGTAAAGAGAAAATTGTAAATCACAACGCTCAATCCGGCAGCACACACGCTGTAAACCCAGTTTGCCGTACGCACTGAGATCAGGAAGACGAAGAAGATATAAAATACAACAATATTGGACTCCGCACCGTTTAACAGCTTGAAACACCAGCCGATCAGAGAGCACAGACCCAGCATGGCAAGGGTAAAAAAGAAATCGGAAACCCTGTTCTCGTTGTTGAGCAGAAGATGTGTGCGCACGCGCGCCCGAACCTGATGCATCCTGTCCGGGATGATATAGATATCTACATCGGGCGCGTAGGCTATCAGAGCATCTACCAGCTTTCCCTTCCCATGACGCAGATGTGCCTCCTCCGTGGACCGTCCGATCACAATCTTTGTCACATCGGAAACCCTGACATATTCTGCAATCTGGAAGGGTATGTTTTCGCCGTGAATGATCTCAAGCCTTGCCCCAAGTTTCCGGGCAAGGCGCTCATTGTTCTCCAGCCGCCTCCGGTCATCCTCACTCTGTTTTCTGTCGCCCGGCGTCTCAATATACAGCGCTGTAAAATATCCGCCATACACCTCTGACAGACCCGCCGCCTTCCGGATCAGCCGCTCATTCGTAGGTGAAGAGGACAGACACACCAGGATATGCTCCTGCTTTTTGCCCTCTGTATTCGATGTGCCTGTATTCCCTCTCATGCTTTCCTGTTATCCTCGTTTTCTTGTATCAGCCTGTACCCTTTCGCAAGCGAACCCCACATTATTTTCTATGGTAATATTTCTCTATCAATTCGTCAAACGATGAAAGCAGTCTGTCACCAAAGAATGCCAAAACTCCCAGACAAACCAATAACAGCAATACCTTCATTCTGCTCACTCCCTTCCTGTCTGAAAAGCCTCAAAGCCGGAAACATTTCTGCATGTCACGGTTTCTTCCCAGCACCAGGAGATTCTCCGTATCTGTCAGGACCGTTTCCGGGGTAATATTCATGTCAATCTTCTCATTTGCCTTTGTTGCAAGCACATTGATCCGGTACCGTCTCCGGATATCCAGCTCTCCGACTGTTTTCCCTACCCACTTCTCCGGCACAGACACCTCGAAGATGGCACAGTCATCATCCATGGCAAAATAGTCGAATACATGGTCTGAGCTGTACCGGATCGCCGCCCATCTGGCGATCTGCTGCTCCGGGAAAACCACCTCGTCGGCACCGTTCCGCTTCAGAAATTTCGCATGCACCTCGCTGGATGCACGGGCAACCACCAGCTTTGCGCCGAGCTCCTTGACAAGAGATGTCGTCTCCAGCGAATCCTGAAAACAGTCCCCAATGGCGATAAAACAGAGGTCATAATTCCGGACGCCCAAAGACTTCAGAAATTCCTCATCTGTACTGTCACCGATGATTGCATTTGTTACATAGGGCATGATCTCGTTGACCCGCTTTTCATTCCTGTCAACGGCCATCACCTCATGGTTCATCTCCCGCAGCTTCATTGCCATATTTTTTCCAAATCGTCCAAGACCGATCAGTAATACCGACTTCATATGTCTGCCTCCCGGGGTTTTCCCCCCTGTTCATCGTTTCCATATGGACTCATGACACCATTTCAGGAATGTTCTAGCCTACCGTAATCCGTTCCTCCGGAAGTCTGCCACTGTTCGCGCTACGGTCTGACACCGTGGCGAAGATCAGGGTCAGGCCGCCGACTCTTCCGATATACATCAGAAGCACCAGGATTCCTCTCGATATAAGAGAAAGGCCAGGCGTGATGCCCAGTGTCAGTCCTACTGTTCCGACTGCGGAGGCCGTTTCAAACAGACAGGTAAGAAGCGGTATGCCTTCGATCAGGCTGATCAGCATACCTCCGACCAGAAACAGGCTGAGGTACAGCAGCAGAATCGCTCCGGCATTGCGGATGCTGTCGATAGAAATTCTTCTTCCGAACAGGTCTGTGTCCTTTTTCTGCCGGAACACAGCCAGCGAAGATGCCAGAAGAACTGCCAGCGTCGTTGTTTTCATACCGCCTGCCGTTGAGGCCGGTGAACCTCCGATCAGCATCAGCACAATCAGGATCATGATCCCGTTGTCGCTGAGCTTCGTCAGATCGGCTGTATTGAAGCCCGCCGTCCTGGGCGTTACAGATTGAAAAAGTGAGAGCAGAATTCTCTCTTTCGTGGTGCCGGTCGTAAACTCTCCAAAGTAAAAGCAAACAGCGGGCACTGCAATCAGAATCACTGTCACCAGAAGAACCACTCTGCTCTGCAGACGGAATTTTCTGAGGTGTATACCGTGAATTGCAAAATCCATCCAGGTCAGAAAGCCAATCCCGCCGACAATAATCAGCCCCATGATTGTACAGTTGATCACCGGATTCGCCGCAAAGGACGTAAGCGATGCATACTTATGCCCTTTCCCCATCAGATCAAATCCGGCATTGCAGAATGCTGACACCGAGTGGAAGACGGCACACCAGATTCCCTCTGCCGGTCCGAACCTCTTAACAAATTCCGGCAGCATAATAGCTGCGCCAATCCCCTCGATGCTGAAGGTTGAAAGAAGGATGAATCTTGTGAACTTTACAATGCCGCAGATCTGTGGGGCGGAAATAGATTCCTGCATAATATTCCGCTGCAGAAGACCGATTTTCCTGCCGGAGACCAGGGCCAGTGCCAATGCCACAGTAACAACACCCAGACCTCCGATCTGGATCAGGCAGAGAATCACTACCTGCCCGAAGGGTGTCCAGAAGCTTGCTGTATCCTGCACAACCAGCCCTGTCACGCATACCGCGGAGGTAGCTGTGAATAAGGAATCTGCAAATCCCGCCGACCCTGCGGGCTGTGAGGAAAACGGCAGCATCAGCAGCAGTGTTCCTGCGACAATCACCAGCAGAAATCCAAGTATTATCACCTGCGCAGGCTTCAGGTGTTCCAGTTTAAATATCATTTTCTTCATATCAGAATTGCCGAGGCCTTTCTTTGTGTATTTGAATCTGTAGAAAATTTCTAAAACTGTGTATAAACCTGAAGCTTTTATAGATAAATCCGGTATCTCTGTCTTCACGTTCCAGAACTTCAGAACAGATATCTTTCATTATTCATTATCCTGTTTTTTCCATAAAAACCGTATTAATATTCCGGCGCTGATATAAAGATTTCATAAAGATTGTATGTTTTTTTGTACTGTACAATCCCCGCTGAAAGCCTATAATATAAATTGTGAAAAATTTATTTATCTTTTGTGTTCCTGGCAGTTTGTTTATTTTGTAGGAGAGAGAGTATGGACACGCTAAGCATTTTAAGAGATCTTGCAATCATCATTATCTGTGCGAAATTTTTCGGACTGGTGGCCCGAAAGCTGAAGGCTCCTCAGGTGGCAGGTGAAATTGTAGCCGGCCTGCTGATCGGACCCAGTGTATTCAATATTGTACAGAGCAATGATTTTCTGACCGGGATGGCTGAGATCGGCGTCATCCTTCTGATGTTTAATGCAGGACTGGAGACCGATATCCAGCAGCTGAAGAAATCCGGACTGAAGGCAACCCTGATCGCCTGCGCCGGTGTTGCCGTACCTATGGTTCTCGGAACCCTTTTGTTCATGTGCTTTTATGGTTTTTCCGGCCCAGGCACGGAGAATTTCGTACACGGCCTCTTTATCGGCACGATCCTTGCAGCAACTTCCGTAAGTATTACCGTTCAGGCGCTGCGTGAGCTCGGAAAGCTTTCGACAGAAGTCGGAACCACCATCATGAGCGCAGCCATCATCGATGATGTCATCGGTATTCTGGTTCTTACCGCTGTCATCAGCCTGAAGAACCCGGATGCAAATCTCGGTGTCGTCGCTATCAAGACCATTCTTTTCTTTGCCCTGGCAGTAGGAGTCGGATATATCATTTATCTGATCATGAAGAAAGTCGACAAGAGATACCCGCACACCAGACGTATCCCGATCATGGGACTGGCACTTGCCTTTGCACTGTCCTATATTGCAGATAAATACTTTGGTGTTGCAGATATCACCGGTGCTTACTGTGCAGGTGTCATCCTCTGCTCTCTGGACGATGCGGAATACATCGGCCGGAAGATGGACATCAATTCCTACATGATCTTCGGACCGGTCTTCTTTGCCAGCATCGGACTGCAGACAAACCTGCGGAAGCTCGACACAACGATCCTGCTGTTCTCCCTCGCATTTGTCGTTGTCGGTCTGGTTGGTAAGATCATCGGCTGCGGTGTAATGGCAAAAATCTGCGGCTACAGCGGCTCTGACAGTCTGAAAATCGGTGTTGGCATGATGACCCGTGGCGAGGTTGCCCTGATCGTTGCGCAGCGTGGACTGAAGGCAGGCATGCTGGACAGCAGATATTTCACATCTGTTATCCTGCTGATCATTATCAGCTCAATCATCACACCGATTGCTTTGAAGGCGTTGTATTCCAAAACAGACAAGCCTTCTGCCAAGACACCCGGGAAGGCTGCGCAGAAGGCCGCTGGCTGAAGATGCTGGCAGATTTGATCTGATTTACAAGAATCTGATTTGCAAGAATATGATTTGCAAGAAAACAATGAACAGGCCCGCCGCACGTTTCACCTCGTGCGACGGGCCTGATTACGTTATCGTCTTTTACTTTTCACTTTGAGAGTGTCTCACCTGTAAAAAGCGTTAGAAACTGTAAAAATACCAGGAACTGAGCAGTGCACAGAAAATCCCGATTCCTGTCCCGGCCAGTATGTCTGTCAGATAATGTACCCCGAGATAGATTCGTGAAAATGAAATCAGAATCGCCAGAACCAGGAACAGAGCCCCGGCCGGTGCAGGAAGGTGAAGCAGCAGAACCACCGCACAGGCAAAGGATGAGCCGGCATGACCGGACGGAAAGGAAAGGTCCTTTGGCTCCGGAATCAGCGGCTTTAACGCCGGGTGCGTATCAAATGGTCTCGGGCGCCGGAAAATCCACTTCAGTACCAGGGCAATGATGATGGTAGATCCGGCCAGGGCGGCAAATTCAGCCTTGGCTATTCGCCTGTAGGAACGGGAAAACCACAGCACTACAAAGACAACCAGCCAGATCATGCCCACATTTCCCAGCATGGTAACACCCTTCCAGAAGGGCGTGAGATATTTCTTTCTGCATTTTGTCTGTACCCACAACAGGATATGATAGTCCGCATTCTTCAGCTTTTCCATGGTCTTCCTCCCTGCAAAACGCATGGGTCATACCAGAAATCATCTGTTTTCCATTTATTATAAAACCTTTCATCATAGAATTTACAACCTTAAGATGTAAATTCTGTGAAAACAGACAAATGAGAAGTGTCCTCTTGACGCACCTCTGAACCAATGTCATTTAGTTAGTATCAGATGAGCTAGACTCCTATGGGGTCTAACTCATT